>DAOLDB010000029.1:0-11592 GCA_035327565.1 Saprospiraceae bacterium
TTTATTGTCTGTCAGTTTAAAGTTTGCACTGTCGTCTTTTAGGGTTGCACATAACTCGTTTATACCCGCTACTCTATAGCGACTATACAACCAAAAATGGGTGCATTTGCGCTACTTTGTAACGGGTTATTTCTTCCCTGATCCAAATTTAAATGTTTCTTCATAAATCATCATAAGGACTTCTGATCTTTTGTAAACTGTTGGTGCTGACATGTGTATATATCTCCGTAGTTTTACTGCTCTTATGACCAAGCAGCGTCTGAATATATCGCAAATCTGTTCCTGATTCCAACAGGTGGGTGGCGTACGAATGCCTCAGCCAATGCAAGGTAACCGGTTTTTTAATACCGCATTTTTTAATGGCTTTTTTAAGTACCTGTTGAAAACTTCTCGCCGTATATGGACTGCCGGATTCCTGACCTTCAAAAAGCCAGCTTTGAGGTCTGTACGCCCGATAATAATCTCTAAGCAACATTAGCATTTTGCTGCTTAATGGTACTATCCGGTCCTTCCTGCCTTTACCCTGACGTATATTTAACAGTCTGCGATCAGCATCAATGTCTGTAGGCTTTAGTTGAAGCAATTCTCCACAACGCAGCCCACAGGCATAGATTAGACTCAACATACAACGATGCTTGTCATTTTGTAGAGAATCCAGCACTGCCTTTACCTCCTTTTTACTCAATACATTGGGAAGTTTATGTTCACGGCGTGGTCTTTCTAATTGAAATGGATCAATTTCGCTTCTGACAATAGCTCTGAAAAACAATCGGATAGCGTTGATAACCTGATTTTGATACGAAAAGCTTAAATGCTCTCTGATAATACGCCTATGCATAAATTCTCTTACATCTTCATTGCTCAATGTAGCCGGATCCCTGTTTTCAAAATACGCCAGAAAAACCTGCAATGCCTGAATATAAGTCTTAATGGTATTGTTACTGTATCGCTTTTGCTCCAGCCATTTATGAAAAGCTTCTACATGAATAACATGAAATGATCGATCATAATGAGTTAACACGCCCGGTTCTCCATCGGGTAAGACAATGAGTTCCTTGATTTGTGCTTCAGAACATGGCAATCCGGAGTTGAGTAAATATGCTATAGACTCTAGAGTGTCAGGAATATGCCAACAACGCTGACTTGCACTCCATTTTGCATCAGGTATTTTTTTGACCATTCCAATCAAGGCCTGATCATAGTCAAATCGTATCGCAATCCGCTGGTGATCCCTGTAATTGATTCGGAAAATTATAAATTTTGGATAAGTCTGCCTCAAAGTCCCCGGTTTAAAAATTACCACTTTTACAAATATAATCTTTTTTTCATTTATAAAAATTGCAGGTATACTTCATTTTTTATGCTATTCCCATAGAATGCCTATCATATCTTTTGGCTAATCCTTATGCTTTCAAAAAAATGAGAGAATGGATTTTACAAAAAACACAAGCATAGGGTCGAAGTAAAACCTGTATGAAGGTCGTCAGGATTTCGTTACAATTCTCCGGATGACGACTCGAAGGGATTTGATAATGTCCTTTTTCAGCTAATAATTCCCCAATCGCCTCTCCAACCTCTGATGATGTTTCTGTAACCAGTATATGATTAGTCTTCATGTTCACTTTATTCTAAGAGTATGAAATGTTTGGGAGGATCGCCAACAGTATATTTCCTTGTCTGTGCCCATATTCGGACCTATAAAGATTACATGTAACCGAATCAGTAATCATCCCGCAGGGTTGTGTATTACAATGAATACCTATTCATTATGTCTGAAAAGAGCATCATTAATTAAAAAATAACATAGATGGAATCATTATCAGCAATATGAGTCCATATAAAGATAAGGTTGCAATGGTAAGTATACCCATGAATTTAAATAAAGATTTAAGATTTTGAAAACCGGAAGTAATTGTATTTAAATCATGTGAAACCATCCCTTTTCTGATCTGTATGGAATACTTATATAAATAAGTGATAGGGAAATAATATACTGCACCGATAATGATATATAAAAATCCTATGAATCCCAGATTTGCGAAGGAATCGGAATAATCGGCGAAATTTGAAAAACCAAACAATACAAGAATCCCTAATAATATCATAATTCCTAGTCCGATGTATCCCACAATAGCTAAAAGTTTTCCCCATTTAGCGGTTTCGAGTAAAAAATCTTTTATTTCGGGATTTTTGAAAAATGAATTGTCATTTTGACCTGTAGGTTCATAATTGTCCATAGTAATTTATTTAAATGATGAAATTGCGGTTAACTTTTCGGTGTATTACCGTTTATTAAACTGAGTAATTACCTCCAACTTTCATTAAAATGTTTTAACAACCTCGTATTCCCGTCCCAAAGATTCCAGGATAAATATAAGTTTGTTTTTTCACATTTACTAATATATGCTGTTCTTTAAATCGGCAATTACTCTTTCTTCCTATAGCTGGCAGGAGTCCATGCCTTCATTAGAATTACGCCAAGGAATGAAGCGGTCAGCAGATTGTAAATGATTGAAACGGAGTTTTTAGGTTTCCTGACCTCAAACATTTCTATGAATAGTAAAATACGTGATTTGGTTTACTTCGAAATAACCATCAAAAGTAATGTCGCTCCGAATGAAAAGTTTTCTCATTTTACTTTTTTTAAGGTGATCACCGAAAGGATTTTGTCACTCATTAATCAAATTTTGTATTTTCATCCCCTCCTTAATTTTGTCCACCTGAAGAAAGGAATCGCTTCATCATCGACACGGTTCGTTTCATTAGGGTTGATAAATAGAGAATTTCCTTTAGGTTGGAGATCATTATTGTAAAACAAAGGAATTATGTGATTCACTATGCAGAACACCCCTAAAAAAATCATTGAAGATTACCAAAAAAGACTATTACCACATATCGCTAAATACATTGCAAATAAGAACCTCCTGGATGTAGGATGTGGAAATGGCTTTAATTCTTATTTCTTCAGTAAACACTTTGCTACAGAGATAACCCTGGTGGATGTTGAAGATATTCGTGATGAAGAAGTTTCTCCTTTTCCATTCTTTCAATCTTCTCTTGAAAAACTCCCCTTCAAAAGTTCAACTTTCGATATCGTATTTCTCCAATATGTTTTGCACCACTTGCCACCCGAAATACACATTGAAGCGGTATTTTGGGAACTCAAGAGAGTGGGCAAAATGGTAATCATTGTTGAAGAAGTTTGCACAGAGAATACCCATATCCATAAAGCTATCGAATACGATTCAAAAATGAATGCAATCCTTCATCCAAATTCAGGTAATATACTCGTGCATAAGTATTATTCCGATGCAGAATTAAAAGAAGTATTCTCTAAAGTTTCGTTGGATATCATTGAAGAAAAAACAATTTTCCATGGGTCGGAAGAAAACGGATACTTAATACAAAGGATGTATGTTTTAAAGTAACAGCACCTCCTGACAAGCCAATTTTGCGATACTTATCCTCATTTAACCAGGAAACCCCTATTTGAAGTTTGACAATCCTGATATAAATACGGCTTTGACAAGGAAAGCCATTCATAGATAGAATATATAATGCCACATTTTTATATAGGCATGACTTTGATGGTCAAAGCTTTGGCTTGAACTCTGGCAATAATTCATACATTTGAAAGATAATGAAGAGGAAGAGAATTATGATGTATTTTCTGATCAGTTGTGTATTTCTTTTACTAATCTCCATCCTTATAGCTTTTCCATCATACCAAAAGCAGATGAAGGAAGCAGGAGTAAGATTGAGAAGTGAATCACGGATATTGGATACAAAATATGGCAAAATGGAATATGCCATGAATGGCAATGGGATACCGGTTTTATTAGTTCATGGGGCAGGTGGAGGTTTTGATCAGGGGTTATGGTTAGGAGAAATTTGTCTCAATGGAGATTATCAGTTTATAGCTCCCTCCAGGTTTGGATATCTAAATTCTGAAGCTCCGGACAATTTTTCTGCTAAACACCAGGCTGAACAATATCAATTTCTCCTGGATCATCTTGGGATTGAAAAAGTTATAGTCATTGGGGTATCGGCCGGAGGACCCTCCTCCATGCAGTTTGCTTATAACTTTCCTGAGAGGGTGGATAAGTTGGTGCTTTTAAGTGCAGTAAGCATGCCCCCTACCCCAAATGATAAAGCTCCGGTGTTTATTCACATTATACAGATCATACAGAAATCCGATTTTGGGTATTGGCTCTTTACTAAAGCTTTCAGATCTCAAATGCTCAGTTTGTTAGGTATTCCTGTAGCTAATTATAAAAAATTTAACCCCATTCAAAAACAATTGGCTGAGGAATTACTTCAGGTGATGCATCCTATGTCATTGCGCTACAAAGGCACAATCATCGATGGGCAGATCATTCAGAATTTTATTGTTCCTGATAACATTGTTGTGCCAACCCTCATTATTCACGCTAAAAATGATGGGTTGGTCAGTTATAGTCATGCAGAACATGCACATCAGAACATAAAAGACTCCAAAATCATACTGTATGAAGAAGGAGGACATGGGATTATCTCAGCGCTGGAGGATGCCCGCATTAATATTGATAAATTTTTAAGAAACCAGAATCAATTGAATGAATAAAAGTGAGAAATAGTATTCTTGTACCATATGAGACTGCATAGCTCAAAACAACCTCATTGGCTGTATTTATTTGTATGCATTAATTAAAGAATAAAATTATGGTTTTCAGTAATCAAATGAGTAATAGTCTCCCTGTAGAAATATCAATTCCAATTACTATAAAAATTGATCCGATGGAGAGACTACTTCTGATCAATTTTGAAAAGGACTCTGACAATATATATATTGGGTTCGAGCCACAAGTATTTAACGACGCTATCAATGGTATCGGACATTTAATTATTGGATGGAGAAAAGACAAAAAGATAGATGTATGCCACCAGAAATCATTACATCCTGATCCTTCAAAGTATAATATTGCAGGAGCAGGATTAAATGAAATGATCATGGTTGAGATGGATAAAGCTGTTTTTATTGTAAACGATTATGGGGTTCAGGCACACTATCAATTCCACGATATACTCAACAGAAAAGTGGAAATTAAAATTAATGAGAAAAATTCGGCAAAAAGAAAACCCTTTGGCCTTTTAGCTCCAATGGGAGATGCAGCAACCCATCCTGAAGCTTTACCCCTGATTTTTTTACAGGATTTCTATTTTGTCAGAAAAGACCACACGGAATTAAAGTTATCAATTGATAACCGATCCCACATTCCAGACCTCCTTCCCATGCGTATGGATGGTGAGAAAATGACTTTTATTCGTTACAGCCCCAAACCTTTGATTATCACCCTAAATACTGCCTTCAATGGAAACTTGAAAAGTTTTGAATTGATTCCTGGTATGAAGTACTTTGAAAAATAAGATTATATTTTAGACTTGGAATGGGTCGATGATATCCCAACCATTAAATCAATAAGTGTGAAAAATAAAATCCATCTCCTCACCATGCGTTTTATGCCTTATTTTCCTGACTTGAATTCCATCAAGAATTTAAAAAAGTACCAAGGAAAAGTTTCGATTTCCGGACATGAATCTATAGGTACCCTTTCGGGTAAATATGCTCTACAATCTCAAACTGAAACCCTTCACCTTACCCTGGTTTTTACAAAGGGTTGGAAGCCAAAAATTACAAAGTTTTCTACCTGGTTTTTATTCACTTTCGTAAAAGTTTTTAAAAAATGGCCAACCACATATCAATGGAATGCGCAAATCCTCCGGAATACTGATGGCAGGTGGTTTATGAAGTCTGAATGGAAACGCAAAGGAAAAATCATGAAAGATTAATCCGGGTTTAATTGAATTCAATACCATGAAAAGAGCTCATGATCAATTTGATGCATTCAAATAAATTAGTAGAGTGAAAATGTTGCCCGCAAGAATTATAGGTCAAAGGATTACATTTCAAAAAAGGAGGCTTTTGTATGAATGATAAAATACTTTACATAAATAGGGTAAATAATTTCTATATTTGAATACGAATAACATACTCTCCTACCATCATGGCAGTAAAAAACAAAACGACAGAAACCGGAGTCAGCGTTAAAGATTTTATCCATTCATTCGTTGACAGAGAAGAAAAGAAACAAGACAGCTTTCAATTGATTGAATTAATGAGAGCATGGTCAGGTTTTGAACCTAAAATGTGGGGACCGACCATCATTGGATTCGGAACTTATCATTACAAGTATGCCAGTGGTCATGAAGGGGATGCTCCCCTGATCGCTTTTTCTCCCAGAAAAGCAGCGTTTTCTCTTTACGTAGTAGCTCCAGATCATGTAGATGATCATCTATTATCTCAATTGGGGAAATTTAAAATGGGCAAAGCCTGCATATATTTTAAAAAGTTGGATGACCTTAATTTAGATGTACTGGAAAAACTAAGTAAAAATACAATCCAATATCTGAATGAGAAATATTAAAGTATATCTATATTGGTAAGAGACAATTTGGGTGAATAGACCTCTGGATCAGAATAAGGTAAACTCACTTTTAATTTATTTTTGCCTCTCATCTTACTATTTCAATAGATATTATTCCTGATGAGTATTAATTTTGGATGGAAAAGTATGATCATGCCTTTTACAAAAATGGACATGGCGGTGAGATTGCATTGGTATTACCTTTAAATAAGCGGGTATTATCATATACATCCCGGCTTTCTACAAGAGGCCAATTCTTTGACAAGGCTTTAGTACTTTTTGACACTTTCAAAGCAGGATGTACTTAAAACCTTATAAATACAATCCTATTTTGGGTTTTTGATACCTTAGTTAGTTCAAATAGTACAACTGTAATTAATACCGGATCTTTATTTTTTTAATATTTATAATTACAATGATGGATAAAAGCTGGACATTAAACCCCGATGAATACAGTTCAATTAAAAATGAATCAAGAAAAATAATTTTGCATCCCAGGATGGCTGAGCTTATCCGGCAAAAAAATGGAGTTAAAATTCTGGACTATGGCTGTGGGGACGGCTCATTTATTCAGCACCTTCATCACAAATGTGAAATTGCATTGTATGATATCAGCAAGGAAATACTTGAAAAAGCTGAAAAGAATTTAAAAATATATAATCCAAAAGTTCATATCGACAGAACCACCATACCAGATAATTATTTTGACTATGTTATTTTCAGTCTCGTGATGATGATGATACCTACGAAAGCAGAAATAATCGAAGAACTCAGAAAAATTCAATCATCATTACGATGGGATGGTATTGCGATCATAGCAATCACTCATCCTTGCTTCAGGCAAGAAGTATTCAGCACTTTTCAGACTGCCTATTCTAAGGGGAAAAATTTTAAATACTTTCAGGAAGGTGAGAAATTTGAAGTGTGGATCAGGGACATTCATTTAGAACTTTCTACTACCCTCTACGATTACCATTGGACATTAGAAACCACCATCAACCTTATTACCGGAAGTGGATTGACCATTAGAAATTTTATTGAGATTCCTGATCATGTTAAAAACCACTCATATTACAATTCATCTTTTAGTCCATACATTATAATAGAGTGTACTAAAAACAAAACCGGGTAAGTGATTCGGAGAAAAGTTTAGTGCTGATGCCCTGATTTTTGATTCGATTTAGAATTGGTATAAGCTACATTACTAAGGGTCTTTTTCACAATGCCACACCGCATCATTTTATCCCCATAATAGGGATTTCTGATCTCCTGAAATTCACTCAGCCAATAAGCTCCCTTATCGTTCATAGCCATTGGACAAAAGGCTACATACACGTTATCGGTTCGCAACCCAAATGTTTCAACGGTTAAAATAATTTGATTAGATATCGATGAGAAAACTTCCCGTTGTTTTTCAATGTCATTAAATGAAAGGAATTGCCCTAAGTCATTCTTTAATTTCGCATGGTGTTTCAACCAAACGTTGAGCGCATTTTCATCCAACAATTTTCTATCCATTTTATTAAGAGCAGACTCCAGATTTTTCGCATTCAGTTGCGACTGCTGAAAATCGGTTTTCACCAAACTGTTTTTTAGTTGAAAGTACAGGTTGGTCAATTCCGAAAGCTGAGATATAAAGAGATCGGGAACAGCAATGCTTTTATCCACTGCTCTGTTCATCATGCTGTAATTTCCGCTTAATTGGGCAGCCCCGTCAATAGCAAATACTCCATTGGTAACAATTTCTTCTCCTTCTTTTAAGCCACTTTCTACAATATAATAATCCCCTAAAGAATTACCCAGTACTATTTCTCTCATTTCAAAAGCCGGAAATTCAGAATCGGGAATTCTAACATACACTATAGATCGCTTACCCGTCCACAATAGAGATGTTTTAGGAATAACAAGCGCCTTGCCCCTTACTGACAAGTTGGCTTTGATTTTACCTTTGGCAAACATCTCAGGCTTCAGTATTTGTTGAGGATTATTAAGTTCAGCTCTGATGGAAGCTGTTCTCGTCTGCGAATTGATTAATGGGTCGATGAATGAAATATTGGATGTAAATTCTCTTCCCGGAATTGCTCCAAATGTAAAAATAATTCTCTGTCCTAATCTCATAAATGGCAGGTCGCTTTCATATGCATCCAAAAATACCCAAACATTACTCAAATCAGCAATTTCAAAAAGAACAGCTCCTTTACTTACAAAATCACCTTTGGAAATATCTCTTCTGATCACAATACCTGAGTGGTCTGCATAAACGTCAAATTCAGTTAAGACCTCTTCTCTGTTTTCAATATCATTGATTTGCGACTCTGTTAGTTTCCACAATCTGAGCTTTTCCTTTGAAGCATTATATAACGCCGGATGAATGGCTTTAAATTTTGAAGCTTCAATCAGTTCTCTTTGTGCAGTGACCAATTCAGGCGAATAGATGCTTGCTAATTTTTGCCCCTTTGTTACGCTTTGTCCTGTAAAATCTACATACAATTGCTCAATCCTTCCTGAATAGTTGGCTGTAATTACCGCTAATCTTTGCTCATTCAAAGCAACTTTCCCTGTAAGGTAAATTTCATGTTCAGGTGAGACCGTTTTGACCTTTTGGGTTTGAATATTGGCCAAAGCCATAGCCTCAGGAGACATCGCATATACATAAGGGCTACTTTCTCCTCCCATAGAATTCTGAGAGACTGGAATTAAATCCATCGCACAAAGAGGACATTTCCCTGGTCCATTTTGTCTGATTTGCGGATGCATGGAACACGTGTATTCCGTATCTGAGAGGGAGGTAAGTTGATTATTAGATGGCAGGACGGATGGAAGGTTTGATGGTTTCGAAAATCTGCCGATTACAAAACCGATAACCATTAACAATACAACTAATAGATAAACTTTTAAATTAGATATTTTCATTTTCATTTCTTTTCGATGAAGTTATAATTTTTTAATAGTAGTTTTTTCAAAGATAAAATGCTGTTGAAAAGCCTGTCTGCGCAGGATATCGCACCATCACACGATCAAATCACCTTCCCATCAATCGCTCCATCATGGCGACAGAAATATTGCCATCGATAAGGGCATCCAGATATTTTAGCCGGTAGTCCAAAAGCTGCTGTTGCATTCTGAGCAATTCTTCAAAGTCACTGCCTTCCGTGGTGTATTGTACAATAAGAATGTTTAATACCTGATTGGCCAGCGAGGTTTGGTTTTGATATAGTTTAGCTCTGCGTTCTGCATCTTTAAAATCCTTCAAAGCTTCTTCATAATTGACCATGAGTTGGTTGCCTATATCATGTTTTTGTTCAACTACAGACCGGCGCATAAATTCAGACTCTTTTACCGACGCAGTATACTTTTTTCGCCATATCGGAATAGTAACTGTCGCCATAGGCATGAGCATGTTATGCCCATTCATTCTACTTTCACTATTGGCTCTTTGTCTGAAAATATCATATTGCAAGCCAACGCTTATCATAGGCAATCCCATTTTCTCTTTCATCCTGCCCTGTGCTATGTAAGCCGCTTCTTCCTGCTCTAACATTTTCAGTATAGGATTATTGATTTTTATGCTATCGGGAATTTCTAAGAGTGAAATGGGTAATGTAGCTGCAAGGATTGTGTCCGATAAAAAGATGGATTCATCCCTTCTTCGATTAAGCAACTGATTGAATTGTGCTATGACAGGAATTTTGCTGTCCTCTAATAGTGCCAGATTGTTAGCAAGTTCATTGATTTCAATTTGTACGCGAAGCACATCTATCATACTGCCGCTACTACTAATATTCTTTGACGGATTCCCAATTGAATTACTCAATCTGCTTGTAGATGGATTGCCGGATGATGCCTCCATACCCCCCATTCCACTCATCCCACTTCCGGAATTGCCATTAACTGGTGAACTTCCACTTTTCATATCCATCGAACCCACAGATCCGCCTCCACTTATATATTTTGCAATAGCTACCTGTTCCATAGTCTTCAGCAATTCAATATTCTCTTTGGTAATAGAGATTTCCTTTTCCAATAGTTGGAGAGCATACCAGTTAGCCCTCACCTCATAAAACAACATGGACTTGGCTTCATTGAACTCCTCATATTTAGCCTTTGCCATATAATTCATTTCATTTTTAGCCGCTTCCAATGTTCCAAACCAAGGCAACATTTGCATTACTGAAATACTTCCCCTCTGATCACCCATATAGCGCTCCATCGGCATAATGAACAAACTGAATCCCAGCTGTGGATCCGGAAGAGTACCCACCTGCGGAATTCTTTCCATCGCCGCCTGAAACTGTAAGTATTTTGATTTTAAGTTAGAATTGTTTTCTGCTGCAGTAATCAGGTATTCGTCTAAAGATTGAGAAACACCAGCATTTACCATGAATATGAATAGAAAGAAAATAGCTTTATTTAGATATATGGTAATGATACTTACGCCAGTATTGACAACAAACAGACATTTTTTCGATTTTGGATTAGGCTTTTTCATGTTTTTTTGAGTATTTAAACCAGAGATATTATTTCGATGTCTTTTGTATGAAAGTCATTGTAATAAAGTTATTCAGTTTGACCTGGAGCACTTTTCCTTTGAGTTTAAATTCATTAAATATTTTACTGTCAATTAAACCTCTTTCAAAAAGAAGTTCTAACCAATGGTCAATAGCTTCCGAAAGTGATGCCCTGCTATTGTAATAAAATCGATTTTTGTCAAGATAATGAAAGCGGCTATACCCTTCTGCAATATTTGCTCCTACAGAATCAATGCTTCTAATAAATTGGTCCCCCATTGTCTTTTTATGCTCAAATGACAAATCTTTATACACTTTCCATCCAAGCTTCGACAATTCCCTCGAAATTTGATATACCTCAAGGTCTTGCAATTTTATATATTTCTTCTCTTCCATATATTGATAATTTTAAATAAACTTTTCCAACCCTATTTCAACCCTATTTCTATTTATTTCTATTTATTTCTATTTATTTCTATTTACTTCTATTTACTTCTATTTATTTATATTTATTTCTATTTACTTCTATTTATTTCAACCTTATTTCTATTTATTTCAACCTTATTTCTATTTATTTCAACCTTATTTCTATTTACTTCAACCTTATTTCTATTTACTTC
>DAOLDB010000029.1:11692-13351 GCA_035327565.1 Saprospiraceae bacterium
TTATTTCTATTTACTTCAACCTTATTTCTATTTACTTCAACCCTATTTCTATTTATTTCTATTTATTTCTATTTACTTCTATTTTAATTCCATTTACCTCCACCTCCTCTCTTCCCTCCAACTATATAACACTGGTACCACAAACAATGTGATCAATGCTACTGTCATTCCCCCAAAAGCAGGTATTGCCATAGGTATCATGATATCAGAGCCTCGGCCAGAAGAAGTAAGAATAGGAAGTAATGCCAACAATGTAGTAGCAGTCGTCATCAAACAAGGTCTTACTCGTTTTATTCCTGCTTCAAGTACAGCTTTTCTAACCGCTGTGATATTTTCAGGTTTATATTTTTCAAAACTTTGCATCAGATAGGTAGATATGACTACTCCATCATCCGTTGCTATTCCAAAAAGCGCGATAAATCCTACCCACACCGCCACACTCAGGTTGTAAGTTTTCATTTGAAAAAGCTCACGCATATGGGTTCCAAATAAAGAAAAGTCCATAAACCAGCTTTCTCCATAAAGCCATATCATCACAAAACCACCTGCAAAAGCAAGAGCGATTGCAGTGAAAATCATTATTGCAGTTGATGTGGATCGGAATTGTAAATACAAAATTAGAAATATCATGGCCAACACCACAGGAACGATGATGGCCAATCGCTTTTCCGCCCTTACCTGGTTTTCATAGGTTCCTGAGAATTGATAACTAACACCTGGAGGAACAATCAACTCTCCTGATGCTATTTTTGACTTTAGGTATTTATCGGCATTTTCAACAACTGTAACTTCAGAGAATCCTTCTTTTTTGTCTAAAAGAACATAGCCTACCAAAAATGTATTTTCTCCTCTGATCATCATGGGCCCGGGCCGATATTCTATGGTTGCCAGTTCGCTTAATGGAATTTGCTGACCTGTAGGGGCTGGAATTAACACCCTCTTCATCACCTCCGGATTGTCACGCCATTCTCTCGCATATCGAGCCCTTATATTGTACCGTTCACGACCTTCAACAGTTGTTGTTAAGGGCATACCACCTAATGCCACCTCAAGGTACATTTGCACATCGGCAATATTTAATCCATACCTGGCAATGGCATTCCGGTCAATTTCAATCTCTATATAGGGCTTCCCTAAACTTCGGTCGGCATATACCGCTTCGGGTTTTACTGAAGGAACCTCCTTAAGGAATTGCTCAATATCCAGGCTAAATTCTTCAATGCTTTTCAAATCAGGTCCAAAAACTTTTAAGCCCATAGGAGCTCTCATTCCTGTTTGGAGCATAACTATCCGGGTTTCTATAGGTTGCAACTTAGGTGCCGATGTTACTCCTGGGATATTATTCGTAGCATTCACTATTTCATTCCAAATATCATCAGGGGTTTTTATATGGTCTCTCCATTGACGGAAATACTGTCCATTCTTATCTTTCACAAGTAATGCATGGATGTTTGTAGAAATTTGATGAAATAAACTATTGTCAAGCGATAATTCCTCGTTTCTGTTATTGTAAAACTTCCTGTTTTTGTTGTCATACAACACATAGTCAAGCCCATAATTAATATTGACCCCACTTACATCCCCCTTATTTCCATCTACATTCCCCTTATTTCCATTTACATCTACCTTATTTCCATCTATTTCAACCTTATTTCCATC
>DAOLDB010000029.1:13451-46710 GCA_035327565.1 Saprospiraceae bacterium
TTATTTCCATCTATTTCAACCTTATTTCCATCTACATCTACCTTATTTCCATCTACAAAAAACCTCCCCTTTTCATCCACTTTAAAGCGAATCGGATATCCATTTTCATCATTGATATATTCTGTCTTGTAAAGAATGATATTCTCAAACATAGATACCGGAGCAGGATCTAAAGCTGTTTCTGCACGACCGGCTTTACCGACGACCATTTCCACTTCTGGAATTGCCTGCACCCGCATATCCAATTGTTGAATGTATTTAATATTGGCTTCTACTCCCGAATGCGGCATGGAAGTAGGCATTAACAGAAACGAACCTTCATCTAAAGCTGGCATGAACTCTTTCTCTAAACCGGGAAATTTATGATACAATGAACTCCATACAATGGTAGATTGAATATTCCAACCTGCTTTCTCAGCTATTTTGGGAATAAAGCCGAAAACGCTGCCAAATCCCAACCAAATATTGACTCCAAGAAGAATAATACCCAATGGGAGAAAAAGAAATGTTTTTTTATACTCTAAACACAAACGAAGAATATAAGGGTAAATACGAATAAATAACTTAAAGACTCCCAGAACTAACCCTACAAGGAGAGAGATGAAAAGGAAATTGATAATCAAAGGGTTAGAAACACCTAATGGCATCCACTCCTGAGCCAGAATCCAGGCAACAGCAATAGCAACAATACCAGTAGTGATATGGTTATGATAGGAAGTAAAAAATTTTTGGAGGCGGGTAAAAGGAAGTTTTTTGTGTTCAGCAAGATATCCCATCATATTATTTACCCCTAATAGTAAAATAACCACACCAGCCCAAACCTGCACACCCAAAACGAAAATTCCCAAAATAATTAAAAGCAGATTGAGTGCCACCCGATAAAACTTTCGGTTCAATTTCAGGGAAAATAACCAATGAGCAAAAGCGGGCATCATAAACAAAGTAATGATCAAAGCAGCCACCAATGCAAATGTTTTAGTATATGCCAATGGTCCGAAGAGTTTTCCTTCTGCAGCTTGTAGTGTAAATACAGGTAAGAAACTCACTATGGTAGTAGAGACGGCTGTCAGTATCGCTGAAGCCACTTCAGTTGATGCATTATATACCGTGGTTATCAGTGGTTGGTCAGGTGGCGCTTCATCGTGATGCCGTAATATATTTTCGCTTAATATGATGGCGAGATCTATCATAGTCCCTATGGCAATGGCAATTCCCGACAGAGCCACTATATTAGCATCTACATTCATGTATTTCATCATGACAAAACACATCAATACAGCCAAAGGCAACAATGCGGATATCATCAGAGATGCCCTCAAATGAAATACCATAATGATGATGACAATAATGGTAATGAGAATTTGCAGACTGATCGCTTCATTGAGAGTGCCAAGGGTCTCATAAATCAAATCGGTACGATCGTAAAAAGGCACAATAGTAACTTTAGAAACGGTACCATCTTCAAGGATCTTCGAAGGAAGTCCCGGAGTGATTTCATTGATTTTGTTTTTGATATTTTGTATGGTTTTCAAAGGATTGTCGCCATATCGGGCAATCACCACTCCCCCTACCGCTTCCACTCCCCCTTTATCTAAAAACCCGCTATGCCCACGTGGGGCCGGACCAATATTCACTTTTGCAATATCCCGGACTCTGATAGGGATGTTATTTGAAACTTTGACTACAGCCTGTTCGATTTCTTGCAGATTCTTCACATACCCCAGACCCCGGACATAGTATTCCACCAGATTCATTTCCACGGTATTTGCACCAATATCCAGATTGCTGTTCCTAATGGCTTCCATTACCATCATCATGCTGACATCATGCGCTTTCATGGCTACAGGATCTAAATCAACCTGGTATTCCTTTACAAAACCTCCTATAGAAGCCACCTCAGAAACTCCTTCCGTTGCCGTAAGTCCATATTTCACGTAAAAGTCCTGAATACTTCTCAGGTCATGTGCATCCCAGCCTCCTGCAGGCAATCCTTGTTCATCCCTACCCTCCAGAGTATACCAAAATACCTGGCCTAAAGCTGTAGCATCAGGTCCAAGTTTGGGCGACACTCCTTGCGGCAATAGGTCAGAGGATAGAGAATTGAGTTTCTCCAATACCCGGGTTCTGCTCCAATAATACTCTACATCTTCATTAAATATGATGGCTACAAAAGAAAGTCCAAACATGGAAGTGCTTCGAACAGAAGTAACGCCCGGCATACCCAACAATGCGGTAGTCAATGGATAGGTAATCTGATCTTCCACATCCTGAGGACTTCTGCCCATCCATTCGGTAAACACTATTTGTTGATTTTCTCCAATATCAGGAATGGCATCTACCGGCACAGGATCTCTTGGTAAAAAATCAAAGTTCCAGTGAAAGGGAGCCGTCATGATTCCCCAACCTATAAAGAATACAAGCAAAATGGTAGTTATAAGCTTGTTTTCAAGAAAAAATTTAATGAGCGTGTTTAATATCATTTTCAATAGCGTTAGGATTAATTCAAACTGAGCTGTTCTAAAAGTATTCTGACGGGCCGGATCTTACTATTTTTAGTTTTCATTCCCGATTCCACATTTTAAATACCTTAGAGTTTCCGGACTGCTTACAACTTATCCCATCCTCACAATTCTTTGGCCATTGGTATAGCGCTGTTACATCCTGCACAGTTATGTCTGCATGTGCATTTTTATTTAAGCTGTCTTTACAGGAATTATTCATGATTACCCAACCCAGTAGGATTAATTTAAATAATAATTTCATTATACATGGATTTTTAATCTTTTTCCTTTTTGGGCCTTTCATATTGACAACATCCATGCAGATTGTAGTATACCTCATCTGGTGCCCGGAAATCTTCACTGTCATAACCGGCATTGGCGATACGTATCAATATTTCATTTACAGCAATCGCCGTTGAGTCAAAAGATATGGTAGCCAATTGGGTTTCTTTGCTCCAGTCTACTTTTACAATACCTCCAATATTTCCCGCCTTTTCAATGGTTTTCTTACACATACCGCAATTGCCGTATACCTTTACTGTTTCAGTTTTGACATGTTGAATTTGAGCATCACAACTAGTGAATAATAGTGTCCCTAAAGTAAGCCCTGTAATGGATGGAATTAAAATTTTCATCTGATTTGAATTTGATTTATAAAAATGAAATAAAAACAAATTGAGCCGATACACTATAAAGTGTCGGCAATTCTTATTATTCTTAAAATCAAATGATAAAAACCTGATGAAGTATGAATAGAGGAGTCTTTACAATATCCGGAGGATGGTGAAAATAGTTAAGCTCATTCTCTATGATTGGAGTATTGTAAATGCCAATGAATAAAGACGGATTACCATGCGTAAAGTCGATGGACTTTTCTTTACAATTTGAAAGTTGAGAAACTGTATATTGGTCTTCTTCCAATTGATACGAAAAGTCTTCATCATTGCAGCATCCTTTTGCCATACTTTTTGAACCACACAAACATTTTTCACTGCTGCCTATGCCATTGATGGAAACGGATGCAATTTGGCCACCACAGTAATGAACCCTCCCATGTATACCTATAGCAGGTACCATATAGAGAATCATTAATACTATGGCTGCCACTTTTCTCATCTTATTGCTCGTCAAAACGTAAAAATAACAAAATTATTGCATACTTACACATGTTATCCATTAGCTTCCAACTTTTCTATCCTGAAACCTGCTTCCTGTACCTTTTGAATGATTACTGCTTCAGAAACACCTTCACTCAATACAGATAATATCTTGTCTTTGTTGGTAATATCTACCTCCCAACGGAAAATGCCTTCTGAATCATTGAGAAATGGGGTCACTTTTGTTACACAGCCTCCACAATTAATGTTGGTCTTGAACTTAAGTGTTTTATCTTTTGAATTCATATTAAGTCAGTCTTTATTTTTCATGCAAATATAGATCCAATGTCGTCTGTAATCTTTATATCATTTTTGAATAGATTTGTAATATTTACTTTTTATCACCTTTTATACTTCAGTCGCAAACTATTACTGACCACACTCACACTGCTCAATGCCATGGCAGCACCAGCCAGCATAGGGTTAAGCAGGAATCCATTGACAGGATACAATATACCCGCAGCAACAGGAATGCCAATCAGGTTGTATATAAATGCCCAAAACAGATTTTGCTTTATAGTACGGACTGTCGATTTTGACAGGCGAATGGCTTCGGGAATCCTGGAGAGGTCCGATGAAATAATGGTCATCTTAGCAACATCCATAGCTATGCCACTTCCCTTGCCCATGGCAATACTAACATCCGCCTGAGCCAATGCAGTACTGTCATTAATACCGTCGCCTGCCATAGCCACAACTTTACCTTTAGCTTGAAGTTCTTTTACATATGCCGCTTTTTGCTCAGGTAAAAGCTCTGCTTTATAATGAGTAATGCCCACTATTTCTGCTACTGCTTTGGCAGTGCTCTCATTATCCCCCGTAAGCATATATACTTCCATTCCGGATTGCTGCATTTCTTTTATTGCGGAGTGTGAAGTTTCTTTCACCCGATCGGCAATCGCTAACACCGCCAGGACTTCTCGTGCGTTGGAAAACCAAATGACCGTTTTGGCTTCAATAGCCCATTGATGGGATCGTTCAAAAATCATTTTATCATACGATATATTATTCTCTTCAATCCACCTTCTGTTTCCAACAAAATAAGTTTCTTGGTTAACCTCCGCTTTTACCCCTTTGCCAGTGACGCTTTCAAAATGTTTGATGGCAGTAAGGTGTTGTTTGTTCAAATGTGTTACTACTGCTTCAGCCAGAGGATGTTCGGATTGTTTTTCAATGCTAAACAAGATATGTTTTAATTCAGGAAAGTCCTGGGTCCAATATTCGTTCGTGACCATAGGTCTCCCTTCAGTGATAGTACCAGTTTTATCGAGCACCACCACATTGACATTTTTAGCCAATTCAAGACTTTCTGCATCTTTGATTAAAATTCCATTTTCTGCCCCTTTACCCACGCCAACCATGATAGCTGTTGGAGTAGCCAAACCCAAAGCACATGGACATGCAATAATCAAGACAGTGATCAGCGCCAATAGTCCTTGTGTAAATGCTTGAGTACCACCAAATATATTCCATATAATAAATGATGCTATAGCGATGACAATGACTACCGGAACAAAGATTCCTGCAATTGTATCGACTAATTTCTGAACAGGAGCTTTACTGCCTTGAGCATCCTGCACCATTTTGATAATTTGAGCCAGCAGGGTTTCACTTCCTATTCTATCGGCTTTGAACTGGAAGCTTCCTTTCTGGTTGATCGTCCCTGCAAAAACTTTGTCATTTTCCCTTTTCAATACTGGAATCGGTTCGCCGCTCAACATACTTTCATCCACATAAGAACTGCCTTCCACAACTTTTCCGTCAACAGCAATTTTTTCTCCTGGTTTTACTACCACAGTATCACCAATTTCTACATTCTCTATTGAGATTTCTTCAGTTTGCCCGTCTTCGTACTGTATGGTTACCGTATTAGGTTGCAAACCCATTAATTTTTTGATGGCTGATGAGGTATTCCCTTTGGCTTTCTCTTCCAGCAATTTTCCCAATAAAATAAAAGCAATGATGACTGCTGCAGCTTCAAAATATACATGAGCTTGCATGCCTCTATCATACCAAAATTGCGGAAACAGAGTATTGAAAGCACTGAAAATATATGCCACCCCTGTACTGAGTGCCACTAAAGTATCCATATTTGCGGTGCGCTGCTTAGCTTGCTTCCAGGCATTAATGTAAAAATCCCTACCCAACCATAAGATCACCGGTGTACTTAATAACCACATCAACGAATGGGCATAAGGAATGCTCACTCTTCCGGAAGACGAATCCATGAAAAACATCCCTATGATAACCACAGGTGTTGAGAGAGCCAACGCCCAATAAGTCTTTTTTCTGAGCTGATTATATTTTTCATCCTGCCTTCGCTCAACCCAACCTTTATAGTCAGTATTTTCATCAATCAATACATCATAACCAATACTTTGTACGGTCTTCCTCAAACTCTCCCATTGAACCTCACCCGGAATATACTCAACCAAAACGCTGGCATTTGCATAGTTCACCTGTGCTTTTACTACTCCTTTTTGTGATTTAATTATACTTTCCACACTGACTGCACACGATGCACATGTCATGTCCAATACCGGATATGATTTTTTTATAGTCGTTACATCATAACCCAATTCACGAATAACTCTTACTACTTCACTCACTGTTTCCTGATTCATCGCTCCTATGACCGCCCTTTGGTTATTGAGTTCCACACGATGCGAAGTCACCCCATTGAGCTTTGAAATTCCATTATCCACTATCATAGCACAATGTTCGCTATGAACACCTTCCAATGGCAATTGTATTTCATTTTTGATTACTTCCATATACCCGATTTTTAATCAGGAACAAAGATCACCTGAATTTCGAGTTATTGCATTACACAATTTTTGAAAAGAATTGCATCATTTTCTAAGATGAATGTCCATATGGAATACCTGGGCATCCCCTTCACTTTGTTTCGGGTCGCTATGTTTCAGGGCTCACTGTTCGTTCGGCCTCAATTCCGCTATCGCTCCATCGAGTCTGGCTACGCCACCCTTTCACAGCGCTGATGCAGTAAGTGTAAGTTCAATTGGATGCCTTGCTTACCTTACACTTCATCCAGGGGTTTACGCTTTATATCCTTTATATTTTTAAAATGAGTGGGTGTAAGTCCCGTCACTTTCTTGAACTGGTTGCTCAAATGTGCAACACTGGAATAATGAAGCTGGAAGGCTATTTCACTCAATGACAGCTCATCATAGACGAGCAGTTCCTTCACTTTTTCTATTTTCTGCGCAATGAAGTACTTTTCGATAGTAATACCTTCCACTTCAGAAAAAAGATTGGATAAATAAGTATAATCATGATGAAGCTTCTTCCTCAATATCTCAGAAAGATTGGCTTTTAGCTCGCTGTTCTGATGATGCACCAATTCTATAATCATCGATTTTATTTGCCCAATAATCCGGCCTCGCTTATCATCAATTAATTCAAAACCAAATGATTTCAGGTGATCCTGAATAATAGTTTTTTCATTGTCATTAATTTCATTCTCAAGTTCAACCTCTCCCAGAGATATATGTACAGGACGAAAGCCAAGCTTTTCCAACTCACTTTGTACTACCAGAATACAACGATGACACACCATATTTTTTACAAAAACTTTCATACATCTGAGTATTTATTTGTACAACCTGGTGACTATTGTAATCCCTCCTTTCTATCGGAAGCTCTGTATATCATGTAACCAATTATTATAACCGAAGATTTTAATTGTACAAATTTATAGCAAATTTTATGTATATATTATCATGTTTCAAAATGGCTTCATAAATCACTCGGGTGATTAACCCATGATTAACAAAAGGATAGCCATGCAAACAACATATATTAATAATGCAAGCAATATATCAAGTAAAAAAGTTCATCGCTCAGACCAGATGGCTGGCGCATTATCCCACAACACGCTAAAGACAACCTTAAAGATCAATTGTCTCAACCGGGTCATTTTTTTTGAATCCTGTAAAGTCCCGATATAAAGAATGGAAAAGCTGAATATTGGGATATGCATTAACATAAATTTCATTATATTCGAATTATGAATCAGCTATATATATCCTGATAATTCTTATATTTAAAAAAATCAAATATATATTTTCACCCATTAAAATTGAATTCGATGGTAAAAAATCCAACCTTAATCATTGCAATGGTCTCTGCCATTGTAGCAATTGTTGTCGTTATTATTTTGAAATTATTAGGTCTTAGTAATCAAACTGCAATAGCCGGAGGTGTAGCGGGAGGCATTGCCGGAGTATTAAGCAGATCATTATATGCGAAAAAGAAGTAATGAATGAATGATATTGTCGTTAGTAAATACAAATTCCTTCAATCATATGAGACTGATGTTATTATTATTTCTCCTTAGTTCAATAAAACTAAAAGGGCAAAGTATCCTCAATAAATCCTTAGAGAATATCGAATTTTCTAAAATTTTGAATAGCGACATTACCAGTGCTTCAATAGCCGCTCAATTTCCCCACAGAACAATTTCACACTCCGTCATCATTGATAAAAACAGTGTCGTTATAGCAGTTACCACTCCTGAAAAGATTAATGACAATATCCTTAATCTTGCAATAACAGATCAACCCATTGATCTTCCGGAAAAAATAGACATTTTGAATTTTGATCCATCTGTTCCACTTTCCGGAAATGAAAATTTCACTTACCAAATCACGGCCGCCCCATATCAACAGGGTATTCCCAGTATGGCAAATTCAACAGGTACCGGAGCATACAAAGGAAGAAGAATTCTATGTACAAACCTTTCACCTACTTCTTTGTATGAAATAGCCTTCCAATTTCCAGTAGGTACAAGAACCATTGTAGAAGTTGCAAATAGAGATGGATTGAAATGGAACGAGCAGACAGCAATTTGTTTTGACCTGATCGTCCCTATTGAAATGGGAGAGAAGCGGTTCGAAATTATGCAACAACAACTCAATATATTATACCCATATAAGGTTACCATTGAAAAAAGGAAAATGGATTGCCATTTAATGATACCTATACCTGGAAAGGAAGTTAATATTCTTTCAGCAGCCGGTGGAGAGAAAATAGTCAGTTATGGCGGTCGTGGTCTCTCAATGAAAAATGCCGAAATCAATACCATTTGTAATTTTTTGGAATCCATGATGAATATACCGGTTATTGATGAGACACAACTTTCAGGTCTTTATAATGCAGAGTTGAATTGGTACTATGAAAATCCAGGCCATATCCATGAGGAATTAAAAAAACTGGGGTTAAAATTGGTTAAATCTGAAGTAGAAATAGAAGTCCTGGTAATTGCCGATGGTGTTTCTCCAAAGAATTAAATTAACCTCAACCCTATGGATAATGAAGAAAAAATTATTAACGAAGAGGTGGAAAAAAGAGTGGCAGCCATCTTAAAGGATCATCAAAAACAATTTACCGCCTCACTTGAATTGGCCATAAAAAATTCCTTGAAAGGTTTGGAAAAAGCAAACACTGATTTGGAAGCAGAGCACCAGAAAATTCAAATCGAACTTGAAAATACACGCAACCTGCACTTAAAAGCTGAAAGAGAAGGTGAGAAAATGGTACACCAAGCCTATGAAAAGTTTCGTAAGCAATATGAAGAAGCTATACGAACTTCATTTTTAAGGCAACTAATACAAAAACATATTCAAGAAGGAAAAAGCACTTTTGAAATTTGCGAATGGCTTGAGGTGAATGAGGATTTTGTTGAGAATATCCGAAGGATCATACAGAGTAGAATATTAAAAAAATCGAATGTAAAATTGCATGGCAACCCTCAGGTACGTTTTCTGGATTTTGGTCGTGGAGGAACTATCTATTTTGAAAGTAATGAAACAAAGTTTGAAATGTGGTGGGAAATGGGAGGGTCTGCCCTCGCCATTATAGATATCCCAACCCAGGAAGATTGGAACAAAAGAACCGGATTGCCTGTAGAACACCGTGATGAAATTCTTCACTTCATCGGACAAAAAATCATTGAAAAACAAACCGTCAACGGATCATTTATAATTGGCGATAGCATTATGACCATATATTCCAGCTAGAAATTAATTTTCCATTTTCAAAAGAAAGCGTAGTATTTTTACCCGTTAAACCAATGAAATAAATCAATATGGTGCTTATCGGGAACATCTTTTTAGGACTGGCTGCCATCATATATATACTGATTTGTTCTGAGCTGGTCGGAAAGCCTATACCCGATGGGGATGCGGGTGTTGGATGGGCATGGAGTATATTATTCACCCACTTTGGGTTGTTGTTTTGCTATGCAATAGTGGCAGGAATTATCGGATGGCAGGGAAAATTCGAGTGGGTGGCATCAACAAGTAGCGCTCGCTTCTGGCTTATTTCACTGGGTATACTTATAGCTGTATTGGGCTCTATGTTTTCATTATTTCGCGAAGGGAATAAAGTACTGATATTCATGGGCAATGTACTGCCGGTACTTATTCCGCTTTTAATGTTGGCAGGACTTGCCATCCTCCTGAATGGAGGCTCTGGATTTAAAGTCCCATTATTGGCATCTGCCGGCCTGGGTCTGTTGCCATGTATGTTAGTATTGTTTCTTTCTTTGAATAATATCATCGAAAACCGTGCACAGTTATTTGAAGAAAATAAAAATTTTGAAGATCGAAACCTTCAAAGTTCTCTTCAGTCTATTGATTCATGTGATGTGATGAAGGAAATGGTTTTTATTCTCGTTTATACAGATGTACATCACAAACCGCAAGTGCGGGAAAGGGCACTGACCAGGATCAGGTCTCACCCTGACTGGCAACAAGAACTTATACGTTTATTAGAATTGGATTGGGCGCCCCAGGCTTTCACATTTCTGGCATCGAATGAAGTGGATGACCCTTCCCGTTTTGAACTCCCCGTGAGAAAAGGTATATTAATACAAGCCCACCTGATCAGAAAATATATTCAAAATGCACGGGGCGATTGGGACTTCTATCCGGACCTCTTTTTAGGAGATGTGAGAAGAGTCCTGAAGACCGCTGAAAGGTTTGAAAAATTTGAATTTGATTATAAAAGTGAAGTTCAACAAATCAGGGCTGCATTGGATGAACCCTCTCAATATAAAAAACCTACATTCCTGGTGACCAAAGAATTGGAAAGGTGGCTTAAGAAAAGAATGTAATCCGGTAAAATTTCTAATGAATGTAATTATTTAAAAATAGTACCAAATCTTTGAATCATGAAAACCTGCCGGCAACTTATTGTATATTTAATATTTCTATACACTTGGAATCCTATCCATATCCATGCCCAAAATGGTGATCAAATTCTCGATGGAATTGGAGAAACTGATTTAAATGTACGTTATCTCTTCAGTAAAGATGGTAAAGATTGGACCCGCAACAACTTACATGCAACCATTCATGGGTCAAATGTTCATTTTGTTGAAGACCCTGTATTTGAAAAAATTATTTCATTATCAAAGGAGGACATATCATATATCACTATCCCCGGTCACGCAATGACAGGACTTGAATCCGTCAGTATTACCACCTGGATTAACTTACAATCGGGGACAAAAGGACAAATCCTTTTTGATTTTGGGAGAGATAGCCTCTCGCATATTTATACTATACCTTCAGGCACCCAATTTGATGATGGTATACAGGTTTGTATTCAAACTGCGAATAATCGGGTTGTAGCAAAAGGACCTTCATTGAAGACCAATAATTGGTATCATCTTGCCATTGTTTTCGATAATACCGAAAATTTTTTGTGTACCTACCTGAATGGAGTATTAGTCAGTGAGGTGAAAAATCTGGAGATGAGTTTAGAAAGACTATTCGACCTTTCCACAGGAAAGAATAATCAATTATTTATTGGAAAATCTTTTGATTCTAACCACCCCCCACTCCATGCCCAACTACATGATTTCAGAATTTATAGAATCCCTTTGAGGGGAAGTCAAATAACCAGGATTTACAGTAATTCCTTAAAGCTGGAAGAACCGGTAGTCAGAACCAGGACGGAACAGCAACGGAATCTGCCTTCATTTCCTCCCACAACCCCTCAGTTGTATAGTACTTTTCTTGTAAACATTCCGGACATTAATATAGAAACGGAATTACAACACCTGCCAAGGCTCCCTCGTTTAATACCGGGAGAATATAAAAATCAAATACAAGGACCTCAGGTAAGAGTGATTTGGCCGGCTCCGGAGGATAACCGGCAAGTCCTTACTCCCGGAGAATATACTTTAAAGGGTAAAGTAGCCGGAAGCGATTTACAACCCAAAGCAGTCATTGCAGTAAAAGAATCTAAACCAGTCACACCAACACAGGTATTGGAAGATTTTCGTCTGAACGATGTTATATTAATGCCTGATCAGGAGAATAAAAGCACAAAACTGATCCAAAATCGGGATAAATTTTTACATGTGCTGGCCAAAACTAATCCGGATCAATTCCTATATATGTTTCGCAATGCTTTTGGACAGGCTCAACCGGAAAATGCAGAACCATTGGGCGTTTGGGATAGCCAACTCACCAAATTGCGAGGGCATGCCACCGGACATTATCTGACAGCTTTAGCTCAAGCTTATCAGAGTACAGATTATGATGCATCACTGCAAGCCCGGTTTGCTGAAAAAATGGATTATATGGTGGAGGTGTTATTTACTTTGTCGCAGATGTCCGGACACCCACAAACATCTGGTGGTGATTATACCAAAGATCCTTTAAATGTGCCCCCCGGACCAGGCAAAACAGATTTTGATTCTGATCTGAGTGAGGAGGGTTTAAGGACGGATTATTGGAATTGGGGCGTTGGGTACATCAGCGCTTATCCTCCGGATCAATTTATTATGCTCGAAAATGGAGCAGGCTATGGAACAGATCCTACCAAAATCTGGGCACCCTATTATACTTTGGACAAGATTCTGACGGGATTGATGGACATATATGAAGCCAATGGCAACGAAAAAGCCATCAAAATTGTCAAAGATATGGGAGACTGGATTCATTCACGATTGATGCGTTTATCTAAAAGGACGCTTATGAGTATGTGGAATACGTATATCGCGGGAGAATATGGAGGCATGAACCATACAATGGCTAGATTGTGCCGCCTAACCCATGACATTCATTATCTGGAAACAGCTAAGCGGTTTGATAACATAAGGGTTTTTTTTGGCGATGCATTGCATTCTCACGGACTGGCAAAAAATGTCGATTTGATCAGAGGATTGCATGCCAATCAACACATTCCTCAAATGTTGGGTGCACTCGAAATATATCGTGTTTCAAATGAATCTCAATATTATCATATAGCGGATAATTTTTGGTACAATGTTACCCATGACTATATGTACAGTATAGGAGGAGTGGCAGGAGCCAGTAATCCTGCCAATGCAGAATGCTTTGTAAATCAACCCGGCACATTGTATGAAAATGGTTTTTCTCCCGGTGGACAAAATGAAACATGTGCAACCTATAATATGCTCAAGTTGGCAAGGGAGCTTTTTCTCTTCAACCAGCGTACTGAATTGATGGATTATTATGAGCGAGCATTCTACAATCACATTCTTGCTTCAGTGGCAGAACACACACCCGCAAATACATATCATGTTTCTCTTAGACCAGGTTCCATCAAACAATTTAGTAATCCTGAAATGCAGGGCTTTACATGTTGTAACGGAACAGCCATTGAAAGCAATACGAAACTTCAAAACACTATATACTTTAAAAGCAAGGATAACCCATCTCTTTACATAAATCTGTTTGTGCCCTCCGTTGTAACATGGAAAGAAAGAGATATAAAAATTACCCAAAAAACATCTTTTCCCAATGAAGATAAAATACGATTTATCGTGGAGGGAAGTGGTGATTTCGAATTGAATATTCGTATCCCTCATTGGGCATCTAGAGGTGTTTATTTGAAGATCAATGATGAAGAATTAAAAGTAGATGCTGTTCCTGGCGACTATCTTCCCCTTCGACGAGAATGGCATGGGATTGAAACAGTAGAATTACATTTACCATTCCATTTTTATCTTGAACCGGTGATGGATCAGCAAAACATTGCCAGTTTGTTCTACGGACCTATTTTGCTTGCAGCGCAGGAAACCGGGCCACTCAATGATTGGCGAAATCTCACTTTCAATAGAGAAGATATAAGTCTTTCAATTTCAGGTGATCCTGAACAATTACATTTTTCCAGTAATGGAATTATTTTCAAACCATTTTATGAAACCTATGGACGGCATTCGGTTTATTTTAATATTACTTTGGAATGACATAATTTAGCATCCTTAACAATGTAGATAAGTTTTGAAATATTAACTCTTAATGTGTATTGCAAAGTGGATTCCGGTATCATTTTTTGCTTATAACAAAATGAAATAATATATAAGAATATATGGGATTGAATCTATTCTCTATTTTACTTGTGGTGCATATAACAGGAGGTAGTTTAAGTCTTCTGTTGGGATCATATATATTAATAACAACAAAGGGAACAACTCTCCATAAGAGAGTAGGGAAAATGTTTTATTATTCCATGTTAATAGCCGCTATGGTCGCCATTCCAATGACTTACCTGCACCCTAATGGTTTTTTATTTCTTATCAGTGTATTTACTGTCTATATGCTCCTCACCGGTATACGGTCAATACATAAAAGGGATATTTCTAGTATTAATATATGGGATTGGTTTTTAACGATTCTGATGATTTTTTTTGGTTTTGCTTTTTTAATTTATGGTGTATTATACTTAATCAATGGAAATGGTTTTGGAATAGTTTACATCGCTTTTGGCATTATCGGCATTTTGTTTTCATACATTGATTACATTAATTTCATGGGAAAATCCAGGTACAGGAACTTTTACCTGATGACCCATATACAGAGAATGACCGGAAGCTACATCGCATCATTCACTGCTTTTTTGGTTGTAAATAACAGGTTCTTGCCGGATATTTTGGCCTGGCTTCTACCGACCATAATTCTTTTACCATTCATTGTAAAATGGAGCAGAAGTCGTAAAGTCCTAAAAACGAATGAATTAAAAACTTAGATATTCTTGATAATTACATTACACACTTTTTTTAAGAATGGAAGCAAGGCCTTGGGCCTGTGAGTAGCCAAGAATAAGATAATCTATAGTTTTGTCTTGTTTGTTGCATTAATTTTGTGTCTGTACCTGATTTCTTCATTCTTACATTAAATTTAAATTGTTAGAGGCCTTGAAAAATAATTTATACATTTTATGAATATACTGGATTGAAAATTAATCTAACTTATTCCTACTTATCCTGTAGAATATATATGTTTATTTGATTTTTTTTATACCTTGCATGCATTGAACCCATAGTAAAAAATGGTCTCAACAAATTGTAACATTGTTAACAATTCACCTTCGCTAACATTATTTTACAGTCCTGATGAATTATAATTATTTTGAACTTTTAGCCCCTTTCTTATTAGCCATGTTTTTAGCTGTTAACATGGGTGGAAGTGGAACTGCACCATCTTTTTCGGCAGCCTATGGAGCCAGGGTACTTAAGCGCAGTATGATCCCAGGTCTTTTTGGAATTATGGTTTTGTCGGGTGCATTAGTTGCCGGCAAGGAAGTTTCTGTAACATTAGGTAACGGAATATTAGAATACTCCTTTTTTACACCTTTAAATACTTCTATCATTTTATTTGCAATCGGTTTTTCTCTGTTCATAGCTAATATCATAGGTGTTCCGCAATCGACCAGTCAAACCACTGTTTTGGCTATATCAGGAGCAGCAACAGCATTAGAAGGATTGCATACAGATAAGCTTTTTTCTGAGGTAATTCCAACATGGGTGATCCTACCTGTCATTTCATTCATTATTATGCTCTTTTTGTCTCAATGGATACTTCCAATGAAAAAATTTCTACCCATGAGAAATAGCGTAATACAACGCAATAAAAAAAGAGGATTAAAAGTCATCCTTATTTTATCTTCTCTATATGTTGCTTTCTCAATTGGTGCAAATAATGTAGCGAATGCAGCAGCTCCTTTAGCTTCCCTTACAGCCAATCAGTTAGGCCAGGAGACAATACATGACTTTTTACCAATTATCATTTCCTCTATATTGATTGTATCTCCGTGCTTTGCCATTGGTAGTTCTCTTTTGGGAGATAAAGTAACTAAGAATACTGGAAATGGAATTGTGGAAGTAAGTCTGTTCAGTGCCACATTAATCGCTTTGCTAACTGCAAGTTTACTTTTACTCGCTTCTTGGACGAAAGGTATCCCGACTTCGTTGGTTCAGTTAAACGTTGCAGCATTTATCGCTTTAAGTATTAGCAAGAACGGATTAAAAAATACTTTCAGCAATAAAATTGTGCGAAGATATTTTATTGTTTGGGCAATCACTCCAGTGTTTGCCTTTATATTAACCTTTACTTTGATCTCTTTGATGAAATAAGAAAAACTACTATGTTAAAATCAGAATGATATTCAGTATACGATTAAAAAGATTGTATTATCTGAGTAATCAAATCAAACTTTTTTAATGCTGTTATTTACTTTTTTCAACGATTTCTTTCAGTTTTTCCAAAGCTATAGGATAAGTTGTCTGAAAATAGTCAGCATATTCTTCCATTGCATCTAAGTCAACAATGACTGTTGTCAAATCCTGATTCTCAACATATGTATAATTCTCTATTCCACCGGCCCATTTTTCTACTTGATCCCCTTCCAAAATCTCTTCATTCCCATTTAAAATTCCATAATGCCGGATAGAAACAAACTGTCCCGGCAAGTTGTCAACAATCTGTGATATCATCCCACCTCTATCTCCATTGTCTGAAGTACCCACAAAATATATTTTACTCCCTTTGCTCCAACTCCCCTCATATGTCGAACCTGCATTGAACACCGATGTCCATTCCTCATATGTAGATTTCTTGCTCAATCCCAACATTACATCATACACAAGGTGAGACCCTGCTTTAATGTCCACTTTAAATTGTAGTCTTTGCATTGTAATTATTTATAAGGTTAGAAATATAAACAAAATTTATTTTCAAATTTGCTGAGAAGACATATTCTTCGATGCGATCAATCTTTAATTATACTTTTAGTTTATCGGCAATTTTTATAATAGTATTCCAATTTCTGGTAGTGATCTCCTTGCCGAAGGCTTTCTCAAGAATAATCATGCTGTTTGGCGTAGTGATTTTAGAAACATCCAGAAAACTGATGACGGCTTTGTCCACTATATTGATAATACGAAAAGAGGAATCACCCGACTCCCATGGAAGATCAAAATGAATAGATGGTCTATGTTTTAAAAAGGAAACATAAAATCGTAAATCTTTAGTTAACTCAATCTGATTAAATGGGTCTAAAGCCAATAATGCCATCAATTCACAGCTATCTCTGATGATTACAGGTACAGGAAACCCATAGGTGATTTGAAGATGCTTCTCCAATTCATCTTCCAATTGATTCGAATCAATACTTCTATGATGAAAAATGATGTTTCCGGAATTCAACAATGTACTGATTTGAGTATATCCCCACTGTTCCATGGCCAAAGTCAACTCCTTCATAGGGATTTTATGATGTCCACCCACATTGATCCCTCGTAAAAAAGCCACACATTGCTTGCTATGGTTTGAATCCATACGGTTATTTCTCATTTTTATTAAACCAGCTCCTTTACAAATTATTTATTTCGCATCAATCTTAGTCAATTATCATGGGTTGACAAAAAAAAGCAGGGTTTACCTCTAATGTTCAGAACTAATTTTCCTTTCTTAAGACCAACACTAAAAGGCGGGGAATATTTGACCTGTCATTTTTATCAAATACTTCGTCGATAAGTTCAACTTTAAAGCTATAATTTCTTGCAGCCCTGGTGAAGTCTGAGACGTGGTGGACAAAACATGGAATACTGTGCTTTCCTTTTTCATTTTCAAATCTTGCCTGGCTACCCGAATATTGCTTAAATGGATGTAATTCACCGATATAAACCAATCCTTCATTTTTAATAGTTTTATTCAATTCATAAAATAAGTAGTCAAGTTTCTCAATGTGTTCCAACACCAAACTAAAAGTCACAAGGTCAAAAGGCCCATGGTGAGAAAAACTCCATTCTTTGTTCAGGTCTGCCTGTAAGAAGGTAACTTTATGAGAATGAATTCTGGATTTGGCCTTTTTCAGCATCTCTTCTGAAAAGTCAATTGAAACGACTTTGTCCGATAAAGAAAGTAAGAAATCTGTATTTTTACCTGTTCCACATCCCAGCTCTAAGACAGAAGAAAATTGTAATCCTGCCAGGGTATTTTTCAATGCAATTGCTTCCATATCCCGGGTCTTATTTTCATCTGAATCATATTGATTAGCCCATAAATTATAAGATTCTTTAACATTCATCCCTATATTCTTTTGGTAAGGTCACCGGCAAATGTAAAAGTTTAATTCCTCTCCTCGATGATTGTAAAGCAAGAACTTTGCTCACATCCATGTACATTATATAATTTCAATTAAAAGGTGATTTTCAAATTAAATCCGCTCTTCCAATATCTTTAAATTTAAATGAATTAAGCTTTGAATTAAGACTTTCATAGAAGTAAATGAACAATTTTCTATGAATATTGAGATTTATTAGATATACTATAATTTTTAAAGACCACTAAATCGTAATTTTGCAGTTCTATCACTGTATATAAAACCAGTTCTTATCATGAAAATTAAATTATTATTTATGTTAGTATGTCTTTTTATGGGTTTGGAAAGTTTTGAACAGACCCCCATTATTGACAGGCAGATATTTTTTGGAAATCCCGAAATCGCAGGTGGACAACTAAGTCCGGATGGTCAATATATATCATTCCTAAAAGAATATGATGGGATTATGAACGTATGGGTAAAAGCCTTTGACGAGCCGTTTGAAAATGCCAAACCGGTTACAGACAGCAAAAGACCATTATATGGATATTTCTGGTCAGATGACAGCAAATATATTTTGTATGCAAAGGATAAAGATGGTGATGAGAATATCAATATTTTTGCGGTAGATCCACGAGAGACTCTTACAGAGCCTAATGTTCCCGTTTCAAGAAATCTTACTCCTCTGCAGGATGTCCAGGCACGTATCTATATGGTCAGTGAGAGGGATCCGGATATAATAATGATTGGATTAAATGACCGGGATAAAGCCTGGCATGATTTATATCAACTAGAAATCAGTACCGGAAAACTTACCTTAATACAGGAAAACAAACAAAGAATTACAGGATACACTTTCGATTGGGATGAAATTTTACGGGTAGTAAGTCAGACCACGGAAGACGGTTCTACCATTATGCTTTATAAAGAGGGCGAAAATCTTATTCCTATTTACGAAACATCAGTAACAGAACAGGCGTACATTGCTACCTGGACTCCTGACAATCAACAGTTTTATCTGGTAACCAATAAAGGAGACCTGGACTTAAGTACACTCTATCTGATGGATCCCAAAACAAGAAAATTAACCAAAATTGAAAGCGATCCGGAGCAACGGGTAGATTTTGGGGGTCTTTCTGTCAGTAGAATAACAAGAGAGCTCCTTTACACAACTTATACTGACGATAGAACACGCAGATACTTTAAAAACAAAGATAAAGAGGCAGAGTACAAGTACCTTCTTGAACAGTTTCCTGGCAGAGAAGTGAGTTATCAAAGTGCTACGCGTGACGAGAAAAAGTATTTGATTGCAGTATGGGGAGATAAATATGCTTCCGATTCCTATTTCTTTAATTCCGAGACCCGTGAGCTCATCCATCAATATACCCCAAGGACAAAATTAAAAGCAGTAGAACAGTACCTAGCCCCTATGGTGCCGGTACAATATAAGAGTAGCGATGGGCTAACCATTCCTGCTTATCTGACTATTCCTGTAGGCAAAGAGCCAAATAACTTGCCAGTTGTAGTTTTAGTTCATGGTGGTCCAAAAGGACCAAGGGATAATTGGGGATACAATTCAATTGTACAATTCTTAGCCAATAGAGGTTATGCTGTATTACAGCCCAACTTTAGAGCCAGTGGCGGTTATGGAAAAAACTTTTTGAATGCCGGAGACTTACAATGGGGTAAGCTTATGCAGGATGATATTACCTGGGGTGTAAAATACCTTATTGGAGAAGGTCTTGCAGATAAAGACAAAGTAGCCATTATGGGTGGGAGTTATGGAGGCTATGCAACCCTCGCAGGACTGGCATTTACTCCTGAATTATATGCCGCAGGTGTAGATATTGTAGGGCCTAGCAATATATTCACTTTGCTTGAGTCAGTACCTCCTTATTGGGAAGCTGCCAGAGCACATCTATACGGGATGGTGGGCGATCCCAATACCGAAGAAGGAGCAAAATTGATTAAAGAGGCCAGTCCATTATTTAAAGCCGATCAAATCGACCGACCACTATTGATCATACAGGGAGCCAATGACCCCAGGGTAAAACAGGCAGAGTCCGACCAGATAGTTATTGCACTCAGAGACAGAGGAAAACAAGTGAATTATATTCTTGCTGATGATGAGGGGCACGGATTTGCAAAACCGGTGAACAATATGGCTATGTTTGCAGAAATTGAACGATTTCTTGCTCCTATCTTAGGAGGTCGTTATCAAAAGGAAATGCCGGATGATGTATCCCGAAGGTTGGAAGAAATGCGGGTTGATATCCAGAAAGTAATTTACGAACCCCCGAAAGAAGTGGAAACTTCAGGAAGTTTACCTGTGTTAAAAAACACTCTGATTGAGGGCAACAGCGAATATGATATCAGTATAGAAATACAAGGACAAAATATTCAGGCAACAAAATCCAGAACCATAGCAAGGGAAAATGGGCTTTGGAATATTACAGAAGTTTCCAGATCTATGATGGGTGAGTCGTCTGATGTATTGGTATTGACAGAATCTCTTTCTCCCGTGAGCCGGGAAATTCAACAAATGGGCATGACCATTCCTGTGCAGTTTAAAGAAAACGGTATCAGCTTGGTGATCCAGGGAAACAATATAGACATTCAATTTAAAGGAGCATACATTTTGGATGGAGCCGCATTAGAAGTCATTGCTGCAGGATTGCCATTAGTGACAGGATATCAATTAGGATTTGAAATGCCTGATCTGATGACTGCTCAGGCAAAAACCATGTTGTTGGAAGTGAAAGGAACAGATACAGTGAATGGTTCAGATTGCTTTGTAATTCATGTCAATTCCGTGACCAATCCTACTGATAAAATGACAATCTGGTTAAACAAACAAACTTTGCAGACTGAGAAAATTGAACAAATAGCACCGGCCATGGGCAATGCAAAAATAACTACGGTAAGAAAGTAAACTGATTAGAAATACATACCGGGAGTATTGCGGGGGAAACGATGCACATTCAGCCATGTTCACCTTCGAACATAAACGTCCGATAATGAACACTACCCCCCTGTTAATGCGCTGAAAAGGCCTTTTCACAACCTGTTCCAATCATGGCATTTTAATTGTTCGTGCATGATTTTCAATATCATCAAATTTTCACAGGGTATGTTCAGGAACTATTTACTGGTGGCCATTCGCAACATTCAAAGGCAGAAACTGTTCTCATTTATTAATATTTTGGGACTTTCAATTGGCATAGCGTTAAGTCTGCTCATTTCACTCTTTATAAAAGATGAATATAGTTTTGATAAGTTCCATCCGGATCATGAGAAAATATTCCGGGTTTCCATGTTGGAAAATTATCCGGATGGGCGTAATTTTTTCTCTACTTTCACTTCTCAAATCTTAGGACCCACTCTAAAAGATAATTTCCCCCAAATTAAAGATATCCTTCGAATGGGTAACGAAAGCGCTATAGTCATCCATGATGAGAGTAATTATCAAGAAAATATACTTAATGCCGAGCCTGTTTTTTTCACTGATTTAGGGTTTCCATTAATGTCCGGAGATCCATTTAGTGTTTTGGATGATTTAAACAACCTCATTATAACTGAAAATTATGTGACAAAATACTTTCCCAATGAAAACCCGATTGGAAAGACTTTACGTATCCGGATAGGAGAAAATGAAGAGGATTATGTAATAACAGGAGTTGCCCAAAATCCACCCATTCATTCTACGATTCAATTTAACATGGTCATTCCATTCGAGAACTTCATTAGAAATACACCAGAAAAGGCACGCTCCAACTTTTTTAATGTCAATATTGTCACTTATGCATTTTTAGAAGAGCCGCAAAAATCTAAAGATATTGAATCCAACTTTGACGCTTTATTTAAGAAATTATTCCCGGATTTTGATGGAACGGTTACAGTAAAACTCCAACCTATATCAACGTTACGTTTGGATACTTCTTATCCAGGAGCTGCAAGCGATCCACTTTATTCTTATATACTGGGTGGATTGGCATTAATGGTTATCCTGATAGCCATTATCAATTTTGTAACTCTGTCCGTTGGCAAGTCGGTGGACAGGGTCAAGGAAGTAGGAATCCGTAAGGTAATGGGCGCTGCAAGGGCACAATTGGTCAGGCAATTCTGGGGAGAAGCAATCATTTTTAGTTTGATATCCCTTTTCCTGGGATTAATTCTTGCTGATGCTGCATTACCCCAATTTAACACCCTTGCAGGTAAAAGGATCCCTAATGTATTTAATCAGGATATGATTTGGATTTCTATTCTTCTGGTCATTGTAGTAGGATTCTTTGCCGGGTTTTATCCATCTGTATTTCTTTCAAAATTCAATCCGGTTGAGGTTCTCAAAGGAAAAATGAAAGTAACTGACGCTGGATTAATGCGAAAAACTCTGGTAGTATTTCAATTTATTATTTCTATCTCTCTGATTGTAGGTTCACTAGCCATGAATAAGCAATTGAAATACATGCAATCAAAGAATTTGGGATTTTATAGAGATCAGGTCATCGCAATACACACAGGTGTAGGCGAGGCGAATAGTTTGCCTCTGGCTGAAAGATTCAAAAATAAAATAATAGGCAGAGATGATATAAGCAGCATTAGTACTTCATTTTTTGCTATGGGTCAAGGATGGGGTTCAGGATCCTTTATTGATGTGGATGACATGTACCGGGCTATTTCATTTAATGTGATCGATGCAGAATTTATAAATACCATGGGAATTGCGTTGTCTTCCGGGAGAAATTTTTATGAAAACAATGAGGGTGACATCAACGGATCTATCATCGTGAATGAAGCATTGGTGAGGGAATTTGGATGGGATGACCCAATTGGCAGAAGCCTCCCGGGAAAAAATTTTCAACCCCATCAGATTGTAGGTGTGGTTAAGGATTTTCATTATTCCTCACTGAGAGAGGAAATTAAACCATTGACTTTGGCAATGTCCCCAGGACACCTCAGCGGATTTGAGGATATTAATTTTTCTACGTCTCCTGCAAGAAAAATTACGGTGAAAGCAAATTCAGATGATCTTATCTCCTTTTTAAAAGACATTGAAATGGTATGGAAAGAAATTTCTCAGGGTCAGGAATTTAATTACTTTTTTATTGATCAGGCTTTGGACAATCAATACCAGGCTGAAACCAGAATAAGCAATATCATGGATTACTCCTCCCTGTTTGCCATGCTGATTGCCTGTCTTGGCCTTTTCAGCCTGGCTACATTGATCATTAAAAAAAGATTGAAAGAAATAGGAATCAGAAAAGTTTTAGGCGCCTCGGATCTGAAGATAGCTCAAATGTTTTCCTATGAAATCATGAAACTCATCTTCACTGCTTTTATAATTTCAATTCCGTTTACCTTATACCTGATGGGCAAGTGGATGGAAGGATTTGTTTATAGAACAGATATAGGCTGGAAAATATATATAATAGCAGGATTTTCGACCTTGATAATTGCTTTGTTAACGATAGGTTATCAGGCCATAAAAGCTTCATTATCGAATCCAGTGGATACACTGAGAAGTGGCGAGTAAAGAAGAGTTGCTTTATTTGTAACAGGAATAGCTAAACCTGATCTCTGGAAGTACCCGGGGCGGGACTTGAACCCGCACGCCGTAATGGGCACAGGATTTTAAGTCCTGCGTGTCTACCAATTCCACCACCCGGGCAATTTGGCGTCTGAAAAGCAAAAGCCCTCAAAAAAAGAGGGCTTCATAAGAGCGAAAGACGGGATTCGAACCCGCGACCCCGACCTTGGCAAGGTCGTGCTCTACCAGCTGAGCTACTTTCGCTGATCGATTTCAAGCAACCCAAAGTACTTTTTTACTTTGGCGATGCAAATATAGAACTTATGAATCAAAAATAGATGTTCTATTCAAATTTTTATTCAGTTCTCGCAAAGCAACTTTCCGTCAATTCATACATCTCAAAATGCTCATCAAAGGTATAAATCTCCTTCTGATAATCCTGAATCCGACTCGCCCACATCTATTCTTCCCTTAAGATTTTAAATAATGTACCGCGTTCTACAGTGTCAGTCAATTCTAATCCATTCAACATGGCAAGATCTTCCAACCATTCCTGACGCATACCCTGACCTAGTAGCAGTTGTCTGAGTGGAGCTGTATTCCCAGCAGGGACTACGCGCACTCTGACCGGTTTTTTATTCAACTTTGCAGCATCCGTTAAAGTTCTGAAATTGGTCATGGTAAAATTGAAAGTCATGAAATAATCATTAAACTGATCCCTCCTTGAAAGTCCATAAATGTGGTAAATATTGTTGTTGTATTGAATAAAATAAGACAAGATTCGCAAGGGAGTGGAAGCCTGACCCTGCCCTGCGGGGGGAGTATGATCCGAGACAACTGATACTGCGGGGTTGCCATAGACCGTTACATTTTTTCTTTCGACTTCTGATAATTGGTTGGTCTGAATAAAATCATTGGCAGCTTCATTAACAGTATTTCCCTTTCCAAAAGTCAAAACCATCAATGCATTTCCATCTTCCGGTGACATTTGAAATTGAGAAGGTGAATTTTGGGTTCTCCACATTCTGGGTACCGGCATTTGAAAACGCAATGTAGGATGATAGAAATAATCATTTTCAACATAGCCCTGTCTTGGATCTTCCCCATGGATGATTCCATCAATCATTTCAAGATATTCATTCCTTTTAATCTTTACGTTCTTTCCGGGATTGGCTCGTTGCCACTCTACTGCCCAATCATATACTTTGCGGTTGCGATCGCCTGGATCTGGATGAGTGGATAAAAAAGTGGGAAGGGAACCCCCTCCTGCCCTGTCGCTGGCTTTCTTCAAAGTGTTAAAAAAGCCAGCCATTTCCCGAGCATCGTATCCTACCTTAGATGAGTATTCCACTCCCAATTGATCGGATTGAGTTTCATCATCTCTGCCGTACTTTAAAAACAATAATTGTAACCCAGCGGCGGCTTCATCACCGAAATTGCGTAAATCTTCCGAAACTACCATTGCGCCTATCAAAGCAATGGTGCCCAAAACTTGCCTCGATTGCTGCCTGACTGTGTGCCTTGCTGTGATATGACCTATTTCATGGCCTAATACCCCTGCAAATTCAGCCTCATTATTGAAATGGGCAAGAATACCCCGCGTAAAGTATACATACCCACCAGGAACAGCAAATGCGTTCAGTATCGGTGAATCAAGAATTCGAAAATGATACTCCAAGTGGGGTCTGTGACTGATAGCACCCATAGCCCTCCCCTTTTCAGTAATAAATCGCATCAACTTTTCGTCTTCATAAAGACCATAGGCTTGAATAATTTGAGGATCATACTCTCTGCCCATCGCCAACTCTTGATTTTCAGATATGAGTGCCAGTTCTTTTTTCCCGGTAACGGGATTGACTGCACATGATGTAATCATCCAAAAAAATAGAATTAAGCAAATGACTTTTAAATTACGGCGCATAACATTGATTTGTATTTTATCGGTCATAAATATAAGTAACGTAAATGGTTCTTTTTACAATATTGTGTCATGAAAGTATTACTTAATCAGGTTTTAACTCATGGGTGCAAAAACTTAACTGCATGAGGCAATATTTCAAATTCAGCATTTCCACTACCTAAAAACTCTCCATCTGCTTCACACCACCCTTGCCCTGATTCAAGACGAAGTGTTAGATTCTTACACCGATGATAGGACACCCCAGGATGATTTATAGGCCGGCCAGCTCTTAGATTCCTAATATTTTTTAAATAGTCCAGGAAAGTTACATCCCCTAATATAACTACATCAAAGAAACCATCGTCAATCTTCCCTCCCGGATTGATAACCAAACCATTTCCGAATGCCTTGCCATTACACACTGCTACCATCATCATGGGACCTTTGAAGAATTGGCCATCCAGTTCAATGGAGAAAACTGGCTTACTGAACTTAATAAATGATAATAAAATTGCAATTAAATAATCTGATCCACCCTTTAATCCGCCCGATCGATACTTACTCAAATGACGTGAAACAAAGCCCCCAAATCCTACATCAGCAATATTAATAAACCATCTCTTTTCGGTGGGTAATGTCAGATACCCTACATCAACCAATCTGTAACGTCTGGAAAAAATGAGATCAATATACGTTTGGGTATTCCATTGAAATTCCAGGTTCCTGACAAAATCATTGCCTGTACCAGTGGGGATCGCTCCCAATAAAACGTTTGGGCTGTCCGATTGGAAAATACCGTTGACCACTTCATGGAGGGTCCCATCTCCACCTACAGCAATAATGACATCAATATGTGATTGACAAAGCATTGTTGATGCCTGGATTGCATGCTCTTTGTGTTGTGTATAGATAATATCTAATTGATCGACGTCGGATCTACGGGCCAAAGTATCGATGAGTTGGGTAATTTGTCCATCGATCTTCCTTAGGCTGTTAATGATGAATGCAATTTTCAATTAAAATAAAAATATAATGAAAGTGTACAATCAAAATGATATGTCCTCTCAAGCCATTGAAGAAGAGGAAGAACGGTTTACAGCATTCCTAATCATTATAAACTCCATAATATTTTCCGTATCCACTACGCCTGTAAAGTGACCATTCTCGGTAATGACAGCGATTTCTTGCCCTGCTTCATTCATACGTGCATACACTTCATCGATGGGCGTTCTGATTTCAAAAGAGAGCATATTGGTATTCATTACCTCTTTGATGGAAACCTGTTTACCCTTGTCGGCCAGAGCCTTGATAATCTCATCCCTGCTTAAAGTAGCTTTACAAATACCATTTTCAGTTACAATAAATGATTTGTATGGGCCATTCAGTATTTTATTTACTGCATCACCCAAGGAGGCGTGAATATCCAATGTCTCATATTGCTTCATCAGAATATCACTGATGGTGTACCCCCGCAAAAAATGAGTGGTTTGTGTCATTGTCAACTCCCCCTGAGCACCAAGAATTATAAACAATCCGATAAATATTAAAAACGGATTGACATAGAAACCTGCAAACACAAAAACGATTGCAACCAATTGTCCTATACGTGCTGCTATATTCGTAGCTTTTATTCGACCCATTCCCATTGAAAGCAAAGCCCTGAGTACTCTTCCTCCATCCATAGGAAATGCAGGAATCATATTGAAAATGGAAAGCCAGATATTTACCATGAAAAAATAGAGCATAAAATTTGACGGATTGATACCCTCACCCATGATGGCGGCAGCATCGTCAGCATTTGCAGGAAATGTAATAAATAATCCTACAATGATTGCAATCATGATATTAACGGCAGGACCCGCCAGGGCTACTACCAACTCTTCTTTGGGTTCTTCTGGGATTTTTTCCAATCGCGCCAAGCCCCCTATAGGTAAAAGAGTAATATCTCGTGTACCTATATTATATTTTTTTGCCGCCAGAGCGTGTCCTAATTCATGAAGAAATACGGTTACAAAAATGCTTAATATAAAAAGAACACTCCACAAAATCTGTTCTGCATCCTGCCCTGCTCTGTAACTTGTAAAAACAATAAACAAAATCAATATAGCAAAAGTCCAGTGAACAAATACACCGATGCCAAAGGCCGTACCTAATCTGAATGATCCTTTCATATTTGATTTTATATTTAATACTCTGATTAAAATTAAAAAATAATGGCATAGTTGTGTTGAAATTACTCCTCCACTATGCCATTAAACACGTTTTTACCATCTAAGTTCTTCGAAATGCCTGGTTCACATGGTCATAAAGGTACCATATTGAACTCAACTCTTCTGTTCAAAGCTCTTCCTCTTAGCGTATTGTTACTTGCAATAGGCCTGGACTCACCATATCCAGCATAGGATAATCTGTCAGCGGATACACCAGTCTTAATCAGAAAGTCATAGCAAGCTTTAGCCCTTCTTTCTGAAAGTGTTTGATTGGCCGCTGCACTCCCTGTATTGTCAGTGTGACCGGCAATAATCAATTTATAGTCAGGGTAGCGCTTCATGATTTGGCCTATCTGAGAGAGAATGTCAAATGATTCAGGCTTCAAAACTGCATTACCAATGTCAAACTGTACAGCACGCATAGCCAGCTCTAATACAGCTCTGTCTTCCTTCGAAATTTCCGGACAACCTCCAGTGGATACTGGTCCGGGAGAATTTGGACATTTATCTAAATGATCGGGAATACCGTCACCATCACTATCCGGACATCCGTCGTAAGCTTTTGGGCCGGGCTGATCAGGACATTTATCCAAATGATCAGGCACACCATCACCATCTCTGTCCGGACAACCGTCGGTGGAAGCGGGCCCTGGTTGGTTGGGACACTTATCCAGATGATTGGGAATACCATCTCCATCAATATCATCGGCAGGACATCCGTGCGGTTTGATACCAGGAATATCAGGACAACGATCAATATCATCCGGTACTCCATCCCCATCTCGATCATTATCCGGGCATCCTCTGTTGCTTTTTGGTCCGGGTATGTTAGGACATTCATCTTCATGATCAGGGATGCCATCACCGTCTGTATCCGGACAACCTCTAAACTCCTTCAATCCCGGGTGATCTGGACACAAATCCTGAAAATCAGGAACTCCATCCCCATCTCGATCCGGACAGCCATGCAATTCGGGAGGCCCCGGTTCATTAGGACATAAATCAAATTCATCAGGAATACCATCACCATCTGTGTCAACCAATTCTTTTTCCAAGGGAAGATCATCCTTTTTGACTATTGGTTTGGATGGGATACCTCCCAGCATGTACACGAATCCCAATCCATGTTGAAGATGATTCCTATTATCAGCAAAAGAATATCTGTATTCGGATTGAAAATTAACATAGGCTTTATCAGAAGCTCTGATCAAAAGGCCTAAACCGGCAGGAACTTCAAAATGTACATCTTTCCAATCCTCCGCTACTGCACCTACACCCACTGTAGCATAGGGCACCACTAATGCATCCCTTTTGGTAATTAAATATTGTCCTTTCACATCCAAACCGGCTATTGACATTTTTCTTGATATCTCACTGTTCATATCCGACACTACCCCAAACCTTAAAGGAAGCACGAGATTGATTCGTTCGGTTAATTTATTATATATACCGATTTCAAATCCTGTGTCATAATCTTTTATAGCACCAATATCTCCACCATTCTGAGATTGAAAGTCCATCATAAGCCATCGGAAAGAAATACCTAATGTGGAGTCATTATCCTTTTTCTGAGGATCGGACATGACTTCTTTATCGATTACCGATTGGTTTGTAGATGCATCCTGACTCATGCTGATTGATCCAAACAACAGAATACAAAATAATACGATCGTAATTTTCTTTTCCATGTAATTTAATTTAAAGTATGGAGTAAAATACTTGCTAAACCAAAGACTTAATAAACTCATACTCAATTGACAAATACAACAAATACCTTGCCTACCCTCAAAACGGATCTTTTATGAAAACGATAAATCCATGACATTTTACATTCACAGATCTACAAAAATAATATTTAAAATGAAATTCCGAGAATAAGATAAATAATATAATGATCCTAATTAATATATTGATTCTTGAAAATTAATGGCTTAAAATTATTTACTCAGACTAAGTATTTAAAATCAATACAAGACAAACTTGACTTTATGTAAAAAATACAGTATTTTCGAAGGCAATGAAATTCTTTTGGGTGAAATATAAATTAAAGGGGATTGTAAAGTTTAAAAATCTGGCCATTACTGGTTTTTACTTTTTATTGTTTACATGGTTCATCGCAGGAGATTTATTGGGGCAAAAATCATTTCCTTTTTTGGAGCCGGGAAAGACCCATATCATCAAAAGCATTTATTTTGGCGGAGGTCGGTACTATATTGATGAAGAACAAAAACAGGAAATGCTGGATTTTTTCGAAACCATCATACTCGAGAATTACGAAATACATATTCACAGTTATACAGATGATATTGGAGGTGCGGAATACAACCAATGGCTTTCCCGCATGCGAAGCCGGGCGACACTGCAGATGCTTATGGATGCCGGGATTCCGGTAGAGCACCTTTTCGTGAAAGACCATGGGATGTTTAACCCAAAGTTTGATAATAATACCTGGGACGGACGTTTGAAAAACAGGAGAGTTGATATCGTTTTATGGCCATTATCCGCATAGAAACATCGGAGTTAATGGCGTGCAATTTCGATTCCTGTTATTTTCCGGTAAGTTTCTGTAGCAAAATCATCAGTCATTCCTGCAACATGATCCAGTATGAACATAGTTTTGGAGTAAAAATCAGCGTCTTGCATCCCCAAACTGTACTGCAAAGGGATGAGTCTCAGGGCTGCTTTCTGTTGCGGTGAGGGGTTTTGGGTAAGAACAGCAGGTATAAATAAATTTAAAATAAACGAAATCACATGATAACCGGCCATCTCCACTTCAACTACGGATGGATGTCGGTATATTTTTTCAATCGATAATTCCTTTATGGTTTTTAAGGCTTTGATTTCGTTTTCCAGTTCAATCATTAAAGTTGATTCGAATTTACCCTGTATAATGGATGCAACATGACCTTTGAAAATATCAGCACAAGCTTCCACCAGGAAGTTGATGGTTTTGGATCTGAGATAACTGATGGCAGCATTGTCATCCGTCAAACTTTTATAATTTCTTTCAATAGAATGAAGGTTTTCCGATAAGAGACAAATTTCTTTGATCACATTAAACATCGCCTCAGCCACACGATCTCGTTGAAGGATCCCCAGGCGATGTGCATCCTCCAGGTCAATCATATTATAACAGATATCATCAGCCGCTTCCACCAGATATACAAATGGATGCCGTTTATAGATTAATAGATCCATGTGGTTCTCGATGAGCATGCCCAATTCACCGGTGATATCAAGAAACACTTCTTTTTCTGATTGGAAAAAACCAAATTTCTTTCTGTGTATATAATTTTTATTGGTGGCCAATGATTCGCAAGGATATTTTAAAATCGAAGCCAAGGTGGTCTTTGTCAATCCGAGTCCACCTTCTCCTTTTCCAGGGTAACTTTTGGTTAAAACCCGCAAAGCATTTGCATTTCCTTCAAAATGGGTTAAATCTGTCCATTCCTTTTCATTAAAAAATGAAATCAATGGTTCATCATCGATTGAACTGTCCTGATGATCAATAAAATACTGGGATATTGCGGATTCACCCGAATGTCCGAAAGCCGGATTTCCAACATCATGGGCCAGGCAGGCGGCAGATATTACATTAGAGAGTTCATTGTTGTAAAAATGCCTGCTCTGGTTATCATTTGAAGAAATGATATGATCGGCAATAAAGTGACCGGCAAGAGTACCTAAGCTGCGACCTACTGATGCTACTTCAAGGGAATGGGTAAGCCGGTTGTGAACAAATGCTGTTCCGGGTAGCGGAAATACCTGTGTTTTGGATTGAAGTCTTCTGAATGGTGAAGAAAAAATAAGACGATCGTAATCAATTTGAAAGTGTGACCGAGGTACCAGAGAACTTCTATTTCTGCCGATGGTGCCTTCTGAATAACATGTACTCCAATCCATAGACTCAAAATAATGTTAGTAAAAATAAATTAAGAGTATTTATGTCCTAAAATCCTGGGTTAAGTTGGTGTTATTCAAGTCAAGTCTGCTACCATTTTAATTACCACAGCGATCATTCCACCGGTTATCGGACCTAATACCGGTACCCAGGCATAGTTCCATTGGCTATCCCCTTTTTTTCCAATAGGAAGAATACTGTGCATCAACCTCGGCATCAAATCTCTGGCAGGATTAATAGCATAACCTGTAGGTCCCCCTAAAGACATTCCAATACCTATTACAATCAGGGCAACAGGTAAAGCACCAAGCGATCCTAAACCAATGGTGGCTGATTCGGATTGATCAAGTGTGATCACAGGACCAGCGATGGATAATACAGCGATGATCAGTACAAAGGTGCCGATTGCTTCCGTCAGGAAGTTTAATGATTTATTTTTAAATTCAGGAATTGTGCAGAAAGTAGCTAATTTACTTTCCTCCTCCACGGAGTTTCTATATTGACCCATATATGCCAACCAAACCAATAAAGAACCCATAGCTGCTCCTGCCAACTGGGCAGCGATATATCCGGGAATCCATGCCCAATCAAATTCTCCAGCAATAGCCAAACTGATACTTACGGCTGGATTGATATGTGCTCCACTGTGTGGTCCTGCTATGAGTACTCCTGCATAAACGGCCAGACCCCAGCCCACCGTCACCATATGGAAACCCGCCTTATATCCTTTATTTGGATGTAAAGCAACATTGGCTACTACTCCATTTCCTAATAAAATGAGTATGGCTGTACCTATAAATTCAGCGAAAATGGGGTGCATTTTTTAATATTTCATTTGAAATTGAAATTCAGGCGCAATATATACAAAAAGTGCATTCTCTTTTTTTAAATCAAACCAATGGTACAAGCAAGTGAGAAGTTCAAATGGGAATAATATATTCTTTATTCAAAATGATATTTAATAATATGTATAATATTGTATAGCAAGATATTATGATAAATAAATTTATTTAATGTAAAAATTCTGCAGAAAATGAATCATTTGCTCAATTTCAATGTTATCTTTACGTTAAATTTATATTATTATATTGTAAACCAATATCTGATGGGAGGGATGAAAAAATTGTATGTTGAGGAGCAAAAGTATCACGATTTATTTACAATCAGTGTGCTTTTTGTCATTGGTTTATTGCTTGTATATGGAGCCTATTATAACATAATTAATAGTAGTGGAATTCAATCGATAATTATCACCGGCATCTTCGCGATGTTATTGGTGGGTATTATTTGGTTGATTAGAAACCTTACTTTGAAAATACATCTTGGAAAAAGCACAGCCAAGATTAAGATCAGCCCATTTCCATGGACTTCTATCAAAATCAATAAGAATGAAATTGATAAGATTGAATTTTTCAAACTCAATGAATTGGAAATCAGCAGTGGTCTATTAGTGAATTTTGGGTCTTCTATTAAAATTTTCAATTTTGGAGACAAAAGTGGAATTGCAATTAAGATGGAGGATGGCTCTTTTATCATCATTTTTTCCGACAAATTGTATAACAACCGGCAAACTTTGAAGGAAAAATTGAAAGACCATTCATGGAATATGAAAATTAAAGACAAAGTGGCTTAAGGGGTTAGACCTGCCATATCTATAATTAAAAGATAGATGTTTGGG
>DAOLDB010000030.1:0-45126 GCA_035327565.1 Saprospiraceae bacterium
GATGATTCTGTGCCGGGGTCGCCAATAATATCAAAGCAAAGAGTAAACATTACAATGCCGTCTGGAAGTGACTCTCCGCACATCACCCCATCATCAGGATCTAACCACTGCATTCTAATAAAGCCCTGATTTATACTATTGCAGTTAAAATTTGTTGGGTTTAAACCTATGAGATTGGTAGCATTAGGGGGACAAACAGGCCTTACTACGGTAGGATCAAAATGCAGCGAGAACTGAAAATTTTGAATGTTAATAAAATGCTCAACCGAATAGTCAATACACACCTGATTACCTGTCATTCCTTCCTGATTGGAGGCTATGATTCGCAAAGTATCCTGTGAGTGTAAAGAATTGCCATTTACCATACCCACCAAACACAAAATCAATCCTGTAACTCTCATGTAGAAATAATCTTGTTTTTCGAGTAATACTTTTAAAATTTTTTTCATAACTAGCCATTTTACTTTATGACTACAACTGAACTTTTCAATTCAATACCAAATACCTTAAAGACGTAATAATAAACTCCTCCCGGTAGTCCTTCCGCGATCCAATCATTTTGATAATTTTTCCTATAGTGTACTTGTTGGCCCCATCTATTGAAAATCCAAATTTCCGAATCATCAATAGGCTCTTCTGATAACTTCAATGATTCATTATAGCTATCAAGTGGAGTAATAATATTTGTTTTTATAATTTCAGCCAATGGGGCATAGCGAACTTCTGTGCGTAAATCAAGACATTGGTTGCACAGATCACATGCTTCAACTACTATTTCAAGAATTTCCTGAAATGGATCTTTTGCTTTTAACGAGATCGTTCCATTTTCAGGAAAACTGATTAGATTTAAGATATCTGAAGGAAATTTTTTTAACCTAAATCTAAGGGTAGGATCTTTGATGGAATTAATATGTATAAAATCTACATTTATTATTTCATCCAATGAAATTAAGAAAAGGGGTGTTTTAAATTGAAAGGTTGAATCTAATCCTGAAATTTGTATATATAAAGAATCATAGTTTGTACAACCCGCTTCATTGGTAACTGTAGCTCTGTAAAATCCAGATTCATTGGGAGTAAAAGGTACATTCTGCTGTACCCCCTTATCCCAGGTAAAAACCCCATCTCCAATTGCTGATAGTATTACCTCTTCGCCTCTACATATTTCTATATCTGGACCCGCATTTACATTTGGTTCAGGATTTACAATTATAGAAACTGAATCGATTGAAAAGCAACCATTATCAAATGTGACAGTGACAAAGTACGAATTGGATTGGACCGGAATAAACGGTTCATTATTTACAATTCCATCAGACCATTGATAAATATCCCCACCAGAAGCGGATAGTATTACCAATTCGCCTTGGCATATTGACATATTATCATTTAATGTAACGTTGGGATTTGGCATGATTTCAACAAAGACCTGGTCCGTTTCAGTACAACCAAATTCATTTGTAACTGTAACAGTATATAATTTTGATTCAAGTGCTTGAAAAGGCAAATCTTGAATGACCCCATCCGACCAAGAATATTCAATACCACCTGATGCAGTTAATGCAATAACTTCTCCATCACAAACAGTTAAGTTGCTGCCTGCATCGGCATAATTTTCCATTCTTTCACAACGAACCACTTCATTGTACATGTCAAGTATCTCCTCTCCACTCAACACCCGACTCCAAATTCCAATATCGTCAATAATACCTATATAGTAAATATCCAGGTCAGTAGTTGTACTCTGGTATATTCCCATCCGGACCGGAAATGAAGAAGTAACATTACCAAAATTTCCTCGCCATTGGACTTTATCTTCCAGGATGCCATTTACATATAGTGATCCTCCTTCTTCATCTACCGTAAACGTAATCATATACCATTGGTCATCAGTTAATGGTTTCTTACTTTCAAATATTGGACCACCGTACTCAGAAATTACAATATCCTCACCATTTCTCAAATACCATCCACTGCCTTTACTTTCTTCGCTGAAGTTTAAACTCCAGCCATTCCAGGCAGCTGCCCTGTATTTGTTAACAATATGTGCTCCTGAAGAAGCATTGCTTGTTTTTATCCACGCTGATACGGAAAATGGAAAAGCATTGAAATCTTCATGATGTGGAACTAGTACATAGGATTGACCATCCAGATAACACGCTGAATTCAATCTACCGTTTCGATCTTCAACAAATAAGGATTGTCCAATTATGCTTCCGTGGTGTTCGTTGGCACTATAATCCAAATAATTTCCACAAAATGAATACCATGAAATCAGATCATCGGTTGGAACATATAATGGTAAACAAGGCTCTTCCTCTTCATAGTATATTTGCTGTATTTCATCTAAGCTAAGCGCACGATTCCATATACCAATGTCATCTATAGCTCCATTAAATGGATACCAAGAGGGTTGATTACTATTTCCATTACCATAAATACCTACAAATAAGTCTAATGTATTGGCTATTTCAAAATTGGAGGTGTGATTTCTTTTGTATCTTTTTACCCCGTTTATATAAATTTCGTGAAATTGGTTATGCACTATGACAACTAAATGGTTCCATCTAAGCTCGTTGCTTACATTAGATGGGAAATGAGTTATACTATCTGTTTTAAATCTTGCGTCGCAACATCCATTGGTCATAAAAAAAGAGACAAAATGTTCATCACCCATAAAATTACAATCAGCGAAAAAGCCACCAGGAGTGCCTATTCCATCTCCTTGTTTGGCAAAAAGAGCATAGGTGGCATTGACATTTCGATTTCCGGTTCCATCCATTCCATTTCCGGGTATCGCTAAATACCAAAGTGAAATAGTCATGATTGAATCGAATTGCAGAGATTCTGAATTTGGAATTCTAATGTGATCGTTATGACCAAAGCCTCTAAAGTAGTATGCGTTTGCATCTCTTTTAAATCGATCCTCTGTTAAAGTAGACCCATTGACAATTCCATCATTATTGTTGTCGCTCATATCAAGGGAGTTGCCATCAAATGGATACCAAGCAACCAAACCTTCTTGAGGTAAATAAGTTGGAATGTTAGAATTATTTATAATAGTTAATGGATTGATCCATATTGCTCTTTTATTATTGCTGTTATTTGATATATTACTTTTTCCTGCATACACATTATCACAAGACAAAACAAAGGAAGTATTAAAAAGAAGTAAATTTAAAATTGAAATAACCCATCTATTTTTCATAAAAGATATTATTCTAATTCAAATAAATATGCACCGTAGAATTCAAAACCCATAGCTCCAAATACTTTTACTTTTCCCAACTGATAAGATGTTTTGATACCTAATCTTAATGATCCATTCTTAACCATATTACCTAAAATACTATTATTGTCAAAAACGACACCTAGCTGAGAAAAAACTTCACCTGTTGTAGCTATACCACCGGCAAGCCAAAATACATTGATCAATTCATATCTTAAATTTACCATTGCGTGAATACCTCGTTCCAAACCATAGATAATCATTAAATTGGGTTCGAAAAAGTGCCCTGATCTGAAAGGAATGTATCTATAACCGCCATGTATTGTTGCATGAAAACCAGATTGAATTCTTGCCAGCGACAAATTGTCTGACCTTCCGGTAAATTGGACAATATTTGAAGGAACCAATTGATTGAGTGATAGCCCTACATAATAATGACTCTTTTGATGAGCATAAAAATCTGATGCTGTATTATAGAAAAATCCTATCCCAGAATTTGGAGATATTAAAGATGTCGGTTCACCTACGTTTATTAGAAGCCGGTCAGGATCAAATGCGACTACATTGGCAATATTGAATTGGTATCTTCCAATTTTAACCATAAAGCCGATACTAAAAACGTCATCTTTATTACCAAAAAATCGAGGATAAAACCGGTAGTTATAAGTGAAAGCACCCCCTAATTTTTCCAAAGGACCTACTTTATCTCTTTCAAAGAAGACTCCAATTGCAGATTTGGTATTGTATCCGGCAATAAATGGTAACTGAAAAGAAAAATTACTATATTCTGGAGCCCCATCAAATCCCAACCAATCTTGCCGGTGTGTAGCTATGAATTCACCTGTATTCCATTTCGCTGTCAAAGCAGGATTCCAGATAAAACCGGTTTCATAGTAACTGCTCCAGGAACTTAATTGCTGACCTTCAATGAAAACAAATGGAAACAAAATAAGACACAAAAAGATCCAGGTTTTATTCATAATTCATCCTTTATGATATCTCTTACAAGTCTGAACCCTACAAAAGTATGTTTAACCTTTGTATCTATTTTATCTCTGAATTTAACCATAGCCTTGTCTTCTTTATGTCTGTAAGAGCCTCCTCGAAGTACAATAAATTTGGATTCTGATTTTGATCCATCAAAAGGATTATACCAATCGCTTGTAAGTTCAGCAACATTGCCTGACATATCAAATATTCCAAAACCATTTGCTTTTCTTCTATGGCCAACTCTTTCGGTTCCACTCATTTTATTAACCACACCTACCTGGGTAAAATCACTGCTACCGGAAAAAGGATAAGTTGATCCTGCATTAGCGGCATATTCCCATTCGGCTTCAGTGGGAAGCCTGTACCTGAAGATGTTATTTGCTTTTGCATTTAATTTACTGATAAATTGAATCGCTTCATTATAACTTACATTATCTACTGGACACTGATTGCAGTCCTTGTAAAAACTAGGATTATAGCCCATTATATCATAAAAATCCCTTTGAGTAACTTCATACTTACTGATATAAAAAGGCTGTATTGTAACTTTTTTAACACCGTCTTTTGGATCACATCCCCGATTGGTTTCTATACATCCAAGAGTATATTGCCCCCCTCTTAATCTGATAAACTCTCTTTCTATCCTATATACTTTGGGATCCAAACTTTCAAGCAATTTAATTCTTTCTCTTGCATATTGATTGTATGTACTAAGTTCATATTTTGTGATGTAAGCTTTAAGTATTTCTATGTCTGAAACATACTTTATTTTATTCCATTCATTCTCTTCCTCTTCCAATTGTTTTTTCAATCGTAAAGCATCATCTAGTATTGGACGGTTTGGGTTGGTGGATATAAATTCAATGATAGCTTCTAATTTTCGTGCTTCAGCAAGCTCATTCCACACTACAGTTTCACTCCTAAGTTGTTCATCAGAAATAGAATTGATGTCTTTCTTTTCTGGTAATTTTGCCGGATTTTCATTTAATCCCGGCTCAATTCTTTGTATTGTATTGGATGGAATTTCAGGCTCTGATGTGGAATAGGTCTGAGGATTAGGATTCGTACTGTTGGGGTTAATCTGGGTATTGACTTCTGAAGTTGGCTTACCCGATTCTGTTATGTTATCGATTTTATCAGAATTTATTGCCTTGGGAAATTGAATAGCATCAGAAATTTCAACTCCATAATTTAAATCTATGCTCGTTGAATCAGTATTGGAAATCTGCATAATTTGAAAATGCTGACTTCGTGGATTCAGTAAATAAGTATCATTTTCTAAAAAAGCAATATAAATTCCATCATTATTGACAAATATAGTATCCCAAACACCCTCGATAAATTTACCGTCAATTTTTATTTGAAAACCAGATTCGTGTTTAACAATTTCGCCAGAAATTATTGTCTTTTTAGGAAATAAAAGGTAAGTCAATAATGCCATAGGAATAATTAAAAGCATCAACCAAAAAATGAAAGGAATTTTCCTTTTTTCTTTTTTTCCTGACAATATTTTTTCTACTTCCTTAAGTCTCTTTAAAGCCAATTTGTCCCCAGGAGCTACCTTTAAAGCAAGTCTATAAGCAGCTTTTGCTTCTATCCATTGTTGGTTATTAAACAGTTTATTCGCATTGTTAATCACGGCTTGAAACTCTTCGTCTTGCTTTAAATCTCTTTGAGTAGGGATTGTCAATCGCTTTGCTGCCTCTTGCTTTGCTGTCTCTTGTCTTGCTGCCTTATCTTTTTTTATGAGAGTATTAAGATTCTTAAGTCTGGCTTTAAGATCTTTTCTTGAAGGATCAAGGGAGAGTACTTGATTTAAAATTTCTTTAGCTTCATTCAATAACCCTTCGGATTCGAGTTGATTAGCCTTAATGAGTAACTTATTTATTTCAAGTGCTTTTTTTTCTTCTTCTATCTCTTTATTAATGGCTGCTTCACACTCTTTGATTCTTTGAGAAGCTTCCGTGTCCTCAGGTTTTATTAACAGTGCTTTTTTGTATATTTTGATAGCTTCTACATAACTTTCTTTATTTTTTAAATTCGAAGCAGTATCCATTAAATTTTTAAATTCTTCATTTAAAGCAGCTATACGTTTATCCTCTGCTTGTCTTTGAGCATCTGCTTCATGAAGAATTTTATTTACTTTTTCTTTAAGCTCCCTAATCTCAGGTAATTCAGTATTTAAATCCTCTGCTTGAAGCAGAATTTCCAAAGCAGATGTATATTTTTCAATCCCGATAAGCTGTTTAGCTTTGTCAATTAATGACTCTGCTTTTTCAATTTTTTCATTTTCAATTTTTTTATATTCGTTCCAAAGACTTTCCGTTTCTTTTATTTTCTTTAATGCCAGAGGTTTCTCTGGTATTAAATCATAGGCTTTTTTGAAAAAATTTATAGCCTCTTCAAAGTTTTGATTTTCAACTTTCTCATTTCCTTTAGCAAGTAAAAGATTATATTCTAATGACTTTTTCTCCAGTAGAGAATCTTTTTTCTTTTTATTGAATGCTTCCTCCGTTCTAATCTTCTTATTTATGGCTGTTTGGTTGCCTGGAATTAATTGGGAGGCTTTATCATATGTTTTTATTGCATCCTCATATTGGCCTGCTTTAAAAAATTGATCACCTTCAATTATTAATTCCTTAAACTCAGCCCGAACTCTTGCTTCTTCTTCAGCCTCTTTTTGTCTTTCATGGATAACTCTTTCAACTTCAGCTAATTGTTTTTGAGGATATTTTTCATTAGGGAAGATTTTAATTGCAGCATAATATGCTGCCCGGGCTTCAGGATATCTGCCTGAATGATATGCTTCATCTCCTTCGAATATTAATATATTAAACTTTTCAGTTTGCTTTTTAAGAAATTCTGCTGCCAGCTTTCTTTCATTTTCTTCCTTTCTTCTTTTTTCTTTTTCTTCTTTTTGTTTTTTTAATTCATTTAATATTACTTCTTCAGTAGAAGAATTTGTGATGTTTTTATTGCTTTTATTAAATTCGAGTATGTCTTTTTCTTGAGTTTTATCTTGATTGAAATTTTGATCATATTGAAAAATTAGGGTTTCTTCATCATTTATCCATTCATTTGGAAAAAGTATTGGTATGGGGTTTTGAATAAATTCAATGAGCTCAAAGGCATTTTGCACCCTTTTAATAGGATCTTTTATTAAACACATTCGGATCACATCATCGTAAGGTTTAGGGCATTCTGAAATGTCTTCTGGAATTTTAGCATTGTGTATATTTTGAAGAAATTGTAGCCTTTGTTCACTTGGATTTCCTGAATATTCTGATACATCAAATGGTTTTTTACCCGTAAAAATTTCATAAACAATCACCCCAAATGCCCAAAGATCTGCATTGTATCTAAGTTTATTACCGCTGAGTTGCTCTGGAGGAGAATAATCCAATGTTCCTCCCACAAAACTATTAGCGATACTTTCAGCTTCCACCTCCATAATTAGCTTACTCAACCCAAAATCTGATATTTTAGGTACATACTTTCCGCGATTATCCACTGCAATCAAAACATTGCTTGGTTTAATATCTCTATGCAATATATTGTGCTTATGAAGGATGTCTATACCTGAAAGTATACCATCGATTATAGATTTTTTTTCGGATAAACTAAGTTTTCTGTTGTGAAGTAATTGTTTAAGATTTCCCTCCGGATAGTATTGCATGATTGCATAGTCAAAAAATCCATTGGGCATTCTAAACTGATGAACTGCCTCATAGTGTGCAATATTTTTATGGGGTGGGATTGCTTTGGAAGCTTCAAATTCTGAAATCAAGGAAAAAATTTTGCCATCTATATTTTTGATTTCAGCAATTTTTAATGCTTTATAATGATTAAGGTAATTATCATAAGCTTTATATACAGTTCCAAAAGCACCGCTTCCTATTCGATCATTCTGAATATCATATTCATATCTTTGAAAAAATAACTCCATTCAATTAATATCTAAGGAAAAGAGCTGCACTAAAATATAATTCCTAGTATAATTCACTTACAAAGCATTCTTTTAAAACCAGGTAAAGTTGTATTTGAACAGTTTTATCCTCCTTCTTTATACACTAAAAAATTAAACTTTATCTTAAAATTAATTTTAAGAAATCCCCTTTACTATTTAAAACAACTTCTATCCAATTCCGGTGGGAATATAATCTAAACAATTGATTATTCCTAAAAAATAAAGGTGAATATCTATTTCATTTGATTTGGAAACTTTACTTAAATAGTATTATTTAGTTAAATATTTTACTTTTTTTAAATAGATGCCTTACCTATATTTTTTATTTAAGCACATTTTTTTTTACTTATATCTCCCCAAAATGCATAAAATGAGGTTCTTCCGGCAGTTCAGCCATTGATTTTTTTACTCGTTGGGAGTATTCCCCAATTTTATCAATTTCAAAGGCAGAAATATGAAATCCTACGATATCATTGGCGATGAAATGATGTACTTCAAATTTTTTTGCATCAGATAGCAGGGCTATTTTTTCTTTGTATTTTGAAGCAATGAACTTACATAGCATGAGGTATTGCGTGTCACACCTCGGGTCAGTAATCAGATGAAAATGAATGCATTGATCCTTATAATGCTGAAATTTAGGCAAAAACCCATCCATCATGGGCCACCTTTTAAAATAATTACCTAAAAAATACTTATCCACTTCAACGGGACTCAATGCGATCGGCTGATTGCCTCCGTTTTTCAAAAATGTGATGAGATTAAAATTTTTTGAATTTTCCATGATGAACATAATTTACTGGTTAACAATAATCATGAGTCATCAAGAAAAAATGAAAGGGAAAGGTAGCACTTTATTTTGGCTGCGCGCCCTCATCATTTTACCACCGTGGCCTCGCGGCTCGGTTGGTTTCTCCATATAGAGAATCTTGATGAAAATCAATTTAAAAGTAAAGCCTTTTTACATATAAGTCAATAGACTCTATGAAATCTTTCAATTATTTCTTGTGAATAAACCAGGTTTTTAATGGCTGTTTAGCAGTGATATTTCTTTCTTCTGTCGTCACTCTTTCTTTAAAGTTTAATGGAAAGATCAAGATGTCCGCCAAGACCAGGTTTAACTATTTGTTGAAGTGTCGATATGCGAACTTCTTAATGTTGTTTTCGATTTTAGAAATGTAACGTTTATTCATTCCGCATTTTTCTGCAAGCTCTTCTTGGGTCATCCCTTTTTCAAGTGGTGCTTGTTGAATTAGAAACCCAGGCTGAAAGCCATCATACCCTTTCTTTAACTTATCATGTTTGGCAGTTCCATCCTTCTCATATTGTTCATAAATAAATTGATCAAGTGTCTTTAAAATCTTTTACTTATGGCGCTTATTTTTTATTATTTGAATTCGTGGATGCTTCTCATTTCGTGCTCATAATTCTTCTTAATTTTTGATGATTTTTCAATTTCTCATTTTGGTGTCTTTCGTGATTTCTTATGAAAACCGTTGGCTAACATTAAAAGTTGACCTTCGTCAAAGAAGCAGAAGATGCGAAAAATGTCACTTCCTTGCTTTACTCTGATTTCGTAAAGTCCATTTGTGCCAGTCATATAGTAAAAATAATCTGTAGGGATATACTGTTGGGTTTCAATAATCCTATTTTATCTTTCACTTTCTGCTTATGTTTTTTTTTCTCTCATACGATGTAAAGTTTCGAAAAGCTGTTCGAATGAGCACCTTGTTTATTTTACATTATGTGTCAGATTATTTTTCGTAGCTGCATTTTCAAAAAAAACTGCTAACTCATGTTTTTAATAAAATCATTCCCCCTGACCCCCCATTCTTTTTATAGTGCAATGGCAAACCCAGGTACATATTTGGAATAAGCTTTTAGAAAAAACAAATGATTTCAATACAGGTTTATCCTTATATTTGCACTTTCTTACAATAGCTCATAGATATATCAAGCCATGTTTAACAGTCTGAATGAAAAGCTGGATGTCGCATTTAAAACACTAACCGGTAGCGCTAAACTGACAGAACTGAATGTAGCTCAATCGATAAAGGAAATTCGAAGAGCTCTGGTTTCAGCGGATGTAAATTATAAAATAGCCAAAGAATTTACTGACAAGGTAAGAGATGAGGCGCTCGGTACACGCAATGTATTGCGATCAGTAAAACCCGGAGAACTGATGGTCAAAATCGTCATGGATGAATTGACCGAACTGATGGGTGGACAATCTACGGACATCAATATCAAGGGAAATCCCGCAGTCATCCTGATCTCAGGTCTTCAGGGAAGCGGTAAAACAACCTTTACAGGTAAGTTGGCTAAATTCCTGAAAGACAAAAAGAAAAAGAAAGTGCTGGTTACAGCCTGTGATGTATACAGGCCGGCTGCTATTGATCAGTTGACAGTCATTGCAGAGCAGGCTGGCGTGGAGATTTATAAAGAGCCTGAAAATAAAAATCCGGTAGAAATTGCAGAAAACGCCGTCGTCCACGGCACAAAATACAGCTTTGATGTGGTGATCATCGATACGGCAGGTCGACTAAGCATCGATGAGGCCATGATGAATGAAATCGAAGCGATTAAACATGCTATTGATCCCAATGAGACTCTGTTTGTTGTGGATTCCATGACGGGACAGGATGCGGTCAATACGGCAAAGATATTTAATGATCGCCTTGATTTCGATGGAGTGGTACTTACCAAATTAGATGGAGATACCCGGGGTGGGGCAGCACTATCTATAAAATATACTGTAGGTAAACCCATCAAGTTTGTAAGCTCCGGAGAAAAACTCGAAACATTGGAAGTTTTCTACCCCGAACGGATGGCCCAGCGTATTCTCGGGATGGGCGATATAGTATCTTTTGTAGAGAAAGCGCAGGAGCAGTTTGATGAGCAGGAAGCGCGTCGGCTGGAGCGCAAAATTAAAAAGAATAAGTTTGATTTTAACGATTTTCTGGGACAACTCAACCAAATACGAAAAATGGGAGACCTGAAAAGCCTGATGAATATGATTCCGGGGATGAGTAAGATGACCAAAAACCTTGATGTAGATGATAAGGCTTTCACCAAAGTGGAATCCATCATACTTTCTATGACGCCAGAAGAGCGTGAGAATCCTGAAATTCTGAACATGAGCCGTAAACGCAGAATTTCCAATGGGTCAGGTCATGACATCCACGAAATCAATATGTTTATCAAACAATTTGATCAGATGAAGAAGATGATGCACATGATGAGCAAAGGCCGGGGTATGGAAAAAATGATGCAGGGAATGCCCAACATGCCGGGAGGAAAGTTTAGGTAACGACAAAGACCGCTCATCAAATCCTAGAATTTTTCCAGAGTTTCGAAATTTCTTAACGGATTTTATTCCTATATTCAGTTAAAAAAGAACTCTTTTTGTGTAATATCTGAAACACACCTTGGTTCCTTTTCCTTTAATATTGTTGAATAGATATACTATCGTATAAACTTAATATTCTTCTAATTCATTGCGTTTTGAGGATTTCCTTGATTTGTTTTGCCATCATAGCGCGGGCAATGCCAGGGAAAAATCGACCCAGAAATACGAATATTTTGCCATGGCCTGTTATTACCTTTAATTTTTTACGCTTTTCAATGGCTCGTATCATCACTTTAACCGCCTTGTGGGTAGGCCACATCAGATGAGCCGGGCGAGGATCTTTTGCTTCGGGATGAAACACATCATTGTTGTCTACCCTTGTAATATTACTATCCACAAACCCGGGATGAATGGTGGTACAACTCACACCGGTACCTATCAACTCTACCTGCAATGTTTCACCAATATTATGAACAGCCGCTTTACTGGCTCCATAAGCTCCTACATAAGGATTAGGTATATACCCCGATATTGAACCCATTAAAACCAGCCTGCCTTTGGACTTCTTTAATTCAGGCAATACATGTTTGACAGTCATAGCCAAACCCACAACATTGATGTTCATTTGTCTGTTCCAATTCTCCTGAGTTACATTTTCAATAAATCCTGTGACTGCACAACCTGCATTGGCTATGGCTATGTCGATACTTCCATAATTTACAGTAATTTTCTTTACTGCATTTTTTATAGATACTTCATCGGTCACATCGCATACTACGGCCAGTGCATCTCCTCCATTTTTAGAAATTTGATTGACTAGCGCATCCAACAAATCTTCCCTTCGGGCACTAACTGCCACTGAATATCCTTTTTCAGCATATTGTAAAGCCATTTCCTTTCCTATTCCGGAAGAAGCTCCTGTGATCCAAACTACTTTTTGGTTATTTATCATTTATGTTCAATTTATAGTACATTGAATCTAACTGATCAAAGACATTTCAGAACTCTTAGCAAACATAATATCTTTTTATTCAGTTCTAGGTGACAATTTACTATTAAATCGTGGAAATCCAGGAGATTCATTGAATCAGAAATTTTAGGGAATTCTGGGTTTTTCCAAAAGGAAGTTTTAAAATTCCGTTTCTGCCCTGATTATTTATTTTCTGGCACATCCTGATGTTTTCACTATAATTTGTTAAAAAACTTAATTAGTTTTGAAATTAATTTTTAAATGAAAATCTAAAGTGTGCAGCAGGGTTTTCACTCTCTGTGGATGTGAGATAAGGAATGAAATGGAAAAACAATTTGAATCAATCTCCACCAATGACATTGTTTCTTATTATGATCAATGCGAAATCGATTATCGCTGGCTGTGGCATTTGAAAGGGCAGAATGCAATGCACTATGGTCTTTGGTATGAGGATACCAGTACACTCCGTGAAGCATTGTACAACATGAATAACTACATTGTTGATCTTTTAAAAATCAGGAAAGATCAATGGATATTAGATGCCGGATGTGGTGTAGGGGGCACGGTGCTTCATATATGTCAATCCCAAGAGGTGGTTGTTCATGGAATTACTCTCAGTCGCAAACAGGTTGAAAAGTGCAAAAGAAATGCTGAAAACAGTCACCTAAAAGGAAGAGCCATCTTTTCCATGCAAGATTATTGTAACACTTCATTTGAACCTGAAAGCTTCGATGCGATCTATGCCATTGAAAGTGTGTGTCATGCGCATGAAAAGATGGATTATTTGAAAGAGGCATACCGGATTTTAAAACCTGGAGGTATCGCCATCATTGCAGATTTTTTTACGACTCAGAGGGAATTCAAGCCCCGTCAAGCCAGATTACTGGACAATTGGGCCAGAAGTTGGGCAGTACCTTCTTTCGAGAATAAGGCTATCTTTATGAGTAAATGCAATGAAGCCGGTTTTGATATGGTGGGGTCGTACAATATAACAGAAAATATCTTCCGGTCTTCGAAGCGTTTGAAAAATTACTTTTATCCGGGATTGATCGCTCATTCCTTCTTGTATTCTTTGGGTTTGCGAAATAAAATTCAAGGGAAGAATGTGTGGTCTACATATTATCAACATAAAAGTTTACAACAAAAATTGTGGGAGTATAGGGTATTAAAATTACAAAAGAATTGAAAGAATCATGAGCAGGCCGATTATTAAATCAGATCCGACCTTTGAAACCCACTCCTTTAGGTATTTTACCATTGAACCTGAAGGATTCAATAAAAAGGTATTTGCTCAAATGTTGAAGGAGAAGTTTCCCGGAATTGATGAATTGGTGTACCTGAAGAATGATTTTGAATTGACCAGGTATGAGAATATTCCAGGCGCCTTATCATCTTACAAAATGTTTCTCAGCGATGAAGGTTTCCTTACCTACAAGGAATTTTTTGAAGGCATTCCTTTGGAAAACTATTTGCTTAATTGGAAATTCAATTTACCCCAGTTTATCAATATTGCGCTCAAGCTGACGAAATTGCTTAAAGTACTCCATAGTAAAAAACTGATCGTAAAAGAATTCATCATAGAGAATATTTTGATTAGTCCGGAAACTCAGGAGTTAAGAATGTGTAATCTGGGATGTGCCAGTTCGTTGTTACGTGAAGTATTGGACTACAATTCCGAATTTAGTTATTATGGTTCACTCTGGCATATAGCACCTGAACAAACAGGCAGAGTAGGGAGGAGTTTGGATTACAGGGCGGATTTTTATGCGTTAGGCACCATACTCTATCAAATACTATGCAGGAGGAAGCCCTTTAATTTTACCGATTCCATGGAGTTGATCCATGCACACATTGCCAAAACCCCGGTGGAACCTAAAAATATTTTTACGGGAGTACCCAATGCCATCAATGAAATTGTGATGCGATTACTGGCAAAAAATCCGGAAGAACGCTATCAAAGTGAAGATGGAATTATTTACGATCTGAATCATAGTTTAAGAGAATGGCAGCAAACAGGTACCATCAAAGATTTCCATTTGGGGAGTAACGATTTTTCCGGTATTTTTTGTATTTCCGAAAAACTGTACGGACGGGAAAAGGAATTAAAAACTCTGCAGGTTGCCTGGGATAGCATCAAAGACAGTGGTATTAAATTAGTATTGGTAGCGGGATATTCTGGTATTGGTAAAACCAGATTGATCAGCGAGATCAGGAAACCCATTTTTGATTCCAATGCCTATTTTGTTTCCAGCAAGTTTGACCAACTCAATAGAGAAACCCCTTACAGCGCTTTTACATCAGCATTTAATATGTTGATTAACAATATTTTAGGCGAAGCAGAAGAAAGTATAGAAATTTGGAAGTCCCGTATTCGCAATAACACAAATGAAGACATTGCTTTCATTTGTGAATGGGTTCCTGATTTGAAATTACTGGTGGATCATATGGATGGCCTGATCGATTTGGGACCAGTTGAAGGGAAGAAAAGGCTCAACAAAGCTTTTATAGACTTACTTTCTATATTTGAATCGGAAAAGAAGCAGTTGGCCTTGTTCATTGACGACCTGCAATGGGCGGATTCGGATTCCCTGGATCTATTGGATACTCTGATATCCAGTGGTTTACGCAACATTATGATCATTGGAGCTTATCGAAATAATGAGGTGGATGCATCTCATCCGTTGAATCATACGATGAACACTCTCAAGGAGAAATTACCTCATAGCCTGGAAGAAATCACACTCAATGATCTTTCCATTGAACATGTCAATCAGTTGATCTCCGATTCTTTACGTCTTACGGCAAGTTCAACCCGGGAGTTGTCGCATGTTGTCCATGCAAAAACCAGAGGTAATCCATTTTTCGTTAAGCAATTGCTTGAAAATCTCGTCGATCAAAAACGTATTTATTTTGACAGAGATGCAACTACCTGGATGTGGGATTTGGAGATTATCCGAAGTATAGATATTTCCGATTATGTAGTGGATTTGCTGATTCAGAAAATGAGCCGGTTGTCTCCGGATACATTGGAAATTCTAAGCTATGCGGCATGTATAGGGAATGTGTTTGACATAGATACCTTGTGTGCCATATCCAATCTGTCAGAGCAGAAAATTTCCGGATTGCTTTGGGAATTGATACGGGCGGAATACATCAGTCCTATAGGCCAATGGGTAATCCATCATAGTGAATCGGACTGGGAACAATTGGGTATTGTTAAAAAGGGAAAGTACAAATTCAGGTTTCAACATGACCGGATCCAGCAAGCCGCCTATTCATTGATAAAAGAAGAAGAGAGAGAAAACACACATTTCAAGATTGGTACAAGGATGCTTTCCAGTATGTCAACTGAAGAATTTGAAGAGCAGATATTCGATGTACTGATTCATCTTAATTTTGGACTCAAGCTGATCTCTGATGTTTCACAAAGGTCCCAGTTGGCATCCTATAATTTGATGGCGGCAAAAAAAGCTTTGCGCAATAATGCCATCCGTCCTGCACTTAATCACTTTAAAACCGGTATGGAGCTCATTGGTGAAAATCAAAATTCCGGATATTTTAAAGATTTGCTCATAGGTCAATCGGAGTGTGAATATTTAACCGGTAATTATAAAGCTTCTGAGGAATTGTTTGACAGGGCCATTGCTAATGCGCAGTCAGATTATAATAAAGCCGATATTTTGAGCAGGAAAATGGCTTTGTATGAAAATACGCAAAGACATTCAGAAGCCATTGAAACGGCGTATCTCGGTTTAAGAAAGTTAGGGATGAGATTGCCAGTAAATCCTACCCAGTTTCATGTGCTCAAAGAGTTGCTGACAGTCAAGTTTTTGTTAAGGAATAAAACCCCGGAGTTATTGCTGAACAACAAAAAAATGGAATCTAAGGAGAAAATCCTGATGATGAAAATTCTTATGAATTTATGGGGACCTGTATATCTTTTGCAAAAGCAGGAATTACTGGCTTTAAAAATATTGAAAATGGTCAATTTGTCCATCCGGTATGGCAATTCCATTGAGTCTGCTTTGGCATTTGCATTTTACGGATATGTGATCAGCGCTCAATTGAAGGATTATAAAAATGGATGTGCCTTTGCCCGCCTGGGTTTGCAATTGAACGAAAAGTTAAATGATAAAACCCTGAGATCCAAAGTGATCGTTATCGCTGAAGGATGTGTGGAGCATTGGGAAAAACCATTCAATGAGCTTATCCCCAATTTGCGGGAAGCGTACAATGCCGGTATCGAAACAAATGATATCATTTATGCTGGCTACGCCACTACTTTCATGAACAGAAACTATTTTTTCGCCGGAGAAGAGCTCAATTCATTTTACCAAAAACTTCAGGGGTATTTTCATTTTGCCACGAAAATCAATTCATTGGTTTCGCAGCATCAATTATTGCCATGGATACGGTTGGTAGTTGATCTGTTAGGGGTTGAAAAATCACCGGTAATTTTTGGTCAGCTTGAAGATGAAGATGCCCACCATCAATTTGTAATCAACCTCAACAAAGATTATAAACTTCAATTGCCTTTAGCTAATTATTACACATCTCGTTCCATTTATCATTACATCATGGACAGACACGATCTGGCATTTGATTTTTCTAAAAAGGCCGATCCTGTAATGGCATCGGTGATTGGATTGAACGAATGGACGGAACAAATCATTTTTAAAACACTTTCGGCGCTTGCTTATCAATTGTCAGGTGCTTCTTTATCCGGTAAAGAGCGATCCATGGTAAAGTCCAACTTAAAACTAATGAAAAAGTGGGCGGAAAATGCTCCCGATAATTATGGGGCGAAATATTTTCTTGCGATGGCCGAATCTTTTGCATATGAAAAGAAAATCAATGAAGCGATCCGTCATTACGATCAGGCGATTTTAATAGCTGAAAAATCAAAACTGCTTTACATGTCTGGTTTGATTTATGAAAGGTATGGTCGTTTTTTGGAAGGGATAAAGGAGGTGGAAAGATCCCGTAAAACGATGCAGCAAGCCCTTATTCAATTTATACAATGGGGGGCTAAAAGAAAAGTTGAAAGCCTTGTTAAGCTGTATGATTATCTGTCTCATGCCGGACAAACGGAAGGCCCTTCGGGTACAATGTCTTCGGCAGCGTTTGATTTGAGGAGTATATTAGAAGCTGCACAGGCCCTTTCGGGAGAGGTTATGTTTGAAAATCTTCTGGAAAAAATGTTGCTCATATTGATCAAAAATGCCGGCGCACAAAATGCTTATTTTATCCTGCCAAAAAATGACCAACTTTTTGTTGAAGCCGCCAGCAGGATGGACAATGATCACATTTGTGAAGTGAAAAGCTACCCACTTAATGAATCCAAAGAAATTTATCAAAGTTTGGTGAGGCGGGTTTTGAAGACTAAGGAGACAGCTATTATTCATGATCTGGAAGCTGAATCAAGGATGGAACTGAAGGAAGAACTGTCAAATGTAAATGCCAAATCCATCTTGAGTATGCCGATTTTATCCAAAGGAGGAGTGATCGCTATTGTCTACCTGGACAATCATTTGAGCACCAATGTATTTACTTCACAACGTCTGGAATTGCTCAATTTATTGAGTGGACAGATTGCCATTTCCATTGAAAATGCCCGGCTCTATCAAAATCTGGAACAAAAAGTCCAGGAGAGAACCCAAACTATAGAACAACAAAAAGTTGAACTTGAAGCATCTAAGAAATTAACGGAAGATTTACTCCTGAATATTTTGCCTTCAGGCGTAGCTGATGAGTTGAAGTTAAACGGGTATTGCAGGCCCCGCAGGTATGAGTCGGTCACCATCTTGTTTGCCGATTTTGAAAAATTTACCGAGATGTCTGAAAAACTGAGCCCCGAAGAAATTGTGGAAATCATTGATCACCATTATAAAACGTTTGACAGAATCATTGAAAAGTACGCTATTGAGAAAATCAAAACCATGGGCGATGCATACTTATGTGTAGGAGGATTGCCTGTAGAATCTTCCGATCATTCCGAAAAAGTCATCCGTGCCTCATTTGAAATCATCGATTCAGTTCAACGCTTTAATGAGATGAGAAAGAGTAATAATTTACCGTTTTGTGGGATTCGAATAGGCGTACATACAGGTACTGTAGTGGCTGGGGTAGTTGGACATAACAAATTTGCTTACGATATCTGGGGGGATGCAGTCAATACTGCCTCCCGGCTACAAAGTGCCGGCGAACCCGGTAAAGTTAATATTTCCCACATTACTTATGAGAAGGTAAGCCAAAAGTTTGAATTTGTAAACAGAGGTAAAATTAAAGTAAAGAATAAGGCAGATATCGATATGTACTATGTTGAAGTGCCTATAAATCATACAAAGTGATGGTTATAAAAGCTTTTGAATCCAATGGAAAATAAATGGAGTAATGAATTGTTGGACAGAATGAGGGAAACCGGCGATCCGGAGGCAGACAAGGTCGCCGCCATTCTGTGGAAAAACCGGAACAATAAAAACATCGTTGAAGATTTGAGAATGATCAGTAGAGATCATCATTTGAAAACACATGAAAACATACAAAATATAGGTCTGCATTCCGGGTTATCCGATAATGAGGTGGAAACCATTGCCGGATATTTTGAATCGGTAGAGAATATATCAAAAAATTTCAACAGCAAGGATTATGAATATTTTAATACCTCTGCTGAGTTATTCAGAAGATACGGTTTCAATATAACATTACTGTTATTTTTTAAATCATTACCTACGGGCTATATGTGTCCTAAGCCCGGGCATGTTTTAGAATCAACAAAACTATTGGAGGATTTTGCTGCACGCAGGGTAATGGAGACGGCTCAGTTTGTGTTTGCCGTTAATACTGCCAACTGGTATGAACCACATAGTGCCGGTATGAATGCCATACAAAGAGTACGATTGATGCATGCCGGAATGCGAATGGCTCTTTTAAACGATAACCGACCGGGGCGTGAATGGAATCCAGAATTGGGTGTCCCTATTAATCAGGAGGATTTGGCACTGACCAATCATCTGTTTTCTTTAGCCATCATTGAGGGATTGGATCAAATGGGCATTCATTTATTTGATAATGAAAGACACGCTATTTTTCATACCTGGCAAAAGATTGGCCATGCCATGGGAATTGGGGAAGAATTGATTGCCGATGACTATGAAGAAGGCTGGAACCAATATACCACTATACTTGAAAGACAAATTTCTGAAAATAATCCTGCGGGATCTCCATTAACCCATGCATTACTCAGCGCCATGAATGAAATCACCCATGAGGACATTCCAATGAAAGCACTCGAGGATCTGACTTATTATTTTCTGAATGATAGGAGGGCAATTCCTTCTTTAGGACTCCATCCACCATCCATCTTTGAAAGATTTTTTATCATTGGTATTCAATATATTATGTCTTTGAAATTATGGAAGCGAATGTTTCACCACAACAGGAGTGGGGTGTTTAATAATGCTTTTCGACGCGCAGTGAATGGGTTTCTGGTTAAAAAGTATCAGTTGCATCCCTACATGAGAGCGCATAAAGGGGTTAACCCGTTAGAGGCTTTCTCTAAAGTGATGTTGAATGAATTGCATAAACGGGATTTGACCAATTTTGAAAAATCCAATCAAGAGGACATTCAGAAGAAGTTTCTTTTGGATGATGAACTGTACATGGCCTGGGATTTAGGTGGTTTTGAATTGACGAAGTAGGCAGATGGAAAGTGATGAGTAGTTTATTCATTGAGGTGTAAAGTCAACAGTATTCGAAGAATGTTATGGCGTTTGTTAGTTTAGGTGTAAAGACGTCGGTTTGAAATTGAATCGGCCAATCATATATTTACATTTGTTTTCAAAGTTGAAAATCCAATCATTCCTAAATTCATACTGAAACAATGAGACACATTCTGATGCCGGTCATTTTTATCTTCATCTTACTACCATTTTCTCATAGTCAAAGTGGGTGGTCAAAACCGAAAGGAGGTTTTTTTGGGAAACTGGATTACTCATACTTAGTGGCTGATCGATATTACAATATTTCCGGTCATCAGTCACAAACTCAGAAATTCAGACAATCTTCATTGAACTGGTATGGTGAATATGGTATAATGGAAAGGCTTACTTTTATCACTTATATTCCTGTATTCAGGTTTCATTCATTTGAAAACACAGAAACGGTCGCCGGGGTAGGGGATCTTCGCCTGGAAATTAAATATAGAATATTTCCTGATGGATGGCTTCCTTTGTCCATAAGTATCGCACCAGAGATCCCAACAGGAAGATCAGAAGCTGAAGCATCTCTTTTATCCAACCCTCAGGAATCGATCAATCTTCCTACAGGAGATGGAGAGTTCAATGTTTGGAGTACTTTGGCCATATCCAGTTCATGGGGGAAAATGTATGGCAACGCCTTCGGTGCTTATAATTACAGAACCCGCTATAAAGATTTCGAACTCCGTGATCTCTATCAGGTAGGTATAGAACTGGGATGGAACCCTTTAAATGATCTCTGGTTGAATACAAAATTGAGGGCGCAGTTTTCAACCGGCGAATCTCTGCATCCTGATCTGGAATTTCTACGGGGGGATGGTACTACATATACGCTCTATAGCGTAGAAGCTTATTACAAAATATCAAAAAATATTGGATTTTCAGCAACTTATTTGTCTGGAGGGGATTTTATTTTCCCTTTCAGGAATATTTATATTGCACCTTACTTTTCTATTGGCATTATTTATGATAAATCATGATCGACTTAACGCTCTAAATTTGAGGTTTGCGGGGTTTCCATGAGTCAGGTACGATGGTCTTTTTAGGTGATATATTGTCAATGGCCTTCAATATGTCTCTACGGCTGATCTGGCCCACCAGCTTTCCATCCTCTAATACTGGAAACCTTCTGTATGGGGTATTCACAAATTCATAAGCAGCGTCTACAATGGTTTTGGATGCGTCAATTGTTTTCAATTGGGTGGACATATAATCGCGCACCGTACCACTTCCATAAGGAATTTGGTTATAGTCCCCATCTAATATTAATTGAATACAATCTCTTTCTGACAATATACCTATTAATTTACCGTCCTTATCAACTACCGGTGCTCCTGAAATGTTGTTTTTTAATAATATCCGGGTAGCCTCTCTAATGTCCACATCCGGTGTAAATGTAATGAGTTGGGTAGACATATATTTGGTTACAGGTATCTTGATCTCCATATGGCAAACTTTTTACTTTTACTGGATAAAATATCAATGTAAGCAATTTACAATATTTTTGAAATATACGAAATGTTTTTCTATCTATTTATCGTTGAGTGTGCATAGAGTTGTAACCATCTTGTGAAAAAAAGAGTATAATTGGTACGATTATTAACATTCATTATAAATTCCTAATTTTGTAATCCTCAGTGCTACCCTATGGAAAGTTATGCCCAGGTTTTAAATATTGCGATCCCGTTTTTTATCATCCTTATCCTGATTGAGTGGGTTTGGGGTTATCGAAAAGGAATGGTTACCAACAGAAGCCTGGACACCGTTTCTTCATTAAGTTCAGGATTAACCAATACCATCAAAGATGTCATCGGGTTATCGGTAGTAATTATAAGTTACGACTGGTTGGTTGACCATCTTGCAATCTATCGTATAGAATCGCAGATATGGATGTATGTTGCTGCATTTATCGGTTTGGATTTTGCAGGTTATTGGGGACACAGATGGTCTCATGAGATCAATCTATTCTGGAACAGACACATCATTCATCATAGCAGTGAAGAGTTTAATTTGGCCTGTGCTCTTAGACAAAGCATTTCGTCCATCGTCAATGTTTTCTTCTTTCTTTATATTCCTATGGCATTAGTGGGCGTTCCTACGCAAGTGGTGGCAATAGTGGCGCCTTTGCATTTATTTGCTCAGTTCTGGTATCATACCCGTCTAATCGGTAAAATGGGATTTCTTGAATATATTTTGGTGACCCCTTCTCATCATCGGGTACATCATGCAATTAATCCTGAGTATCTGGACAAAAATTATGCACAGATTTTTATTTTTTGGGATAAGTGGTTTGGTACTTTTCAGGAAGAACTGCCGGAAGTTACTCCTGTGTATGGTGTCAAGAGGCCTGTCAATACCTGGAATCCCATATTGATTAACTTCCAGCATCTTTGGTTACTGATCCAGGATGCATGGAGAACAAATAATCTTCTGGATAAAATCAGAATATGGTTTATGCCCACTGGTTGGAGACCAGAAGATGTATCTAAAAAATTTCCCAAATCATATATTGACAATCCCTATGATCAGGTAAAGTACGATACTCCTGCAACAACATACCTGAAGATATGGAGTTGGGTTCAAATGTTGGTTTGTCTTGTTTTGATGCTATATTTATTTAACAATATAGCCCGGTTTTCTCTGCTTGAGATCTTATTATATGGTGTATTTTTATTCATTTCCATTTTCTCTTTTACATCATTAATGGATGGAACCCGGTATGCAGTCCTTGCAGAGTTTTTCAGACTGATTTTTGGTTTTTCTCTTATTTATATTCAAAAAGGATGGTATGGTTTGGATAATTTCATGCCTCATGGTACCACGGTTTTGATTATTTATTTGATCTTTTCTTTTGCCGCCTCCATTTATTTTGAAAAGAAAGAAGGGCCGGTTATTCGTTCCCATAGGGCTGGATTGTTTTCATTGGCTTAGTAACCCTATTTATCTGAACCAGATGAATTTGCAGGTTAACATTCTTTAAATCTTACTCATTCATGTATCCCAGGAAAAAGGAAGGTTCTATTTATGTGTTTTTCTGTAAGCTGTTGCTCATTTTGTTGTTCTTTCACACCCGCTCACATGGCCAGGAACAATTGGGTATGAGACTGGAATCCTTCGCCGGAACTTCAGGACTCAATATAAATCCTTCCTCTTTCCTGACCGGGGAATTAGGTTGGGATTTTCAGTTGGGGAGTGCGGGTGCATTTTTCTCAAATAATTATGCATTTGTAGAGAATGCAGGATTTTTCAGATTGATAAAACAATGGGGTAGTATGGAATGGGCTTTAGCATTGAATCCTAATCCTCCAGGAGGCGATCATGTATTTTTGGTTAATTTTTATGATAGATCATCCAAAAGTTATTTTCATCTAAATTCTTTTATCGGAGGGCCTTCGTGTGTTACAAAATTTGGTGACAGGCAATCAATTGGAGTATTTACCAATCTCAGATTAGCAGGCAATTCCTTCAATATACCTAATGAATTGACTTATTTTTCTTATAATAACCGGCCATTTCAACAACCATTTACGGTAAACCCCTGGGATGCTTCCATTATGTCCTGGATGGAGTTGGGTGTTCACTACGGTTGGGAAAGTAAAGGATTTGACAATCCCCTTTTTGCAGGCATTAATCTCAAATATATCCTGGGTTACGAATCGGTTTATATAAGCAATCTTTCTGATTATATTCATTCCAAATTGCCGGAAAACACCATTTCCCTTGTGAATCCGGAGTTCAGGTATGGTTTTACACCGATTCGGGAATCACTTCCATTTTTTCAAAGAAATGGACAAGGGATTGGTTTGGACATAGGGATAAGCAAAGTACTTTCCGAAGACAGAGAGGGTTATATACTGAAAGCAGGGATTTCTATTATTGACCTGGGTTTTATACATTTTAACAAAAACAGTCAGGCTCACTTTCTCGACATCGACACTACAATATTTATGCATTGGAGTGATTATGAAGATGTTCGATTTCCTTTTGAATTGGACGATGCAGTAAATATTCTTGGTTCGCGTTCCCTGGAAGGAAGGCAAAATACTCTTTCGAGTGAAAGTTATTCATTATTACTTCCCACCGCTATTAGTTTTCAATTGGATTATAAAATGACAAAACATATCTATTTCAATGGATTTTTAGTGCAAAACCTCCGATTGCCTGGTCGTGGACCCCAAAGAGCTGATATTTTAGCATTCACACCTCGTTGGCAGAATCGTTTTTTCTCAGTTTCTACCCCTATGACTGTGTTTCACTGGAGTAAAATTCATTTTGGATTGGCTACCAGGATAGGAGGACTTACTTTAGGGAGCGACCATATTCATGGACTTTTTAGTAAAGGAAATTTTTCTGGAATGGATTTATACGTTTCTTTACGACTTCCATCTTCGATTTTTGGAGGAAAAAAGAATGGTCTGTTTGGACAAAGAAGCTCCGGTATTGAGTGTTTTGAGTTTTGAATTTTGGTCAATTGGTATCCGCTTATCTTTGAGTACCCAAAAAGTTAATCTAAACACTTGGGATTTTCATAATTTCCTTCAATTTATACGTTTGACCTACTCAACTATTCGATGGCTTTTAAGAATTTTCAAAATAAGTTAAAATTTTTCAAACACTTTGCAGCGTTTTTAACAAAGGAAGCTTCTTAATTAATGTATCCCGCTTGCAAGCACCGGAGACACTATTTAAACATAAAACAAAAAATTCATGAGAGTCATATATTTGATTTGTTTACCGGTTCTGCTCATAATTTCAGCTTGCCATAAGGATAGCGACTATTTTACCGAAGAGAGATCTACCCAGTTTTCACCTGAAATTGTAGAAGAAACACATTGTTCACTATTGGGGTATGTATTTGATGAAGAAAACCGGCCTGTGGCAGGAGCGAAAGTGCAAATATACAGCGCTACGACACAAACCGATGAATTTGGGACTTTCAGACTGCCCAATGCACGAATGGACAAAAATGGAACTTTTGTAAAAGTCTTTAAAGAAGGATATGTTTTTGGTTCCGATATGTTATATCCTGATAATTCGCTTTTGTATAGTTTTGTTCGTTTGTTAAAACTTGAAAACGGGAAAACTTTTCACAGCCAGACCGGAGGAAGTGTTGTTATTCAAGGGGGTGGAACAATCACATTTCCGGAAAATGGCATAGTACTGAGTAATGGCACTGGATTCAATGGGGATGTTCATGTAACTGCTAAATTATTAAGTCCTGATGATGAGTATCTCACTGAGACCATGCCCGGTGCCCTGATAGGGGAGGCCTCAAATGGGAATACAGTAGTGTTAGGTACTGCCGGAATGATAGCAGTCGAATTGAGATCGCCTACAGGTAATAAATTACAATTGAAAGAGGGAACTAAAGCCAGAGTTGAAATACCGGCCATGATTACTTCACCGCCCCAGACCATGCCACTTTGGTGGTTTGATGAAGTAAGAGGTCTTTGGATAGAGGAGGGTTCAGCAGTTCTTGAAAACGGTTTCTACAATGGAGAAGTCAGTCATTTCAGTTTCTGGAATTGTGATGTTCCTTACCCTCTTGTCCATTTATGCGGACAGGTGTTATATGATGATGACATTCCTGCAGCTCAGGTCAAAGTCCATGTCAAAGTTGACGGACTGCGATCTGCTGCGGGGATTACTGATGAAGATGGAGTGTTTTGTGGTAAATTCCCTAAAGGCGAAGTGTTATCATTCAGAGTAACGGACATTCAATGTGGTCAGCTTATATTCGAAACGACTTTAGGCCCTTTTTCAGAAAATACCAAGCTGGATCCCTTTATGATATCCTGGAATAAAACAGAAGTTAATGGTACGGTTAAGTGTTCAGGGGTTCCTCTGAAGGGGGCAGTAGTATTAGTAAAAAATGGAGGCACGACAAAATTATTACAGACCAAGGATGATGGCTTTTTCTCGATCAGAATTTGTCCAGATACCAAGGAAGATGTTATAATCACAGGAATAAATTCTCAATCGGGAGGCGCAGCTGTTACCATAGAAAAAAACTACAATCAGGCTATGGGGGTGACACTTGAAACATGTATTAATCCATGCGATTTTAATGTAAAATTGAAATGGGACTGCAATCAAAAAACATTGAAAGCAGAGGTAGAAGGGCTGGGGAATAATTATCTCTATCAATGGGATAATGGCTCAACACAATCGGTAATAAGCATTCATCAGGATAGTTTCGGTATGGCTCATTGCGTGGAGGTTTCTGATCTGGAAAGTGGATGTCCACGGCAATTTTGCTTTACAGTTCCTACACCATTGAAGGTGGAACTGTTTCATGATTGCCTTTCGGGGAAAATCACAAGCAGGGTGTCGGGAGGAGAAAAGCCATATAAGTATCAATGGAATACAGGATCAGATGAATCCTTCATATACCCTGATACAAGTGGTGAATTCTGTTTAACGGTAACTGATATGGCCGGCTGTGAAATCATTTCATGTGTCAATGTGGAAGGTGAAGGGCTGTTTGTTGATGATCTTCCATCCTCATGTAACAAAGATCAGTTTGAAATCACAACCGGTCAGTTTGTGGATGGGTATATTGTTCTTCCTGATCAAGGTTCACAGAATCTACAGGTGAGCTATCCGATTGAAATATCTGTATTTGAGACGGGGTTTCAATTCAAACTCGTTCTATGGAATGAATCCTGTGAAGTATCGAAAGTCATCCAATTACCTCGATTTAATGGATTGAAAATTAATGGGGTACAGAACTCTTCATGTGATGGTTGTGATGATGGACAAATTGATATCATGATCAATGAAGATGCAACATGTAAAGAATGTATGGTAGGTGAAGTGCTGGTCTTTCATGAGGACGACAGAAATACAGACCTGACAGCCCAAAACAACGAAGCAAGCTTAAAGAAAGGTACATATTATGTGGTAGTCACGGATGGAAACACAGGTTGCTATATTGCCATCGAAAAAGCGGTGGTAAAATAAATAGCGGAACATGGACATTGATATAAAGGATGTAAAGATGTAACTACTTGATTGTGGAGATTGATGAAATAGTGAATGGTTGTAAATCTGGCGATCGAAAGAGCCAGAATAGCCTGGTGCGCATGTTTGCGCCCAGGCTTATGACTGTTTGTAAACGCTATTGTCCTGACGAAGAGCATGCAAGGGATGCACTTCAGGAAACCTTCATCAATGCTTTTCGATATATTCACGCTCTCAGAGAACCAAAAGCTATAGATTCATGGATCAGGAGGATTGCGGTCAGCAGCTGCATTTCCATGCATAGGAGGCGGCAAATGCCCGTCTTTGATGAAGTGGTACCGGAGTCGGATATCCTTGAAGCTCAGATCCCTGCTATTTACAGCCAACTGTCTGTGGAGGAACTGATGGGAATGATCAAAGAGTTACCAAAAACCATGGCACTTGTATTTAATCTCTACGTAGTAGAAGGATATAGCCATCAGGAAATTGCTGATTTACTGCACATCCAGGAGAGTACCTCTAGAGCACATCTGATGAGAGCCAGGTTGAAATTAATTGATATGATGCATAATGAAAATGAATCAGTAGAGTTAAGGATGGCAAAATCAGGATAATGGAAATCAGAAATGAAAAGTTGAATGACGTATTGAAATGGTAAAGAAATGAAATACAAAGACTTTGAAAAGATAACCAGGGAAAAACTAAAGAATATTGGTACCCAAATAGATGGGGATGCATTGATTGCATCCCTGGAAAAATCAGGTGCTTTTTCAAATCAAAAATCTCCGAAAAGAAAGTGGATACTCCCATCCATTATTTTTCTTACACTATTATGTGCTGGACTGTTGTTATTCAATCCTTCATATCAAAAGAACACCCAAACCAATGAATGGGAAAATTTAGTTTCTTCCCTTAACAAGGATTTTCACACTCATGATGCGGAAGACCGTCTACAGAATCCCAGTCCCAATTTCAACAATGCAATTCTATCAAACAAACAGCCCAAGATAGAAATCAATAGTGAGTATAGTATTACCATAGAAGACGTCAAAAAGGATAATAACCAGAATTCAAATCCTGGTAAGGGATTAATACAGGAATTTGTACATGCCAATTCTTCAACTGCAAGCGCAAACCAGCCTGAAGTTTTATTCCAGGAAGGTCCACATTCCCCGATTACTGAAAACATTAAGGAGCAAGTTCAAATCTCCCCTCATCCTGGTTCAGTGACATCGATGAATTACCCTCAAATTATACTTCCGCCGATTCAATATAAATTATTTCAAAATGTATTGCCGGATTTTGCCATGGCAACTTTAAAAGAGGAGTGTCCGGTATTTGGTAAACCTTCCCCATTTCGAATAGAACTGATCCCTGAAGTGGGAGGATTTTTGCCCATTAAGCAGTTGATGAATCGCTCCGGAGAGATCAATGAAGTCTATTCTTTGCGTAACCAGAGCGAAAGCACACTGGAAGGTCTTCAGGCTGGACTGTATGGAAGAATTACACGCAGAGGTATCCCTGTTTACCTTCAAACCGGAATTCTATATTCCCGAATATCGGAAAAAATGGATTTGGCTTATAGTTATGTACGGACAGATACTACAAGGGGTGTTATCAGTGTAACCGTTTCACAAATGGGCGATACAATCACCACCATTTATGGTGATATAGTGACAGAAACCCAGGTTAATGGCAGAACGATCAGACACCATTTTCACCGGTTTTTGGATATACCCGTAATGATTGGCTATCAACACAGAGGTCAACACGTGGATATAGGAATAGAGGCTGGCGCTTTAATCAATGTTTTCATGCGATCCAATGGTTATATTTTGGATACTCCCGAAAGTTTTGTCAACCTCAATGACCAGAGCCCATTTAAAAGCAGGTTGGGAGTGAGTTATGTTGCCGGAGTAAATATAAGTAAACCGGTGGGTATTGGCTCTATGTACCTGGCTTTACGTTATCGTCACATACCCGACAACATCACAGTGGGGCAATCTAACATACAACAAACGTATAGGCAAGTGGGATTAAGTTGGGGTTATATTCTTCCGTTATTTTAACCAGATCATATTGAGCACTATTTCTTTAAGATTTTTTTGGTTATCACTTTTTGACCGGCTTGCAATCTCAATAACCAAATACCAGTCGGTAAGTCATTATCATTTAATAAAAACTGGTGTTTGCCGTATGGCAATAGCTGACCGGAGTGAAGTATTTTAATTTGTCTTCCGGTAAGATCAAAAATTCTTAAATCGACAGGCTCTTCTTGGGCTAATTCCCATTCAATGGTGGCCTGCCGTTGAAAAGGGTTGGGAAATATCCGGACATCTGTATGCTCTTTTTGAATTGGACTTACTGGAAGTGAAACCCTTGCCATGGATGGATTAGGCATTGATGCTGGTTCGCAACTTTCAATAATTGCGTGAAAAGTACTACCTTCCTGCGAATGAAAACCTGGCAAGAGATAAATACTGTCTCCAGCTTTGAATATTACTTCTGTATTCTCAAGAATTATGCCATTGGACAGAATATTCCCATTGGAGGAATAATTTCCTGCCGGGATGGGGAGGTTGTATAAATGGATGTCTTCATCCTGACATTCATCCGGGTTCCAGCCGGCAATTCGCGCCATCATGATCCACATAGCTTTACCCATCCTGATCATTCCTGCTGATACGGAACCTAAATGACCTCCAAATTGCTCAGTAGTATAGTGGGGACAAATGGCAGGATCATTTTGAGTCTCTGAGTTGATTCCAAAACAAGGTATGCCATTGGGATCGTGAGAAAGTATGGCAGCAGCATCCAGCAAATACTTTCCATTGTCTATTGCAAATTGCCGCATTTGTTGATTGAATGTTGTTGCCTGAGGTGTACCAATGACCAATGCAAGACTACTTGTCCAATGCATTACAGTTACCTGGGGATGTTCATCAGCGAAAACCTCCACATCCAAATAACCTTTGCGATTGGCATGGCCTGAAAAATAACCATCCATAGGGCTTTCAATCGGAGGCGTCTCACTTCCATCTACTTCAAGATAGCTGAATTGAAACGAAAGAACTTGTAAATCCGGGTCAGTTTGGAGTAGAGTTTGTGCTCTGTTTAAAAAATATTCTACTTTATTGAACCATTGTCCTGTACTGCCAGCGTTGGGATCATCACCCCAAAATTCATATTTCCAATTAGAGCGGTCATACTTTGTCTTGTTTGGATGATGTAAAATTGGTTCGGGAACGAGTCCATCCAGGAAATCTGTATGGGAATAAGTTTTAAAGGGTTGCTGGAAACCTATTGAATCGGGATGGGTATAATATCTCCGGCAATAAGCCGGGTGACGATCCTCTGTGGGTTGAGTTTGTCCAAAAAAAGTAGAACTGCTAAAACAATCCAGTCCCTGATCAATATTTCCTCCCACTGACCGGTTAATCCATACCATTTTTAAATTTCTGGCTGCTTCAAGGTATTCCTCCGGAATTTGATCAAACAAATGAAGGCTGTTGTGATCCACTATTGTCGCTTTTTGGCTTGAAGCAATATCAACATTCAGAAATAATGTGGTAGTAATAAGGACAATATATTTCATAATCTTAAGAATCACGATAAGATCGTCTTTTCATAAATATAATATATTTGTTAGCAATTGGCAAAACACGATTGTGTACTTTATTGTAACATGGAATGAAAAGCAATTATTGATCAAAATTGATTAAGTCTCATGGCCGACTCCAGACGTGCTTCTACCATTCAATTGCAGAAAATGGCGGTTAAAATGGAAACTCAAACCAGATTGATCCAGTTTATGGCCTCTATTCTGATTTCATTGTTTTTAACCTATTTATTTAAAGATGATACTTTTCATGCACCACAGCTTTATGTATTATTTTTGTTATTCTTTTCGATAAGTCTATGGATTACTGAAGCTATCCCACCCTTTGCAGTAGGGATCATGATTGTTGGTTTTTTAGTATTTTTCCTGGGACGACCAGAAGTAGCTGAAATGACAGATATTGATGTCACTGCCTTTGTGAATAAGTGGTCCGACAGTGTAATCTGGCTTCTTTTAGGGGGATTTTTTCTTGCTGAGGGGTTAAGGAAGACCGGTCTTGATCTTAAAATATTTAAATTGACAATCTCCAGATTCAGCGAAAATCCTGTAAAGCTATTGTTGGCATTGATGTTTGTGACTGCAATTGCATCAATGGTGATGTCCAATACGGCTACTACAGCCATGATGCTGGCTTCAATTACACCTTTAGTGTATCAGGTAGGGAAAGAGTCTCCATTATCGAAAGCTATTTTACTGGGAGTTCCAGGTGCGGCAGCCATTGGAGGTATGGGCACCATTATTGGTTCACCGCCCAATGCGGTAGCGGTGGATGCCATCAACAGAATGGATGGGATTGATTTCCATATAGGTTTTTTCGAATGGATGGTTTTCGGAGTTCCGATCGCTATGGTGTTGACTACACTGTTTTGGTTAATGTTGATCAATAGATTTAAAATAAATAACATTGTTGTAGATATAAGTGTTTTTACCGGACAGGAAAGAGAAGAAACTGATGAAGAATATATATATGGAGCAGAAAGAAAATTGCAGCGCAAAATAGTATTGTCCGTTATGGGACTAACTATTTTTTTATGGCTTACGGATGGATTGCACCCCATTCCAATGGCAGCTGTATCGGGGATTCCTATTATAGCACTGACCATGACAAGCATTATCAGTGCTGACGATGTTCGCCAGCTGCCCTGGGATACTCTGATGTTGGTGGCGGGAGGTTTGTCGCTGGGCCTGGCTATACAGGAAACGGGTATTGCATCCAATTTTGTAGAACGATTGAAAGATTATCAGTTTCCGTTGATGGTGATGGTAGGAATTTTTTCAATGATTACCGTTTTTGCAGCCAATGTGATGAGCAATACTGCCGCCGCATCGATTTTAATTCCTGCTGCAGGCCTGTGGCCAGGCATAGATCCTGTCGTACTACCTCTCATCATTGGTCTGAGCGCCAGCTGTGCCTTGTTTTTACCCGTCTCCACCCCTCCAAATTCTATTGCCTTCAGTACCGGGATGCTGCAGGCAAAAGATTTCAGAATGGGCGGATCTCTTGTGGGTTTAGGGGGTCCAGTGTTGATTATAGCATGGGTACTTTTGTTGGTTCACTTATGGATAAGTTGATCATGAAAGCAAAAGATGTAAAACTCATTCCCGTAAAGTGGGATGAAATGAAAGTGTTGAAGACATTAAGCCGGACTACCTTCCTGGATGCCTATGGTGAGAAAACCAGAACTGATTTGATGGATAGATATCTCGAGAGCCAGTTGTCTTCAGAAAACCTCAGCCGGGAATGGGCACATACCGCCAGTCGTTTTTATTTTATAATACACGGTGGAATACGTGCCGGATATGTCAAAGTCAATACCGGAATTGCACAGGGAAGAAAATGGAATGATACGCTCAATGGTTTTCATCTTGAAAGGATCTATGTCTTGAAAGAATTTCAAGGGAATGGGATTGGCAAATCAGTTCTTACACTCATAGAATCGCTGGCGAAAAAAGCTTCGGCAACATTTATATGGTTGAGTGTTTGGGATCAAAATCCTGCCGCTATAAGGTTTTATGAGAAAAGCGGATTCCATGAAGCCGGAGTGGCTATGTTTCGTTTTGTTACAGAAGACCATACTGATTATATAATGAAAAAAGAAGTTGACAAATCCACGAAGTAAGGTCCGGATTGTATTAGAATGACACTGTTGTAGTAGAATGCCGGGAAGGTAGAAAACGATTAATTGCCAAGTGTTAAGCACGTAAACAAATAAACCTTTGCTGATTGAATATAATAATAATATATTTGCAGCATGAACTGGAAACCATTCCTCATGGTATTTTTCATTTCGGCTATGGCTCTGGGTCCTGCGTTGGGTCTTGTCTTTACATGTTGCACCGATACTTTGACATACTGCTCAAACGAAAAAACATGTTATGATTCAGAGGTGCATTCCATTCACACCGGAGAAAAAGAACCGGGGTGTGATGGGAAAGGATGTAATCCGTTCCACATATGTGGACATTGTTTTTTTGTATGCACTGATCTTAATCAACCCCTGCCAATATCTCATATCGAAGGATATACTTTCCCCTCGACCCTGATTACCTATTTTTCTGTTCAGACCCTTTTTGAAGTCTTTCATCCTCCTCAGTGGATCTAATCCGGTTTTCCTTTTTGGTATAATATCAGGATTAATTTTTATTCACTTCAAATCGTTTAGGGATGAGGTATTTATATAAGTTAATAATTTTCATTGGACTCTTGTGTTCCAATAACTATGCTGAGGCACAAACGATCAGAGGTAAGGTAGTCAATGCAGAACAAAATCCGGTATACGGTGCAACTGTTTATTGGGTTGGAACCGGAATATCTGCTGAAACCGATACTGTAGGGATTTTTGTAATTAATGGAACAGGTGTTTTAGACAAAAGATTAGTGGCCAGATATTTAGGATACAGGCCGGATACAATTATGATCCAATCTATTGATAATGTCCAATTTTCTTTATTATCTGATGCAGAAATTGAAGGAATTACAATCACCGGACGAAAGAATGGTATAATTGTTTCTGATATCCTGCCCGCGAAAACAGAACAAATTACAAGAACGGAACTGGAAAAAGCAGCCTGTTGTGACCTTGCCGGATGCTTTGAAACCCAAACCACTGTACAGCCACAGGTTACTAATGTGGTTACCCAGTCCCGTGAATTGAGGATTCTGGGATTATCGGGGGTGTACAACCAGATTTTAATTGACGGTTTGCCCATGATTCAGGGACTTACCTATACCTATGGTATTTCAAGTATCCCAGGACACCTGGTGGAGAATATTTATGTCGCGAAAGGAGCCAACAGTGTCCTCCAGGGTTTTGAAAGTATATCAGGACAGATTAATGTAATAACTAAAAAACCAATAGAAGGGGATCAGTTGTTTTTGAATATGTATATGAATAGTTTTGCTGAAAAGCATATGAATGTCAGTTATTCGACCCATTTGGGACAATGGAAAAACATAACTGCTGCCCATATAGTGCTTCCTGCCGGCAGGATTGATCGCGATGATGACGACTTTTTGGATTTACCCTTGCTGACCCGGTATTTGTTTTACAATAAGTGGGAATATGGCAATGAAGAAGAAACAGGTTTATATAGCCAAATGGGAATCAGGTATCTTCATGAAAGCAGGATTGGAGGTCAAACGGGATTTATTCCATCCGTGCATCAGGGTGACTACAATGTATACGGCCAAAAGGTGCAGATCAACCAGCCTGAAGTATGGACAAAAACGGCCATGAGATGGAGCAATAACCACAGAATTGCTTTTATGGCATCTTCCTATTTGTCGATGCAATCTTCCTTTTTTGGAACTTTGTCATATGAAGCCAGACAGCAAAATGTCTATGCTAATCTTCAGCATGAATGGAATTATAATGCCCACCAGTTGATCTATGGAATGAGCTTTCGTTATATGAATTTAGAAGAAAACATTCAATTTGTCAGGCCTCTACCCTCACGAACTTATGAAGGTGAATATGTTCGGAAAGAAGTCATTCCGGGTTTTTTTATTGAACATAATGCTTCTTTCCTTGACAATCGGGTGACATGGATTGCCGGAATCAGGGCAGACAGACACAACGAATTTGGTACTTTCATTACTCCAAGGACATTGTTAAAAGTAGATATCGCTCCACGAAGTATTTTCAGGGCCAGCTATGGATTGGGATGGAGAACCGTACAACTTTTCAGTGAAAACATCAATTTGCTGGCCAGTTCAAGAGATGTGATTTTTGAAGAAAATTTGAAACCAGAACAGGCAATCAACTTTGGAGTGAATTATACACAAAAATTTGATACCGGAAATGATGATGTTTCAGGATATTTATCAGCGGATTATTACAGGACATCATTTACCAATCAGGTGTTTCCTGACTATGACAGAGATCCTACAAAAGCATTTATCCACAATTTTAATGGTAGTAGTGTCAGCCATGCTTTTCAGTTGGAAATGATGGTGAAATTTTTCCAGCAGATAGAATTGAAAACGGGATATAGTTACCTGGATGTTTACCGTTTGATTGAGGGTCAGAAAGTTTTGCTCCCTTTCAATTCCAGGCATAAAATACTCCAGACATTCAATTTTACACCCATTTCCAGAAAATACCAGATTGATATGAATATGCATTGGTTTGGAAGGCAAAGACTCCCGGATACCCGGTTAAATCCCGTCCAATATCAAAGGCCAGATTTTTCAGAACCATTTGGTTTGATGAATGCACAATTTACCTACCGTCTAAAAAAACTGGAATTGTATGCCGGATGTGAGAATATTTTCAATTTTAGACAATGGCAACCTATTATAGGTTGGGACAACCCTTTTGGCTCCTTCTTTGATACATCGTCGGTGTGGGGCCCTACGCGTGGAAGAGAAGCTTATATGGGATTCAGATGGACTCTTCAAAGACCTTGAATAACAAATGTTTAATTATTTTTTAATGATTTACGCCTGAATGATTGTTTATGGCAGTTCACCTAAGTAATTATTACATAGATAATGACCCTTTTCTGAATTCACTTCTATCAATACGTGCATTGATAATATACGGTTTGCCATGATTTGCAGCCAATAAGGCATTCATCATGCTTTCTTGAAATTCAGCAATGGATTTCACCATTACTCCGTCGGCATCAAAGGCATGGCCTACTTTTTCATAATGGGATGGTTGTAACATCACAGCGCAGTCGCTGTGTAATAGTTCCACCTGATCACGTGCAATTTGTGCCCAGCATGCATCATTGCCAATGATGGATATAATCGGCAACTGGTGTCTGACAAAAGTATCGTATTCCATCAGACCATAGCCAGAAGAGCCGTCACCATAGATAATCCATACTTGTTTGTCAGGATATATCACTTTTGCTCCAAGAGCAAAACCGGCACCAACACCTAAAGTACCAAATGCACCGGGATCCAGCCAGGAAAGTGGTTCATATAAATCCAGCATATAGGAAGCAGTAGCAACAAAGTCACCGCCATCAGCGATGATTACTGAATTTTCAGGTTTAAATTCATTAAATTGATTGAGCAATTGCAGTGGATTGATATACCGGCCTTCAACAGATGATTGCTTTTTTATTTCAATATCTCTTTCATGGTCTCGATTTTTTAAATGCTGTATCCAGGAAGAAAATTTACCGGACTTTACTTTTAATGTTTGTTGGAGGAAATATGCAGGATCACCATGTATTGCCAAAGTAGGTTTTTTATTGAGATACAGGTCTTTCCTGCTTCGGTTGATACTGATAAAGGGTCGGTGGCCAATATGGTAGCCATAATTCAGTCTGAAGTCGTTAGGTAATCCCGCTAATATGATCAAATCGGCTTCCTTAATGGCCTCTCTTCTTTTATGCCGCATGTGAAGAGGATGACTTTTGCCCATCAATCCTCTCGCCATACCGCTCAGATATACCGGGATGCCCAGTGTTTCGACGGCATTCACCAACGAATCGATCTCAGTAGGGTTCATCATAGCACCGCTGCCGATGATCATTAGGGGTCTGGACGACTGAGCCAACAGACGTTCTGCTGCTTTTTTGTGTTGGAAAGAGTGTACCGGGAAAGTAACTTGTGCATCCTCTTCAGAAAGCGTAGTACTGGTTTTTTGATTAAAAAGTCTATGTACATGCCTTTTTACATACCATTGTTGCAGCCTGTCTGTAAATGATGTCTTGCCTGAACCGGATTTAGTAAAATACCATTCTTTAACTATTTCAGGTGGATAAAGCACATCCACCGGGCATTCAATAAATACAGGTCCGGGTACCCCCGATGCTGCCACCCTGAATGCTTTCCTTATAACGGGAACAATCTGTGCAACTCTACGGATAGAAACTGCCCATTTTACATGGGGTTTGATGAGAGCCATCTGATCTATGTCCTGTAATGAACCCTTGCCTTTTAGCAAAGTAGCAGCTGCTCCGCCAAATAATATCAAAGGGCTTTGAGCCATCTGAGCATTTTTGATGGCTGTAATGGTATTGGTAAGTCCAGGACCGGCCGTGACCGCTGCTATTCCTGGTTTCCCTGTAAGTCTGCCTACACAATCGGCAGCAAATACAGCAGTAGCCTCATGCCTTGTGTCGATGATACGAATGCCGGCCTTCTCTGATTCGGTCAAAATGGGGGATATGTGGCCACCACAAAGTGTAAAAATACATGGAACCCTGTTCTCCAACAGCACTTTGCTAATCATCGCTCCTCCGCTATTCATTTGTTTTCTTTTTGTGAAAGGTATGTGTTTTGTCGCATAATTCGGCTTTGGATGCGAAAATTCAGCCAAAGGGAAATCATAAATGCCAAACCCGCACTTATACCGGTAACCCAGTCTGTCCACAATTCGTTTATTTTTAATCCGGTCAATCTATAAACAATAAATGAAATGTATGATGGGGGCAGATCGTTATATCCAATTTTGCGCAATAGTTGATAATGCCAATCCGTCAGAGGACAATACCCGATCCCAAACCAAATTCCCAGTACTAACCATGATGATATTGTAAGAAATATAGAAAGCATATGCCATTTTCTCCATTTTCTTTTTATCCATCCGAAAAGGTTGAAAAGAATAAGTAAAGAATGAAAAAGGGTAAACATGATATCTCCCAAATGAAATAATATGCCCTGAATATACATATTGGGTAGAGGTTATCAAACAATTATAAAGTCCTGATCACGATCGGGGCGGGTGTATTCCAGTATGGCTTCCAATGCTTTTTCTTTCCCGTGGTTCTTTCGCTCATCGATTAATTTTCGTGTTGCAACCAGTGAATCTCCCAGATGATTAGCCGGTTGAATAATTATGGCATTAAAGATTTTCAAATGTTTACCCGGTTGGTCTTTGTAATAGTCATAATCTCTGATTTTTGCTTCAGGAGCCAATTCTTTGATTTGTTTCAGAATGAAATTCTTATCGACAAATTCTTTAATGTCGTGATTGAAAATTTCAGTGATAGCAATGTTAGCCAGCGAACGCAAGGCAATTTGAGCAATATTTTTATCAGAAAAATTTGTTTGTTGAATGTTTCCGTCACTACAGTTAATTATGATAATGGTATACTCAGTGTTTGTATTACCTTCCTTTTGAATTTCTCTGATCACATCCCCCAAAGGGGAAACATTTCTTACACCGCCGTCGACCAGATTTTCATGTTTTTCGTTTTCAAGGTACTTTGTTAGTACTTCTTTTACCGGCGGAAAGACTATCGGCATAACGGTGGAAGCAAGTATTCCTAATGCAAAGTCCTGATCGGAATCAAATTCATTATGCTTCAATGAGTAATAAGCTCCATCATTGAGTGATACATAACCACACTTAAAAATACATTCAACTATGCGGTCTCTTTTTGCGAGATGCATTAATTTCTTTCGCAATGGGGTATTATCGGTAATACTTTTGAATCCGGGCAAATGCGTTTTTAATTCATTGATGATCAAAGGGCCTATTTTGTCTAATACTTTTTGTTCTTTATTTTTGGAAAACAAAATTTTCACCCATTGCCAAAATGAGATACTCCCTAAGTTCAAACCGGGAAACAATTTCTTCCTGATGCTTTCCAGGCTGAGTTTAAACTGTATGGTTTCATTTTGTGAACGTGTATCGATAAAATCAGAAGTATAAATTTCTTCCACTCCATTTTGGGCTATATCTTCCCAGTATTCGTTCAATTCATCCAGGCGGTCCGAAGCAACCAACAGTCCGTTGAGTGCGCCAACAGAAACACCGGCAACAATATCAAATTTCATCATAGGATTCTCAGGATTAAGGCTTGCCCAGTTCTCTTTTAGTTGTTGGAGTGCACCCACCTGAAATGCGCCTAAAAAGCCACCTCCGCTCAATACCAGGGCAAATTTTTTACTTTTCGAAGATCCCATCGTATTTTATTTTAAGATTTCACAGCAATAAATATACTGTTTATACTAAATTATATTAGTACAGGCTGAATAAAAGTCAATAAAATAAGACGTTCCTATTGATTTTAGCGTTTATTACGAAATGATTTATTATTGTATGAACAAAAGGTTGTTTAAAAAATTTTATCGCAAGCTTTGGTTAATTTATTAAATCCATTATTTTAAATTTTATTTTTGAAATAACTATAATGTATTCTTTTGAAGCCAACAGATATATCTAATCCTGAATATTTCCACAAAGTTGTGGATTGCCAGTATGCTTGCCCTGCACATACCCCTGTACCTGAGTATATTAGACTCATTGCTGCCGGCCGGTATACCGATGCGTATATGGTCAATTGGGAGTCCAATGTATTTCCCGGAATTCTGGGAAGAACCTGTGATCGACCATGCGAACCGGCATGCCGCCGTGGCCGGATTGAAGAAGAGCCTGTAGCCATTTGCCGGCTTAAACGGGTAGCTGCTGATCACAAAGGTGAAGTTCGTTCCCTGATGCCTCAAGGTCCGTTTCAGCCGAATGGAAAAAAAATTGCATTGATAGGCGGAGGTCCTGCTTCCTTAACGGTAGCCCGAGATTTGGCTCCTTTAGGCTATGAAATTCACCTTTTTGATGAATGGAATAAAGGAGGAGGGATGATGAGAACACAAATTCCTGCATTTCGTCTACCCGAAAGCGTGTTGGAAGAAGAGGTAGATTATGTACTTGATATGGGAATACATACCCATTTTAACCATTACGTTTCCAGCATGCGCGAAATATTAGCATTGGATTATGATGCTATTTTCGTAGGTACCGGAGCACCTAAAGGCAGAAACCTCGAGATCCCGGGCCGTACCGAAGCTGATGCGAACATTCATATAGGGATCGAATGGTTGGCAGGAGTGGCATTTGAGCATATTAAAACCATTGGAAAAAAGGTTATCGTCTTGGGGGGAGGAAACACGGCAATGGATTGTTGCCGTACTTCAAGGAGATTGGGAGGTGAAGAGGTCAAAGTGATTGTTCGAAGTCCCTTTGAAACCATGAAAGCTTCTCCTTGGGAAATTGAAGACGCCATGGCTGAAGATATTCCTATATTAAATAATATGCCACCTAAGGAGTTTGTAGTAGAGAATGGAAAACTTAAAGGAGTAATCTTCGAAAAGGTCGAGGCAGTATTTGATGAAAAAGGGCGCCGTAGCCTTATTCCCACTGGAGAGCCTGATATATTTATGGAAGCTGACGACGTAATCATTGCCATTGGTCAGGACAATGCTTTTCCTTGGATAGAAAGGGATCTGGGCATTGAATTTGGAAAGTGGGAAGTACCTGTAGTCGATAAGATTACCTTCCAATCCACACTACCCAAAGTATTTTTTGGTGGAGATGCTGCATTTGGACCTGAAAATATTATCACTGCAGTGGCTCATGGTCATCAGGCGGCTATTTCCATTGACAAATTTGTCCAAGGCGAAGATATTTATGACCGTCCACCCCCTTTCGTACATCTTGGTAGCCAAAAAATGGGAATTCATGAGTGGATGTACGACAGTGAAGTTGTTGAAGATAAAAGATTTAAAGTTCCTCACGAGAAAAAAGAAAAAACACTGGCAGACAGAAAAGTGGAAGTTGAATTGGGTTTCGATGACCTCCTGGGATTTAAAGAAGCCCAACGCTGTCTGAATTGCGATATTCAAACCGTATTTCATACGCATCGATGTATTGAATGCGATGCGTGTATGGATGTATGTCCGACTTCGTGCATCACATTTACTACCAACGGCACTGAAGAAGATCTCAGAGCCCGATTGATGGCACCTGCCAACAATTGGACTCAGGATTTGTATGTATCTGAGCCCTTGCCCACCACCCGGGTAATGGTCAAAGATGAAGATGTTTGTCTTCATTGCGGATTATGTGCCGAAAGATGTCCAACGGCTGCCTGGGATATGCAAAAATTTTATTACAGCGTAACAAAAGCCAGTGAAATATGTCAGTTACACCCATTATAAACGACTTAGTCATTCGTTTTGCCAATGTAAATGGTACAGGGTCTGCCAGTGCCAATGGCTTATTTGCCAAATCTCTGTTCAGAATGGGACTACCCATATCCCCTAAAAATATCTTTCCATCCAATATTCAAGGATTGCCAACCTGGTATGAAGTAAGAGTAAGTGAAAAAGGATATCTGGGTCGAAGAGAAGGAATCGATATTGTAGTAGGCGTTAATCCTCAAAGTTTAGAGGATGATATCGCTTCAGTGCGCCAGGGCGGTTACTTTATTTATGATAGTTCGAAAAAATTACACAGCCAATACCTGAGAGAAGATATCCATTTTATTGGGATTCCAATGATTTCGTTAAGTATGCAATATTTCCAGGATCCACGACATCAGCAATTGTTTAAAAATATCATTTATGTAGGTGCACTGGCGGCTCTTATCAATATGGATATGCAAGTGATACATGCAGTCATTCGTGACCAGTTCAAATCTAAACCTAAATTAGTGGAGCCTAATGTTTTAGCGCTTCAATTGGGTTTTGATTATGCCAGGCAAAATTATGAATGTCCATTGCCTGTTAAAGTTCAATCGATAGATATCAATGGAGACAAAATATTGATAGAGGGCAATACGGCGGCAGCTTTAGGATTGTTATATGGCGGAGCTACAGTGGCTGCCTGGTATCCCATCACACCTTCTACTTCATTGGCCCAGGCTTTCGAGTTGTATGCTCATAAATACCGAAAAGACCCGGATACCGGTAAGAATCGTTTTGCTGTGGTACAGGCTGAGGACGAATTGGCAGCCATAGGAATGGTAATCGGGGCTACCTGGAATGGGGCCCGTGCATTTACAGCCACCAGTGGACCGGGGATATCCCTGATGAGCGAATTTATAGGATTGGCCTACTTTGCAGAAATCCCGGCAGCATTGATCAATGTGCAACGAGGGGGGCCTTCTACAGGTATGCCTACGCGAACACAACAGTCCGATTTGCTGGCATGTGCCTACGCTTCACATGGAGACACAAAACATCCACTTCTTTTACCAGCCAATCCTTCAGAGTGTTTTACTATGGGAGCACAATGTTTGGATCTCGCTGACCGGCTGCAAACCGTGGTGTTTCTAATGTTGGATCTGGATTTGGGTATGAATGATCATATGACTGAAGCCTTACAATGGAATGACAATAAACAGTATGATAAAGGTAAAGTATTATCAGCTGAAAATCTTGAAAGTATTGGAAAATTCGGACGATATCTGGATACTGATGGTGATGGGATTACTTACAGGACGATACCTGGTGTTCATCCAACAAAAGGTTCTTATTTCACACGAGGAACTTCCCGGGATGAATATGCACGATACACTGAAAAAGGGGATGCATATGTGCGTAATATGGATAGGTTAAAGAAAAAATGGGAGACAATAAAGAAATGGATGCCTAAACCCGAACTTTACCAGAAATCTTATCAAAGTAAGTTGGGTATGATATTTTTTGGAACAACGACCTATGCCGCCCTGGAAACAATGGATCGAATGAAAGAAAACAATATCATTATTGACTCACTGAGATTGAAAGCATTTCCATTTGGATCCGAGGTGGAAGACTTTATTCATCATCATGAATTTATTTATATTGTTGAACAAAACCGGGATGCCCAAATGAAAGCCATGATTGTGAACGAATTAGGTGCTGATTCCAACAAATTTATTTCTATACTCAATTATGATGGTATGCCCATTACAGCTGATTTTATTTACAAAAGTATCGCTATGCATTTAAAAAGAAAACTTGTAGTTGCATGAGTTATGTAAAACCAAAGTTTGCTCATCCTGAATTACCCGTTAATGAGGTGGGTTATCGAAAAACAGATTATGAAGGAGTCATTTCCACATTATGTGCTGGGTGCGGCCATGATTCAATCAGCGCTGCCATTGTACAGGCTTGTTTTGAAATGTCAATTGAACCCCATCGATTGGCAAAACTGAGTGGTATCGGCTGTTCTTCAAAGACACCTGCTTATTTTTTAAGTAATTCTCATGGTTTTAATTCTGTCCATGGACGAATGCCATCCATTGCTACCGGGGCTAATCTTGCCAACAAGGATTTGATATATTTGGGTGTTTCAGGGGACGGGGATACCGCCTCCATTGGTATGGGGCAGTTTGTCCATGTGATTCGAAGAAATCTCAACATGACCTATATTGTAATGAATAATGGTTGCTATGGATTGACAAAAGGGCAGGATTCTGCCACTGCCGATGAAGGGTCAGTGAATAAAACAGGTAAGGCCAACACTTTCGAAGGGATTGATCTGGTGAGTCTTGCACTTGAATTGGGAGCCAGCTTTGTAGCCCGGAGTTTTTCCGGTGATAAAGAGCAGTTGATTCCTTTAATTAAGGCAGCATTATATCATCCGGGTTTTGCTTTCATTGATATCATTTCTCCATGTGTCACCTTCAATAATAATGCAGGTTCTACCAAATCCTATGACTATGTACGACAACATATAGAAGCTACATCGGTACTGGATTTTGTGCCTGAACAAGAAGAAATTACAGTAACATATGATGAAGGGGAGTCGCTTTTAGTAGAATTGCATGGGGGCATTCGGATTCGTTTGAATAAAAAATCAGCCGATTGGGATCCCAGAGACAAGGTTTTGGCATTAAGAAAAAATCAGGATTCAAGAAATAATGGAGAAATACTGACAGGCCTTCTATATGTTGACAGCACCAAACCTGATCTTCATAAAATGTTAAATACCATTGATCAGCCGCTCAATACCCTTATGGAAAATGAGTGCAATCCCGGATCTCAAATACTTGAAAAAATCAATCAATCTTTTCGGTGATCATATTTTTTTCAATTCAAAATATCCTGCCAAATAATAAATTATCGTGCCGGCAAAATAAAAGATAAAGTCAACCGGATCAAAGAAAAAGTGGTTGGAGAGTGATGAAAAAACCCATTCAAATACTATGGCAAGATAAGCGCTTATGATCAGCATATCGGGCATCGATAATCCGGGTTTTTTATACAAAATCCTGAGCTCCCACTCATATAGGAACAAAACTATAGGCATGCAGAGCAAGGGGTCTAAGTAATTGTCTATAATAGTAATTTGAATTTTTAGTACCCATTGTAAAATCTGGTGAAGTAAAAAAAGAACAGCGCATATATAAAATAATATGGTTTTCATTCCTGTCGGTTTATTAAAATACTTCTTGTGGACATTTAAGCTTTTTCTTCTTTATTCATTCGACATTGACACTCTATTGATTAATTATTTCATAGGTTGAGAGCTTCTGATGTTAGAATGCAATAATAAATGCAACAATTAAAACGAAAAGTACAACCGGAGACAATAGCAGGAAAAGTGGAATGGCAATAATTTTCAGTAGAACTTTGCCAAAAATCAAAAGGATAGAATCTCCCTTTTTAATTCCTGCCCTCTTTTCATAACTGTTATAAATAAATTTCAAAGATTTGAGCGTGTAATCCACGGCTGTTTCATTTGACTGTGGGTCCGGAGAATTTTCTTCCATTATTAATTTTTATAATGATAATAATTTACTCCTCAAAGATAAGTTTGTTGTCAATTTAACCATAACATCATTGGATTAACACATTAATTGTGCGCAGCGGGACAGAGAATGTTAAGGTGTTTATTCGTTATGTAATTGAGGTGTTGATTACAGGTTCTTTGTGATCTTTGTGTCATGATCTTTGAGGTCTTTGTGGTAAAAAATAACCAGAGAGCATTGTGCAGATATTGGAAAATATGGATATACTTTCACATTCAACTCCTTCGGAGTTAAGGATCATTGTTCATACTACCCACCGGTTTCACCGGCGGTTAATCACATTCAACTCCTTTGGAGTT
>DAOLDB010000031.1:0-44870 GCA_035327565.1 Saprospiraceae bacterium
CCGGACCTTTAATAATTTCTACCCGTTCTACATCAAACTGATCAATTTCAAGTCCATGATCTGCACCCCATTGATGACCTTCTTGCTTTATTCCTTGTTGATTGACAAGTATTCTATTAGAAGACAATCCTCTGATCACAGGTTTTGCTATACCTACACCCACATTGATTGCACTGATCCCTGGAATTTTTTCAATAGACTGTGAGAACGTTCCCTGAAGATTTTCCTCCATCAATCGCCTTGTAAAATGCCTGGCCATTAAGGTCATCTCCTGTTTAGCGTGTTCATCAGTGATGTGGATAATGTCCAGAACTTGCTCTTTGGGCTCCATTCGAATGATCAGGCCATCGGAATAATACCCATTGGTCTCGATTTCTACTGCCTTGGTTGAATATCCAATGTAACTGACTAATAGTTTGTACTTTCCTGTCATTATTTCAGAGTAAGAAAATCTACCATGAAGATCTGTTACTGTCGAATAATTACCCGGAGTAAGTATGACAATGGCTCCGATCAATGGATCATTGTTTTCATCCAATACCAGACCGTTTAAAGACTGACTCTGGCTTTTACTTAACCAGATAAAAAACATAAATAAAAAAAACACTCGTAAAATCATGCCGCAAAATTAAACATAACTATTGCAACATTGTTGCAATTTTATAATTTTGCATTTTAATTTATAGAAGATGGTCAGAATATTTATTTTTTCTTTTTTACTATTGATTGGAATCAATTCCTGCACTCCCGGAGAACTGGATTTAACAGCACCTACACTTATTTTTTTATCCATGATACCTTCCCCTGAACCTGGGCTAGTATGTGGCGTTATGGAAGATAAGGTAATCGTGATTACCGGTGGAGAGACTCTTCAATTTGAAGTTTTGTTAGAGGATGATCAGGCATTATCACAATATAAAATTGATATACACAACAATTTTGATTGTCATGGACATGGTGATGGTGCTTCACCGGGTATTTCTATACCCAATACAGGTGGAAACACCGCTGACTGGTCTCTTCTTGAAATTAACAATATATCAGGGAAGGAAGTAGTTGTAAACAAAAATTTAAAAGTACCCGATCATGTAACAGCGGGGTTATATCATTTTCAAGTGCAGGTAATTGATGAGGCTGGAAATGATGATCCATTTTCCAACTTCTTGTCTATAAGAGTTTTTCATCCTGAGGATAAAATTGCTCCCTACATTCATGCCGAATTACCTCACGCAACAAACGAGTATAAGAAAGGTGAAAAGGTGCGCTTTAAAGGGAGATTGACAGATAACCGTCCTTTCAATTTAGGTGGAAACAGTGTTCTTTATTTGACTTATACTGACTTGAATACTCAAAATACATTTATAACTTCTCAGGTATTTATTCTTCATGATGTAGCTGACACATTGTATGAATTTGACTTTGAATATACCGTGCCATTAACATTGGTTAATGGAAATTACAGATTTAGTCTCAGAGCTCATGATGGAGTTCGCAATGTGGCAGAAGTATTACATTTTCAAGCAACCGTGAGTAATTAACCAGAGCATTATGATTTATAATACTTGTAAAGGTAACGACACTTTTAGTTTCTCCCAATGAACCGTAATGTTACCATTAGTACCGTCAATATCTTCAATTGTGTATTGAAGTCTTTCCTGCATGTTGTCAACAATGTCAGACTTTACTTTCACACGAACCACATCCTCATCCGTGTTATAATCATCTGCCTGATGTTGGTTCCAGTTTTTATTTAATATAATGGTCCATTCGTCCGTACCGGGAATAGTAAAAAATGCATATTTTCCTTTATCAATACTTTGGCCTCCAATCATGACAGTATTATTAAATGTAACCTGAGTTGCGTTATGTGCACCTGTTACCCAAATGTTGTCATAAGGTACCAAACCTCCCCAAATGATGCGACCTCTGACCGCCGGTGCAGTATATTGAATAGAAATATGCAATTTCCCTATATTACCATGGGTTTCCGATGGAAGACTTAATGGTTGGGATGAAGCTTTCTGTGCATTGTTGTCTGACGAAACATGTTCATGATCATGAGAAGATTCACTGTGAGACGATTTACTTTTACAACCTGTACATAATGTACCGATTCCAGCGTATAAGAGAAATATCATAAAGGTGTAGATTGAAATGCAATTGATTTTCATTCTTTTGGAAATTAGTTGTTTGAATTGACAGTAAAATTACACATGAAAATTCAAAACTCAATGAGGCTATAGTATATTTTAAAATAAATACGGATGGATTTTCTTAGTCATATTTTCAATCATTCATTCAGGATTTTCTAAAAATAGCATATTGAAGAGTAAATCAAAAAATCAATAAATTGCCTATAATTAATATTATGTTAAGTAGCGACTTTTCAGAAAGTTGACCACTCCATTGATAACTTCTATGTTTGTTTTATTGGAATCATCTCTTATGTCGAATTAAGTAAACTACTTTCATTGTTGTATATAACACAGTGAGTATAAACAACAGCAACATTCTTCCCTTTTAAAAAAATGTAAACTTACAATAGTTAAAAGATGAATTCTTGTTTTAAATTCGTACTTATTATTCACACTAAACAAAAATTCAACATGAAAACCATTGTATGTAAATTGTTTTTTTTATTTGTGTTAAGTTTTTTTTATTTAAATGAAGCGAAGACACAATCTTTTTCACCTGGTGATTTAGTATTGAATGCGAGTCTGGGCACTGGATCTGGTACAAATTTATTTTTAACCGGTGATTATGGTATTGCAGATAACCTGAGTGTTGGTGGTGGTTTATACTATTTTCACTTTTCTGTTTTTGGAATAGGTGTTTCCAGCACCAGTTTATTGGGTAGAGTTTTATATCATTTCAGTGATGCCATAAACTTAAATGTAGACAATTTGGACCTTTATGGTGGCGGAGAATTAGCGCTTGGTCTGAGTAGCGGAGGAGGTTTAGGTTTCAATATACTTCCAGGTGCCCGGTATTATTTTTCTGACAATTGGGCAGCACATCTGGAACTTCCTATTAATTTATCCGGTGGAGGTACTTTTCTGCGAATCGGTGCCAGTTACAGATTGAGCAGATAATTTGCATCCTATTTAAACCCATGTATATATAGAAAAGCTCCGGTTATTAAACATCGGAGCTTTCTTTTATATATTAGCCATTAGAATGCACGAATGATTTTAAGAAAACTTGCTTCATCCAACGAACTTCCCCCCACCAGTCCGCCATCCACATCCGGTTGAGAGAACAAATCATTGGCATTGTCAGGTTTTACTGAGCCTCCATATAATATACTCATATTTGAGGAAGCTGAAGGAAATTTTTCTGCTATATATCCACGAATGGCAAAGTGCATTTCCTGTGCCTGGTTTGGTGTTGCAGTTTCTCCTGTTCCAATGGCCCATATAGGCTCGTAAGCAATAACTATCCTGGATATTTCATTTTCAGTTAATGAAAACAAAGAGGCATGGATCTGATTTCGTACATATTCAATATGAGAGCCTTGTCTTCTGATATTAAGAGGTTCACCACAACAATAAATCGGTGTCATTTGATGGTCCAGAAGTAGTTTTACCTTCTCTCCTACCGATATATCACTTTCATTAAAATACTCCCTTCTCTCTGAATGACCTACAATTCCCCATGAAATACCAATGGACTTCAACATCGTTACAGATACTTCTCCTGTATAAGCACCCTGCATTTTCTCATGGCAGTTTTGAGCAGCTATAATCAGGTTTTTCTCTTTACCCACTTCTCTTTTGGCAATTTCAAGAAACGGAAATGGAACACCTAACACAGTTAATACATGCGCGGGGCCTTGATTTTCCATTAGATATCGGATCATCCTGACGGTCTCTTCCCGATCTTTATGCATTTTCCAGTTACCAGCGACAATTTTCTTTCTTGAAGTCATATTACTTTGATCAGATTTTAAAAATATAAAAAATCAATGGCGAAGTTATAATGGAACCTTTAAATTCAAAATTTTTTACTTTGAAACTGTCAAGTCCGCATTTTATGTTATAAAACCCAGAAAATTAAGATTGTGATCTTTTAGACAGATAATTCAATTTATACTGTCAACAGTTTCTCCAGTTTTTTACTAGTAAGTTGTTGTTGATAAGCAATCGAGGATAATATTTTGAAAGCCTTTATATAAGATCTGCAATAAATGGATTCTGATACTGTTTCAAAATAAAAGAAGTCTTTTTTATTACATCAGAAAGCTACACCGATATTTATTATAGTTGGGAGAGTTCTTTGACGATCCAGTGTTGACCAGGAAAAAACCGGACCCAGGTAAAGTTTTCCTAATTGAAATGTTGGAGAATAAGCAAATATAGCATATATAGGATTCCCTCTAAAATTCGTAGAAACTCCTCCTGAGTTAACAAAATAAAATTCCTGATCTGATAATTTAACTTTCCAATGCAAGGTAGTACCAAATGAAAACGTGCCCTCATTTCTTCTTTGCCTACTACCTAATAATGTAGAATATGCAGTAAATACTTCAATGGCGGTCACATTTCCTCTTTCATTACTACTCCTGAGAGGTAATACACTAAAATAAGCCTGCAATGCATCAGGGGCACTTTGTGCAAATAAACCCAATGAGTTGATAGCAATTGTAAAATTTCCCCCTCCATTATATGCCATACCCAAAGTTGAAAGATTTGTATTTTCTACAACAAGACCTGTAAAAATACTCAACCCGCTCCTATCCTTTTCATAGTAGATGGCTTGAGTAAATCCATGACACCACATGGTGATACCAATAATGAGTGCAAGTGTTTCTTTCATATTGAAAAATAATATTATGGTTTAACTAAATATGGTATTTTAATTATATAACAAATATTATTCCAACACTTAAAATAATATTAGAAACTTTAAAATCGAAGTGTAGAGTTTATGAAGTTTGGTATAGCTTTTAATCAGAACAATATTGATATTTCATTGCCCATAGAGGCATCTGAAAACAGATGGAAATTACAAAATGGCCACACTGAATTTTCACGTGTTTATATTGAATCCACAGCCTGGGTTGTACCTGAGTGGAAAGGACTGATATACTCCACAACGATTCGCTCTGTTGAATACTTTAATAATTATTTCCAGCAGTTTAATTCAATAGAATTGAACACTACCCATTACAGATTGCCATTAAAAGGACAGGTTCTGCGATGGAAGAATCAAGTGCCGGAAAATTTTAGATTTTATCCCAGGGTATAGAAGAAATTTACTTTTTTAATCATCACTCAGATCAATGGATAACCCCTTTCAATACAAAGGAATTGATAGATCTTAAAAATGCAGATGCAAAGTTTTCAGAAAGAACACTCTCCCTTTTGTGGTAATGAACTGAATCTATAAGAATTTCCGCTTTTAACCGGAAAATGATACATTTGATAATATAATTCAATCCTCATGTTCCCTTATATCAATAGAGACATTAGTTGGTTATCTTTTAATTACAGAGTTTTGCAGGAAGCAAAAGATCCGTCTGTACCATTATTGGAAAGATTGAAATTTTTGGCGATTTATTCATCCAATCTTGATGAGTTTTTCAGAGTACGTATTGCCAATAATCGAAACCTGTTAAGAGCAGGTAAAAAGACCAGGAGGGAGTTGGATTTTGAACCGGAAGAGGTGTTGCTTCAAATATTAGCTATCGTCAATACGCAACAGGTAGAATTTAGCCGAATTTTTGATACAATGATTGTTCCCTTGCTGCGCAAACATGGAATCAATGTGATAAGGAGGAAAAAAATGACACCGGAACAGGTGGTTTTTGTTGACAATTACTTCAATGATTTTATGCTTCCCTTTGTTCAGCCTGTACTTCTTATAGATCAAAAGATCAAACCCTTTCTCAACAATGCAGCGCTTTATCTGACCTTGTACATGAAGGATAGAGAGGACATGGAAGGCCCGCCGGTGTATGGTGTTGTTAAAATTCCTTCTGATCATCTTCCCCGGTTTGTCGAGCTCCCTCCAAATAAAGAAGGAGATCATGACATAATTATGCTGGACGATATCGTCAGACATAGTATAACGCATTTGTTTCCAGGGTATGAGGTATTGGATTCCTATAGCATTAAGCTCACCAGAGATGCTGAATTGTATATAGATGATGAATTTTCCGGCGATTTACTTTTGAAAATCAGGAAAAGTCTTAACAAAAGAAATATTGGGCCAGCATCGCGACTGGTTTATGATCGTGAAATGCAAAAAGAATTGCTACAATTTCTGATGGGTGTATTTGATCTGGAAAAATATGATTTGATCCCGGCAGGGAGATATCACAATAATTCAGATTTTTTCAAATTTCCAAACTATGGAATGAATCATTTACGAGAAGTGCCAATACCACCATTACCTATACCTGTTTTGGAGCAATCCCCTTCTATTTTTAAAAAAATTCTTGAAAAAGATTGGCTGATCCATGTCCCTTACCACTCCTATGAATCTGTAATTCGTTTTTTTGAAGATGCTGCCATCGATCCGGATGTTACACATATAAAGATTATTCAATACCGGGTAGCCAGGATATCCAGAATTATGAAAGCGCTTAAAACGGCGGTAGAAAATGGCAAACAGGTGTCTGCTTTTATCGAGATTAAGGCTCGTTTTGATGAAGAGGCCAACCTTTTATGGGGAGAGCAATTAGAAAATTCAGGAGTCAATGTTCATTACAGCATTCCAGGTTTAAAGGTACATTCAAAAATGGCAATTGTACGGCGTTTGGAGAACGGATCCGGCCGGTTTTATGCATACCTTAGTACAGGTAATTTTCACGAAGACACAGTTAAAATATATTCTGATTTAGGCATATTTACAGCCAATCCGGAACTTACAGCCGAAGCGACACGGGTATTTTCTTTCCTGGAGACAAAGAATCCTACTACCAAACCTTTTATACATATGGGTGTGGGTCAGTTTAATTTAAACGACAAACTCAGCTCTCTGATCCAGCAAGAAATTAATCATGTAAAAAAGGGGAATAAAGGTGAAATGATATTGAAAATGAATTCAATTGAAGATCAGGTCATTATTAAAGAGTTATATGAAGCTTCCCAGGCAGGGGTGAAAGTAAAAATGATCATCAGAGGAATTTGTTCTTTGGTTCCTGGTATCAAAGGAGTGAGTAATAATATTGAGGTAATTTCTATTGTTGATCGTTTTTTGGAGCATGCCCGGGTATTTATTTTCAATAATAATGGTGATATAAAAGTCTATTTGTCATCAGCAGATTGGATGGAAAGAAACTTATACCGGCGCGTAGAGACTATTTTTCCGGTTTTGGATTCAAATATAAAAAATACCATCCTGGATCTGATTCAAATTCAGTTAAGTGATAATGTTAAAGCCCGAATCATAAATTTTAAAAATAATAATAACTACAAAAGGGACACCACTGACCTGGCCGTTCGATCGCAAATAGAAACTTACTATTATATGAAACGCACCACAGAGAAACTGGAAGAAGAAACCCGGTCAGATATTGAACATCAGGGAATTCCTGTTCAAAAGAAATTAAAATGATTGATAACCTAGTAAATTAAAGTGACGATACATGTCAATGCCAATACATTCCATTTCTCCCATTGACGGCCGGTATGCCGGAAAGAGCAATAATTTATCAAAATATTTTTCTGAATTTGCACTGATAAAATACAGGGTTTTTATTGAAGTTCAGTATTTAATAGCCTTAAGGGATTTTGGGATCCCTGCCCTATCCTATTCAGGCAATGATCTCTTTGCCAGTCTGCATCAATGGGCAGTACATTTCGGACCAGAAGACGCCATGCAAGTCAAAGAAATAGAAAAAGTGACCAATCATGATGTAAAAGCGGTAGAATATTTGATTAAAGAAAAAATCATTGAATGGGGAGGTGAATCCATCGTAGAATATGTGCACTTTGGCCTTACCTCCCAGGACATTAACAATACAGCTTTTCCCTTGATGATCAGAGATGCATTATTTGAAAGGGTATTACCTGAATTTAATACGTTGATCCTTACTCTTAAGGAAATGTCCTCTCTGTATCACGGTATTCCTATGTTGTCAAGAACTCATGGACAACCGGCAACACCCACTACTTTGGGAAAAGAAATAGATGTGTTTATTGAACGGTTAGATATACAGCTTACTTTGTTAAATTCACTACCATATGAAGCAAAGTTTGGAGGGGCTTCCGGCAATTTAAATGCTCATAAAATAGCATTTCCAGATAGGGATTGGGTTGCTTTCAGTAATCAATTCGTTAATCATTATCTTGATTTGAAACGATTGCAAAAGACTACTCAAATTGCCCATTATGATGGGTTGGCTAACATTTTTGATGGTTTGTCCCGATTATCAACCATCCTCATTGATTTTTGCAGAGACATGTGGTCTTATATTTCTATGGAATATTTCATACAGCAACCCATAGCCGGAGAAGTTGGTTCATCTGCTATGCCCCACAAAGTAAATCCTATTGATTTTGAGAATGCTGAGGGAAATCTTGGATTGGCCATAGTCCTCTTTAATCATTTATCAAACAAATTGCCGGTTTCCCGACTGCAGAGAGATCTAACTGACAGTACTGTACTTCGAAATGCCGGAGTTCCTGTAGCTCATTTGTATATATCTCTCCTCGCCATACAGCAAGGCCTCAAAAAGATTTCTCTGAATGAATCAAAATTAAAAGAAGATCTGAATAATCAATGGATAGTTCTTGCTGAGGCCATCCAAACGATACTCAGAAGAGAGGGATATCCCAATCCATATGAAGTTTTAAAAGACTTAACCCGTGGAAGCAGGGAAATAGACAAAGCAACCATTCACTCATTTATCTCAGGGTTATCTCTATCCGATGATGTTAAAGAAGAATTGATTGCTTTGACGCCATTTAATTACACTGGATACTATTAATAGAGTTAAATCCAAAGCAATTGAGGGAATAGGAATACAACCAACAATATCAATAGCTGGAGAAGTAAAAAGGGTATTACTCCTTTGTATATATCCATAGTTGTAACTTGTTTGGGCGCAACTCCTTTAAGATAGAATAGTGCAAATCCAAATGGGGGCGTCAAAAAAGATGTTTGCAAATTCAAAGCAATAAGTATACCTGCCCACAATAAATTGATGTCTAATTCTATGAACAATGGAGTCACCACCGGAACGATAATAAAGATAATTTCAATAAAGTCAATAAAAAACCCGGCAATGAAAATGACTATCATAACAATCATCAGAAATACAAAAGGTGATAAATTGGCTTGGGTGACCAAATCGACCAGGTAGGTATCTCCTCCTAAACCACGGAATACAAGACCAAATGTTGTGGCGCCTAGCAGGATCAGAAATACCATAGAAGTGAGATGTGTGGTTTCTTCCATTACCTGTTTTAAAATGGACCATGAAAATCTACCTTGAACTATTGTGAGAATTATTGCGCCCAAAGCACCAACAGCCGCAGCCTCTGTAGGACTGGCAAGTCCTGCAAATATCGATCCTAATACAGCAACGATCAGTATTAAAGGCAGCATGAATGCCTTAATTAATTTGGGAATGAAGTCATCGCTTTTAAATTGTGCAATTTCCTCCTCTGGAATCGCTGGTGCTTTGTGAGGATATAACTTTGCAAACAATACAATATAGATTACATAGGTTGCAATTAATATCAATCCAGGAATTACGGCTGCTGCAAATAATGCTCCAACAGAAACATTTAACACACTACCCAACAATACCAGGACAACAGATGGGGGTATAATCTGTCCTAATGTTCCGGATGCTGAAATGGTACCTGTAGCCAATTTTACATCATAACTACGCTTAATCATGGTAGGTAGACTAATGAGTCCCATCGTAATGACTGTGGCTCCAACAATACCTGTGGAAGCAGCCAGCAAGGCCCCGACAATAACCACTGAAACCGCAAGCCCTCCATTTATTTTCCCAAATAAGATTGCCATGGTTTCCAAAAGAGATTCCGCCAAACCACTTTTTTCCAGCATGAGTCCCATGTATATAAATAATGGTACTGCGATTAAGACATAGTTGCTCATCACGCCCATGATGCGGAGAGGAAGCAAATCGAGAAAATCCGGCACAAACAGGATTCCGGCAATGGTAGATAGTCCCCCCAATGTGATGGCAACAGGATATCCAAACAGTATTAAAACAAAAATCAATACGAATAAAATGATGGCTATTATTTCCATGATTTCTTGACGGTTTGGATATTTTCTCTGATCAAATTCAAACCCTGTAAGAGTAATAAAATAAAACCAATGCAAATCATTAATTTAATAATATATCTGCCGGGTAAACCACCCGGATCCGGAGACCCTTCTCTGATCATCCAACTATTCATAGCATAATTCCAGGATTTAATTATAATGAGAATAGACCAGGGAAACAAAAGAAAAATCGTCCCAATGAGATTGATCCAGGCCTGTCGGTATTCCGATAATTTAGCATAATATACATCTACACGAACATGTTTATCTTGCCTTAATGTATATGAAGCGCCAATCAAAAATAAGACAGAGAAGATCCACCACTCTAAATCTATGATCCATGTTTTTGAAAAATTGAATATGTACCGAAAGATTACATCCATACACATGATCCCTACCAGCAATGTGGTAAGCCATCTGATTGTCTTTCCGCTAAACAAGATGATACGGTCAATTAAACGGAAAATCATAAGTTAGTTTTTATAATGAATTCGTTCTTTGAAATAAATGCCGAATATAATCATTCATATGAATTGCAAGACTCCAAATCGATCAGGATCTATCGCTTTAAGTCCTGAAAAAATTCCAATATTTATTCACCGGCATAGGTGCTTTGATCGTAATCTCTTCTTTTTTAACAGGATGAATAAAAGTTAGGCTTTGGCAAAAAAGACATACCGAATGATCCGAAGTTTTCTTATAGCTTCCATACTTTGCATCCCCAACAATAGGACATCCTATCGTCTTTAATTGGGAACGGATTTGGTGTGGTCTGCCTGTTTCGGGTTCTATGGACAATAAAATAAATCCTGATATTTCTGACTCAAACCGATACCTGAGTATTCCCTCTTTACCCCCTTTTTTTGGATTGAGTGATGCTTTCGCAATATTTTTGTCAGCTTCTTTTTTTATATAATGGCGCAACGTTTCCTCTAATTCAGGAGGTCTTTCGTCAACAATCGCCTTATAAATTTTTTTGATTTGTCGCAACCTGAACATATCATTTAAACGAGCCAATGCCTTACTGGTTCTCGCAAAAACAACGACTCCGGCAACCGGTCTGTCCAAGCGATGGGTCACCCCCAAAAAGACCTCACCAGGTTTATTATATTTTGCTTTAATATATTCCTTTACTGCATCTTGCAGTGTTCTATCACCTGATTCATCCCCATGAACCAATACACCGGCAGGTTTGTTAACTGCGATGATGTGATTGTCTTCATACAATACCAGAAGATCTTTATTTTTCTTCATATTATTAAATGGCGATACTTGCCTCAAGATTATAATTTTTCATTAACCAAAAAAAATATTTTGTGCGCTGACTTTAAATTTAATATGAATAAAAACCTTCATACTTCATTTTTTCATCCCCCACCCTCCTACATAAAGGATAATTTCAGACAATATGAAAATCAGCATAGGCATATCTCCTTGTCCCAATGATACTTTTATTTTTGAAGCGCTCATTCAAAAAAGAATTGATACAGGACCCTTTGATTTACATTTTGTTTTTGAAGATGTAGAAACACTCAATAGGTTGTCTGTTACCGGTCATTTAGATGTTACTAAACTAAGTTTGTTTGCCTTTGCTCTTGTGAGTAAAAATTATCAACTTTTGGATAGTGGAAGTGCTTTAGGGAAAAACTGCGGTCCCTTGATTATTGCAAAAGAGCCCGTACCCATCAGTGATATTCAAAACTGTAGCATCTCTGTACCCGGTGAGCGAACCACTGCGCATTGGTTATTGCAAATGGCACATCCTCAACTGAAGCAAAAGGAATTTACACATTTTTCTGAAATTGAAAACAAAGTACTCCAAAGTATAACAGATCTTGGACTCATTATTCATGAAAATCGATTTACCTATAGAGATAAAGGGTTACACAAAGTACAGGATTTGGGTGAGTTTTGGGAAAGTTTTTCAGGTCTCCCTTTACCGTTGGGGGGGATAGCCATTCGGAGGGATGCTGACCATGGCAGGAAACAAAAAATCAACCAATTGATCAGAGAAAGTATTGAATTTGCTTTCGAACATCCACAAGTGTCTTTGCCATTTATTCAATCATATGCACAGGAAATGGAAGAAAATGTAATCAAAGATCATATCAACCTGTACGTTAACGAATATTCAAAATCATTGCAAAAGGAGGGAAAACAAGCTATAATGTATATGCTTCATTTGATGGAAAGCATGCATATGTGTCCAAAAGTCGTATTACCCATTTTTATTTGAGCTTTTAGGAAAACCATATTTATAGGGATGATCAATGGTAAAACTGAGATTTTATGGCAAGTGTATCGCTGTTTAAGCAAGTAATCTTGAAAAAGTAGTTAACGTTTCTGAAGGTTCACTTCTTTTGCAAATTATTTAATATGCTAATATATAATCCATTAAACATCTTGAAAATAAAATATTTATAAAGTGATAAAAAAAAGTTGTATATACATTAAATATTTTAATTATATATTGTACCTTAGCTACGTGTAAGTTTTGGTTATTAAATTGTAAAATTCGCAAATGCCTGTATAAAGTTACAGGCATTTTGCTTTAATCAGCGGTGTAACTGAGTGTCCTGAATATATTATCTAATCTGTAATCTGACGATTTCTTAAAGTAAGAAAAGTAAAGCATAAATGAAAAGTAATGACCGTTTAGAATATTTACTTCAATTATTGAATGAGGATAAAAATGATGATTTCGTTATTTATGCTTTAGCAAAGGAATATGAAAAATTGGGGCAGGTAGAGGCTTCTGATCGCATGTTTCAACAATTGCTGGAGATAAATCAAGATTATCTGGCTACATACTACCATTATGGAAAATTATGCGAGCAACTGGGAAAAATTGAAGAGGCTAAAAACTTATATACTATGGGAATTCAAAAAGCTAAACTCCAAAACGATCATCATGCTTTGAGTGAATTAAATTCTGCCCTGGAGAATCTTTTAGACACTTAATGTCTTTCGCATCTACAATACTTTTTTCTATATTTGATACAAGTCACCCAAATAACTTTTTGGATGAAATTACTCAGAAGAGATTTTCTCAAGCTTTCTTCAAATTTATCTATGGGTTGTATAATGCCCTTCATTGATATGAGGCCAGCCAATATACATTCATATGCATCAGGCAGAGTACTCAAAGACAACCGTTTTGATCCTTGGTTAGAAATCAGCGCAAATTCATTGCAAAACAATGTAAATGCTCTTTCTTCATTGGCTGATGGGCGACCTGTCATTGCTGTCGTTAAAAACAATGCCTATGGGCTTGGGCTTGAGTATGTACCTTCCTTACTTGAAAAGAATGAAAAGGTAATTGGATTTGGAGTAGTAAAAGCAGATGAGTGTTTCCGGCTTATTAGTCAAAGTATCAACAAGCCAGTTCTTCTCCTTGCCCGGGCTTCATATTATGAGGAAGTGGAATTAATCCGGGAAGGAATTGAACTTTGTGTTTTTTCCACTGATGATTTATCACGATTGTCTGAGCATGCAAAAAGAATACATCGGAATATCAAAATCCACGCATATATTGATACAGGGATGAACCGTGTGGGTATGCCTTATTTTAAGGCTTTTCATTGGTTGAAATCTCTCGTAAACCATCCAAATATCCAGATTGTAAGCACGTTTACTGATTTGACAGAAGACCCTGAATTTGATATTGAACAAGCCAAAAGATTACAAAGTCTTTGTGATGAATTAAGATCAGAGGGTATTGATCCGGGGTATCAACATGCTGCTTCTTCCAATGGTATTTATCATGTTGGGGAAGCTCACCTGGATGTGGTAAGGCCGGGAATTTCAATGTACGGTGCTTACCCTACACATTTTAAAGAGGAACAGACTAAAATGGAATTACAAGTGGCATATAAGTGGTGTGCACGAGTGGTTCGGGTTGAAAAAATGAGAAAAGGAGATACAGTTAGTTACGGGAGGAATTTCAAAGCTGATCCTCCAACGTGGATTGCAACCCTACCGGTAGGTCATTCTGATGGTTATCCACGCAAAGCTATAGAGGGTGCCAAAATTTTAATTGGCGAAAAGATTTATCCGGTTATTGGAGCAGTAAGCGCCAGTCACTGCATTGTAAATTTGGGTTCAGATACAAACGTTCGAACAGGAGATATTGCCATCCTTGTCGGACCGGATCACCCTGAAATATTACCTAACGAAGTCAGTAACCTTGCTGGAATTTCTGTGTACGATTTATTGATGCATATGAATCCTACTATTCCTAAAGTTGTTTATTTGGGAAGTCCTACTTCAGATAAGTAATTTGAGAAAAAAAATCACTCCACTTTGATAAACCTGAAGGGGTATATTTTGCCCCCGGTATCCACAATCAAAATATATACTCCAGGATTGAGTGTATTTACATCTAACTGAATATTATCTTCTTGGGAGAAAATTTCTTTTTGCAATAGCAATCTGCCCATAATATCCGTAACCATCATCCTTGTTGTACTAATTCCACTCAATCCTTTAATCTGCAATCTTTCCCGGGTGGGATTTGGATATACCTTTACATTGGTGGGATTTAGAAATTCAACACTGGTGGTTTGATTAAACTTGATCTGGTAAGGAATTCTTCCACTCACACAATTCTCAGTGGGTTCTGTAACTTTCCAGTCGTAAAAAAAGAAAAAGTTTTCTCCCCTGTCACTACCGTCAATCTGAAAATAATCCTCTGCTTTATATGGAAAGAATATGAACTGTTTCTCTGTTCTTTCCAGGCGAGGTCCCCTTATTCCCAAATTGCGGAAATTGGACATTTCATCAGTGGTCAGGAAAAATAAGCCAGGCTCCAGATGAAATCGAAAAATTATTGTGTTTTTACCCGGTTCAAGATCTTGGTCAATATATGCCAGAGTATCCCCTGCTGTCCTGCCAAGGATAAATCGTCTGACTCCTCTTGTGTCCGTATAAACATCAACACTTTCTAAATATAAAGGCTTCAGGATTTCGAAGTTCATCCTGGCATTGATTGAATTGGCAGCGTACCGGTTAGGGCCTTCTGGGGCCACAGGGCCGGCGTGAAAAGTATCCTTAGGTACATATGTTTCTATTGAAACATAAAACACAGTATCAGAGAAAATGTCAGGGGACCATTGATTCCCTATAAAAACCGGTATAAGATCATCGGCATGAATATACCACTGAGCACTCATACCGGGTACAATTAAAGAAAAGTCAGTTCCTTGCTCAATGGTGTCCTTCAACGGATGGGTAATATCAGCTTCAATCAGATTAATGTACGTATCAACCGTAGCTTGAAAGTTACAATTGCCATATATGATATACTCAAATAGCCCGCTGGACGGTGGTTGGAAAGTTGTTGATAGATTATCTAACCATAATAATTCGAGCGATTGAGATTGTGGCAAGGTTAACAATTGGCCCACACACCGATGCAATGTATCAGCAACAATTTGAGTCATTTCTTCTATAGAATCCGGAGTATTAATACTGACTACTTCAGAAGGAAATACACAGCCTTCATCATTTACATATGTGTAGAAATAAGAATCCGGCTCCCGTACAGTTAAATAAGCTGAAGCAATATCATTATTCCAAACGATTCCATTCAGATGATCTTCAGAAAATAGTTGTAGTTGAGCATCCGGACAAAAAACATTGCCTGTTTCAGTATGAATTTTGGCTTTTTCTCCGATACAGCCACTTTCATAAACAATATAATGCTTATTGGTTTCCAGATGATGAAAAACCTGGCGTTTGCCTCCAGGCCAAATAATAAGTGCTGAATCTATTAAATGAGATTCTCCCAGACCAAAGTATGCATTGGTACTATGGACAATACCATATCCCTGCCCGGCTTTAATATTACGTTGCTGAACTCCCCAGGGACCATAAATTTTAATTTTTGCCCCTACCCCTCGACTATTGCTGGATGTACCTCTTAATGAGAAAACGGCGTGATGGTTGCTATTCCCATTATTGATATATAATCCGTCATACCGGTTGCCTAAATCTATGATGGGCTGTCCAAATGAGGTATAGACATCAACAAAACCATCTCCATTGATATCCCCGATGGCAGCAGAATGAATTCTTTGCGTGGAAAAGGTAAAATAAACCAACTCAAATTGAAAGTTCCCTGTGTTTCTAAGAACAAAGTCTCTGTCACCGGTGAAAAGGACATCTTCAAAACCATTGTTGTCCAGATCAGCAGTCATCACCTGGAAAGCAAATGTTAAAGGAATATCAAAATCAAGTTTTCTTTCATGGAAGACTCCATTGACATTTTCCAATATCATGTGGCGGTCGTAGTGATTGGCCACAATACAATCCAGGTCACCATCATTATCGAGGTCTGCAAATACAGCGCTCCAAGACTGATGACCAAGGGCTAAACCCAGGGAGGGAGCAATGTCCCTGTAGATTCCATCTTCACCCCGCTTATACAATTGATTGATTCTACGGGGATCCTGGTAAGAATTGGAGCCAGCTTTGCACTTGGCAATATACAATTCAGGTATACCATCATCATCAATATCTACCCATTCTGATCCATAATTTCCTGACATATCAGTCACGGGTTGAGTAGAAAAATCAATCATACCTGAAACTCTTTTAAGGGTACCATCTCCTTCATTCATAAATACGCGACTCATCCCTTCATCATGACAAAGAAAAACGTCGTTATGACCATCCTGGTCCAGATCGATGATATTACATCCCTGACCATACGCCTGGGAAAATATATTTTGTTTACTTTCAAATGATCCTGTTTGCGGATCGAAACCAAATACTTTTAAATCATTATAGATTCCTGTAGTTAAAATTTCCGGAATATTGTCATTGTCGAGGTCTCCAATGGCAAACGACCATTCTCTTCCGGTGGAAACAGGTAGACTAGCCTTACTTATTTTCATAGGATTATCTTTGCCCCTGCTTATAGCCACAAAAAGATAACGTCCTAAATCTAGTGTGACGAGGTCGTCCAGATAATCTCCATTCATATCCTGTACCCCTAACATTACTGCACTTCTGCTTTTTTGATTTCCAAGGTATTCAGTGCTTCGTTCTTTGAAAGAAAATTGACCAAAGAGTGAACCCTGAATAAATAAGATATATGCCAGGCTATTGACAATATGGGAATTCATTACCTGACCGGCAATAAATTTATCTGAAGAATGAAAAGTGCTAAACATCCTGATATCAATTCAGGATCAAATATATAATAAATTACTATATATTAAACATTTTAATATGATTAGCTTGGGTTTAAAGAATATTTATTAAAAAGAATAGACTCTCACTGTTTTGAAGTCAATCATCGTTTCCGGACCTCTTAATGATTCCAGGAATGGTATTACCATGGGTACATATTCAAACCAATACAAAAAATCTTCATTCATAAAAACAAAGTAAAGATCTCCCTGGCGCCGAACGGTTACTTTATTCATATTAAAACCCACTCTGTGGTTATAATAAATAGCATGCATGGGTCCCTGGAGGGAAGAGCCACTGGCGATATTAAGTTCATTGCCCGAAAAGAAAAATACCATAAAGCTGGTAGCTATATCAAAACCAGCCCATCTGAAACCTGCAAATGTTAGTCCGGTTTCAATTTGCATTTCAATTTCGATTTCAAAATCTCCATTTTCAGGAAATGGGACATTAGCCTGAAAGTTTCTGACATTATTGGCACTATAGATGACATTTTTCTGAGAGACAGGAATATCATCATATCTACCTCTTATATTCAACCAGGATGGTGTTGGGGTAAATGGATTAAATAACTCATCTATATAGTATTCTTTTCTAATTCCTGAATAATTGATCACCGGAGAAATGTTTTCAGGCAAAGGCGCTCCTCTCATGATACTCTTCCATTCACCCGTAGTAAATCGTTGGTTGTCATGGGGTCTGAAAAGTTCACAATGACCTAACTCGTGGAATATTAATCTTTCTCTTGTGGTTTCATCGGCATTCAGCCAGAAAGATCTCCTGATGGTTATTATGTGAGACCCAGATGTGGAAGTACCCAATTCAGAACATACGCCAGCAGCCTCAGAAGGCACATCTCCAAATTCCACCACAAGTCCGGTATTACTAAAATCCACATCAATTCCCCTTTTCGCACCTTCTGCAACAAAACGGTCAACATAAATTTGAAATTGAGGATCAATCCGTATTTCAGGAGGTTCCTTGGTGCAGGTTACAAAAACTATCGTAGCTGTGAATAATAAGAATAGCCTGAACATAGTCATTAGATATCGAGAAAATTAAAAGATTTGAAAAATTAAAACGCACACCCTATAATGATTGTTGAATTGTAAATGTTAACATTTGCTATTATTCTTTTTTAGCTGTCTATATTTTAATTTCTATATAATTGGATTTATTTTGATATGGTCATGTATAAATCACTCCATCCAAAGGTGAGTAAAAATGTAAAATTAAAATTAAAAAATGGGTTTATATACATGAGTATTATTGTCTGGACAAACCTAGAGACATAATTAAGGTTATATAAATTAAACAGGAAGCAATATGTTCACATTTCAATGAAGAGAGCACATATGAATGATCAGATTTCTTTTACTGTTAATTTTGAAGAGTATTCAATTGATTTATAGCCAAAATGAAAGTTAAAAAGCATGTAAAACATACTGAACTTTTAAAGCCCATGGGTGGAAAGTTTCATCAAAATGAATGGTCATTTTTGGGAGCACCTTGCGGATGGTTAAAAGATTTTGTCCACCTCACTGCTAAAAACTTAACCGGATACCGTTGGGCCTATATTGATGCGAATCATCATCCCAGTGAAAGAGGCCTTTCCTACGAAATAAGTGTAACCGACCAAATAGGATGGCATAGAATAGAAACACAATCCGATCATATAGATTGGGATTACCGCTCAATATTTAATAGCGCCAGTGCTGTTTTAGTCAATGGCAACCATTTTGAGGCAGAAAAGCAATGGGTGATTATTCATCCGGAAAAAAAGGATTCGCTTAGGCGCAAGCTGAATCGTTTAACCCAGGTGGTTGGTTTTATACTGGCTGAGAATGAGAACGTGGTTTATGACTTTTTATATGAATATAATCCGGAATGGCGGAAGCTTCCAGTATATACAGCACATGCTCGGGAGCATTTCTATAAAGCATTGGGTGACAGGATAAAAGCAAATCTGCCTCAACTGAATGGTTTGATATTGGCAGGAGGTAAAAGTAAGCGCATGGGAATGGATAAAACGCAAATCCGATATCATCATAATAAGACACATATTGATTTTACTGCTGAGCTGTTACAGAATGTTTGTAAGAATGTTTGGTTATCGGTGACAGACGGTACAGCCTCTTCATCTGAATTTCCTGTAATTGAAGACTTATTCAAGGATCTGGGTCCTCTTGGTGGTATCCTTTCAGCTTTTAGGTATAACCCCCATTCTGCCTGGATGACTCTTGCAACAGATTTGCCCCTCTTAAATGCTGGTATCATACAGGAATTGATTGAAAATAGAAATCCGGAAAAGTTTGCCACTTCCTTTTATAATCCTGCGACGGGATTTCCTGAACCTTTATTCACTATTTGGGAGCCCAGAGCATATCAAAGAATTTTGTATTTTATGAGTCTTGGGTACGCTTGCCCAAGAAAAGTATTAATTAACAGTGATATTCATATGATCGAAACATCTCAACATGAAGCATTACAAAATGTCAATACACCTGAAGAACGGGATAAGATTCTGAATATACTGAGGAATAGTTAAAGGCTCTTCAGGCTAAATGATCAGTCTGCGATTATTTCGAATGACTCTCGCCACCACAGGGCGCATTACTTCAGCCGTTATAAATAACATGTCGAAATCATTGGGAAAAGGTGCAGGCCTTGTTTGAACTTTCTTTTTTGTTTCTTCTGATAATGCATTTTGATTTCCGATAGCTCTGGCTGAAATATGTTCAAAATTTCCTACAGCTACAATGGGTTCCTTTTTCAATAATGTCCGAGGTTTATGCGTGTAAATAGACAAAAATCCTTCCATGGTTGCTGTTTTCTTTTGAAAACTTTCCACAACTGCACAGGTTATTTCACGTTTTTTAGGAACAACTATCGCATTGCCTAAAGAATCCCGAAGGGGTTTACCCTGGGCGTCTTTGACCACTTCTTCTCCATCGTCAATTATTTTTGATTCTACGCGATCTTTTTGATCTACAATATCCGGAGAAATGGATATAAGTGCTATTTCTACTGCTATGTAATAATCATAATTCAGATTTTCATCCAGATCCATCATATGGAATTCTACCCATTCGCTATCCAGTCCCCTGGGGTCAAAGGATAAAATTGAATTTTGTAATTCTCGATCAAATTTTAAATGGGATTGATTTTCAATTAACACTAATGCCCTACTCACCCCCCTATCCCATGCTTCCTGACGGAGTCTTCTGACATCTCTGTAATTGCCTGCATATTCTTCAACCCGCTTTAATTCGTAATACGCCTGCCTATAGGATTCCTTATCCTCATTTTTCATCAGTCTTTGGGCATTGTCATATAAAAATTCTGTAGCCTGGCTTTTAGCAGCAATGATTTCTTCATCATAATCGATATATTCATATTGCACTCTCCGACCATTGACTATAATGGGAGTTACTGTATTTACAAGGGTTTGTCTGTTTCTTAATTTTAAGTAGAGTTGTACGATTTCATCCTGGTTTCGTGGGTCATTTTCCCGTTTCAGGAAGCGCACTCTTTCGTTATCCAATAAATTGGCATTTCTGAATGACCGGTCAAGTATTTCTGCTTCTTTAGCACTATTAGGCTTTTTCTTCAATTGATTGACTGACTTGAAAATGGCGCCATCATAATCCCCTCTCTGAAAAAGTTTAGTCGATGAAGTGGAACACGACCAGAAGATCAAGGAAGTAAAAAGCAGTAGAAGGTGGTTCTTTATATTCATTTTATGGGAGAATTTTTTTTCAATGCAAAAGTATTAAATATCATTAATTCAACAGAAGAATATTTAGGCCCTTTCAGGACACAATTACCTGTGTTTTTCAACAAAAAAAGAATTGCAAAGCATAGTTAAAGCGGACAGGTGATTTCTTCTACCCTTTTACCCATTTTCCGATACTGGTGTGCCGCCAATTATCATTGGCAAACATCAGGAGGTAAGTGCCTGGCAAAAGGGAACCCGTGTTGATTATGATTTCAGAACCACTTGCTCCTGAAAAGTTCTGTTCCCATACTTTTTCACCTTTTAGCGAATACAAAATAATATTAAAAGGTGCTTCATTAAATGCATTGGATTGTATTCTTACAAACTCATTTCCAGGATTAGGGGAAATCACAAAACGGGCATGGTTTTTTTCAGGTTTTCCAACCCGAAGGTTGGTAGTTGAGTTGTTGACTTGCCATTCCAGACGGTATATATTGATCGTTGCATAGCCTTCAATTCTAATGAATGATGTTTCATCTGTAATGATAGCTTCCACTGTATTATGTCCTGTTTCCATATGTTCGTCCATAAGAAACAATGTGTCTTTTACAGCGTTCACTTTCATTTCATTCACACGCCATTCAGTTTTCATGGTAGAGGGACTGGGATGTATGAGATCGATATAAAATGGAATGACTTCTCCATCAAAGAACAACTCATCTTCTATAGGATGATAATGAGTGATGGGATGGGTAAGCCTGTGTATATCTTGTACAGTCTGTTCTTTACAGACACTGCAAAAGGGTACTCCCAATCTCTCCATTTTACAATTCTGATGAGGCTTATACCAGGAGGATGCATTTCCACCACAACAAAAGGTATATATCCCAATGCCTTGAAAATTAAGCCAATTACGCCATTTTATTTGGTTGGGATTGCTATTTCGAGTCATGTTGGCTGTTTCTCTGGCATATTGATCTCCGGCGTAATACTCATCAGACAGATTTGAAAAAGAGTGACCTATTTCATGAATAGCAATTTCACCGGCAAGGGGATGAGCGGAAGTAGTAGCGATCCAACCCCCTGATCCACCATATCTTGAATCATTGACAACCATTACTACCTGGTCGTACTCCGGAAAAGTAGCGGCCAGGACTGAAGAAATCTTTGAATTATATAATGGGACAAGCAATCTCTCTATTCCGGCATAATTGAATGTGCTCCCAAAAAAGTTATCAATGGGCCTGGATGGATCATCTGCTGCTCCTGAGACATTCGATGGAGTGAATATTGAGAATGCATTGAAGTATGATTTATATTCACGGTAAGGACTTTCCTCGAATAGATCATTTATCAAATTTATAGAATGCTGGTGGAATAAGTTGAATTCATGATCGCGGTATCCATCACCCAATACTACAATATTGATCCTTTCTGAATAGGCGCCATTTTCAAATAATGTTTCTAAAGGAAAACTTTGTGATTTCATTGAAAGGCAAAATAGGCTTAAAATCAAAATATGAAACCCATTCCTTTTATATTTAATCAAATCACACATCCACTCTGATTTTAACCTTTAAGATATAAACAGTGATCCAAATCAATGATTAAAAATACGCATTCTCCTTTATCATGGTTAGGATCACTGGATATGATTTTTACATTATTCACTTTTTTTTCAAGATTAAAGCGGATAAAATGCTCTTTTTCAGGGAGTCTGATTTCTTTAGTGGTTAAGAAACCTTCCTCATCAGAAAATTCTACATGCTGAATCAAAGGATTTTTAATCAAATGTGTAGACACCATAATTGAATCACCACTATATACATTGATATACACATCGCCCGCTTGTGGAGGTTTGATCAAATTTGTTGATTCTTTAATTTTTCCATCTCTTATGATACATTGTGCCAATTCTGCACCCACAGGAATAGAATGGTCTCCCCCTTTAAAAAGTATTGTTAAAAACAGAATGCCATTATTGTTTGCATCCCATTTCTTGCCTTCTGATAAGCCCTGGATTTCTTCAACAGGCTTTGAAGATTTACATCCCGAAAAGAATATAAAAAAAACAAAAATGACAGGTAGGGTTCTCCAAAGCAAACAGAAGTATCTTTTATTCATATTCTCAAACCTTTTTTTTTAAAGTTTATTCTTTTCCGGTGATTTCAAGAATTCCTCCGGATTCAATCAATAAAGTTTTATTGTTTCTGATTTCCAATCGTTTAATAAGTATAACAGCATCTGAAGGAATAACGGGATGATCATATTGGCCGTTATCATTTATTACCACTGTATGACAACCCTGAGGTAAAGTTACTGGCAACCAATTGTTACGGTTGAGCCATGATGGGTCATCTCCTACCCATTGAATTACATCTTCTTCCTGTAATTGTATGAGTATGAAAATAGGATCGCCTGCAACTCCGTTGATACTGACCGGAGTGACTTCCAATTTGTGCTCTGTAGCTTCGGCGTCCCATAGCACTGAAACATTCGAATCTGTGGTTCCGTCCATATTGATACCTCCCTCAATATTCCAAAGAAATTGATGACCATAACTACTGATCGCCTGATAATGCTGCTTAAGTTGAGAAAGGCAAACCAGCTGATTTCCATCGATTTCGAGCATTTCCGGCATATTCAGAAATTCGAATGCTCCTATATCTGTGGCCATCCCATCCGGTCTGAAATAACCATCAAAATCAATTCCAAATTCACTTACAGTCCCCGAATAAATACCGGGGCTGGATGAATTGAGTCTGAAATTACCATTTGCCAGGTGAATGAATCCAGGCTCCAAACCATAGATTCCATCGGACTCTGTAACCGGCAAGTTGGGAGTTGACAGTAAAGGGTTGTTATGGTTATACCAAAGATTATTTGAAAAGGTAAAACTTTGCGGATCTGTATCAGGGCCGATATTGATGTGTGTGGAGATATTTCTTGTATAGTTATAGTAAATGATATTGTTGATGAATTCATTATCACCACAAGGTAGAAATCGTTCAGGATCGACTGATTCCTGAAGAATTCGAATGACCCAGTTTTGTGGATCCACCAATGTATTGTTAATTACTTTTACTCTGACACTACCTACATATGCAATTGGAGCCCAGGCGCGTATAAACACATTGGCATAGACATCGATATCTGCTGCTTCGAAAGGAGCGTCCTGGGGTCTGAAGTACTCCAACCCCGTACTTCCGCCCAAATTGAGGGTGCGCTGACCTCCATCCTCAAACAGATTCTGAAAAATAGCTATATACTGTGTTCCTCCTTTAGCCTGAATACTATTGGAGCCCATGGAGTAAAATTCGTTTTTGCGGATAATGCCATGGTGACATCCCACCATATCTATCCCGCTACCGCCTGCAGCACCTTGATTGAAGGTACAATTAACTATTTCAAAATGATCAATGCCTGACATTTTCAAAAAATCATTATTTCCCTCTGCACCCATTTCATAAAAGCGGCAATGTATGACTCTTATATGATGTGAAGGACTATCAAATGTGCCTGCATCATCGATATTCAGTCCGTTTCCGGTATGCTGGGTGAAGCTTAAATTGTGTAACTCTATATAGGAAACCTGAGATAAATGCATTCCTTGTAAACCACCGCTAAAAATTACCTGATTCACATCTGTGCCCATAAAAACAATAGGCTGACTTGCAGTACCATGCAGATTAAAGATATACTGACTCCCGGTGTAAATATTTGGAAATATGAGAATGGTATCCCCGGGAGCCGCAACCTGAGAAGCTTGAACCGGAGAACTATAAACTTTACCCGGTCCCACTTCCAGTACCACTGCATGAATGTGCAAAAATTTGATAGTAAAGACTATCATCATAAAATATCTTATTGTCAGCAAATTAGTCCCTACTATTATTGAAGTTTTCTGCATTAAAAATCAATGGATTGAATAATGAAATGATAAAATCAGGGATTCATTTGCAAGATGTCAAAGATAAAGGGAAAAGTTCATGATTTTTCTTACTCGTTTAATATAATTTTAAAAACTGCCGACCCTGTTTATATTCATTTTATTTTCGACATTGAAAAATTCCTCAACACCCCAACGTTTATCATAATTACCGGTTACCAACTCAGCTGCTTCCCTATCTGAAGTGGTAATAAACGTTTTATCTGAATATTGACTTTCCACTTCTCTATACCTTTGAGCGATAAGCCTGAACACCTCATGTGAACCCTTAAAACAATATGATGTTTCGTCATTGACTATCTCTGCCCACAAGCGGGTATATATTAAGCTTTTCATCAAGGTGGTGATTCGTTGTATTGTTAATATAGGGGTGAGTATATCGAATCGAGGATTCTTTTAACTGTTGTTAGCAATTTCTCTGTAATGTGTTTCTTGCCGGCAATGAGGAATGAATGGATCCTGATGATTTTTTCTGTGGCTGTCAGCAGGCTTTTAGTGGCCCGGGTAATGGGCATGCCTGTCGAAGACATGGTCGTCGTGATCGGTTGATGTGTTTGGACTGAAACCGTAAAAAATGTTTGAATCATTTTTACCGAGGGGGCATGCGATCCTTTTTGGAACAACTTATGGTCGGAATCCCGCTCCTAAAGCTTTGGGGGAATCCAATCCCCTGCATGTAGCCAGGTTCATCCCCAGGTTGAGGAAAGACTCATACTGCTCAGGCAGCCGTAAGGGGTGCTTGCGGTTCCTTCCCTATGACGACTCCATCGTCATTCTGCATTCATGCAGACCAGTCGGTCATCATTGTATTTTATCCTCCCTTCCCTCAAAGCTTTGGGGACCACTATTCCGGTCATAATACTCCGCTTCTGTCATTCGATTGTATTCATCATAAATATATCCATACATCTGCTTCCTCCTGCCCTTGACCTGCCACTCTCCATGGGATATATTGCCGTTGTATTGCTCTGGTGCAAAACTGCCCGATACTTCTTCTCATAATGCAGTATGGAATAAAACAGATCCCTCTCGTCATAGTTAGTCTCTGATGATGGAGTATGTTGATTTGGAAGAGAACAATGGATAAAGGGTTGAACTCCTTTGGTATGGTTGTTGTCCGGCCATAAGAATGGGGAAGGCAATACCAACAATACATCATCCTCATTGTTGTGTCTGTAGCTGTACTCCACAGGGCTCATACCACCCAAAGGGGTTACATTCACTACCCTGCTCAAGGGGAATGTTTCATATTCCGTCAGGGAATAATCCCATCCCCAACTCCGAATGAGTTCAATGTGAGTAACTGCCGGTAAAACCGGTGGATAGTGTGGACCTATAATCCTCAACTCCGAAAGAGTTGAATGTGAAAGAATATCCAGGATTTTCAATATATGGTTAGTAATATTAATATTACATAAATTTATAATACATCAAATTTGAAAGATTTATATAATTTTTGTAAAATTGTACCTTCAATCAAAAAGCATTAAAGCACTTTTGTCGTTATTTAGCAAAACAATTTTCAATGAAAGTTTTATTTTTCTTTTTTGCCTGGTCTTTTATGATTTATTCCCCACTTTTTTGTCAGTCTTCAAATACCTATAAGGCAGAACAGGATGGTTGGTTGGTGAATCTCGAAGAGGCATATAATTTGTCAAAAAAGTCTGGAAAACCGATAATGGCCAATTTTACCGGGAGTGACTGGTGTGGTTGGTGCAAGCGATTGGCAGCAGCTGTATTTGATCAACCTGAATTTAAAAAATGGGCAGATAAAAATGTTGTATTGCTCGAACTGGATTTTCCTAGAAGAAAGGAAATTCCTATGGACATCAGACAACAAAATGCCAGCTTGCAAAGAGCCTTTCAGGTAAGGGGATATCCTACAGTTTGGATTTTTGAAATTGACAAGCCAGCAGGCAGTAATGAGTTTACGGTCAATCCATTAGGAAAAACCGGATATAAACCTTCTGTAGAGGAGTTCACATCAGATGTTGACAGAATGCTTAAGAATGGCAATTCTTTGAAGTAATCATTCATTAAACTCTTCATCCTGGCTACCTTCTGGAATATTCACCCTTAATATCGACGATCAAAGGAAGGAAGTTCTATCCTGTGTATCTTTTGCATGGCGAAGAGTCATACTTCATAGACCTGATTGCGGATATGATTGAATCCACTGTATTGACAGATGAGGAGAAATCATTCAATCAATCCATTTTGTATGGTAAAGATACAGAAGTCAAACAAATCGTTGATGAAGCCAGGCAATATCCCATGATGGCTGAATATAGATTAGTATTTGTAAAGGAAGCACAGGATTTGAAAGGAATAGAACAATTGGAGCAATACACAAAATCCCCTTCTCCTCTATCCATTGTGGTCTTATGCCATAAGCACAAAAAGGTAAATGGCCGGTTGAAATGGTTTAAGAATATCTCCGAAAAAGGTGTGGTTTTTGAATCAAAAAAACTCTATGATAGTCAAATCCCTGCATGGATCGAACAGTATCTGAATGCAAAAGGGTTATCTGTTGACCATGAATCTAAATTATTGTTAACGGAATATTTGGGAAATGATCTCCCCAAAATCAGTAATGAGTTGGATAAGCTTGCCATCAACCTGGATGCAAAAGGGAAAGTAACTGCCGACGTGGTGAGAGAGCAGATAGGAATCAGTAAGGACTATAATGTTTTTGAATTTCAAAAAGCGCTGGGAGAAGGAAATCGTGAAAAGGTATTCAGAATGATAAAATATTTTGGAGGAAATGAAAGTGCCCACCCATTAGTGCTCATTTTAGGAAATTTATATTCATATTTTACAAAGCTTTTTATTGTAAGTCAGAATATGAAAGAAGCAGATGCTCAATTGCAAAAAATTCTGGGACTGCCAACTCCCTATTTTGTAAAAGAATATAAATCCTCGGCGCAGAAAATGGGGACTTTAAAAATTAAAAAAGCTTTACAATTATTAAAAAAGGCTGATCTTGAATCCAAAGGATTTGAAAGCAGGAATAAAGACAGTGAGGCTATTTTATCAGAGTTTGTTATTCAACTTTATTCCTGATCGAGATTTCTTTCCTAATATGGGTCTACATCAATATTGATTCGAACATTTTGCCAGGTTTTTTGACTTTTTACCAGGGATTTGGCGTTCATTAGGATTCTTTTTGCTTTCAGAATTCTGTTTTGGTCCTTTTCAAGTTTGACAATGACCTGACGAAGATATTGCCCTCTCAATCGGGCAATTCCTGGCTCCGCAGGGCCCAACACCCGGTTGCCTAATGATTCAATAATTTTCTCTGCAAAAAAAAGTGAGGCTTCATGTACAATTTTTGGTTCTTTATGCTTTAACATTATATGAATCAACCTGAAATATGGGGGGTAGAAAAAATTTTTCCTTTCTACCAATTCTCTGGCAATCAATTTATTATAATTATATTCAACCGTATCCACAATGACAGGATGTTCAGGTTGGCTTGTTTGTATGATCACCTTTCCTTTATCCTTTCTCCTGCCTGCCCTGCCTGCTACCTGGGTGAGCAATTGAAATGCTCTTTCCGAAGCGCGAAAGTCTGGAAAAAACAATAATAAATCGGCATTCAATACCCCTACAATATGAATATTGTCAAAATCCAGGCCTTTGGTGATCATTTGTGTACCCACCAGAACATCAATTTTCTTTAATTGAAAGTCTAGAATGATATTTTCATAGGAGGATTTATTTCTAGCTGTATCAAAATCCAGGCGTCCCACGTTAGCCATTGGAAACATGGTTTTGATTACATCTTCTATCTTTTCTGTTCCATATCCCATCTCCCGCAATTCATCAGACCCACAAGACGGACAAGCAGCCGGGATTTTTGTTTTGTACCCACAATAATGACATTTTAATTCTCCCAGGAATTTATGTTTTGTCAATGTGAGGTCGCAATGTTCGCACTCCCCTACCCAACCACACATTTGGCATTGAATGGAAGGTGCATAGCCTCGTCTGTTCTGAAAGATTAGTACTTGCTTATTATTAACCAGGGCACGGTCAATCTCATTTCTAAGAGTTTTGGAAAAATAGTTTTCCAGCGTTTTTGCCTTTCTCTCTTTTCTCAGATCAACAATCTCAATATCAGGGAGCTCTGCTTCACCGAATCTTTCCATTATTTCGACCAGCCCATATTTACCATTTCTGGCGTTAAAGTATGATTCCAGTGATGGCGTAGCACTTCCTAATAAGACCCTGGCTCCAAAAAGACTTGCCATATAGATGGAAGCATCACGTGCATTATATCTGGGAGAAGGATCCTGTTGCTTAAAACATGTGTCGTGTTCCTCGTCGATAATGATAAGTTGCAAATTACTGAAAGGCAAAAACATTCCCGATCTGGCACTAATTACAATAGGTATTCCTGACTGGACAGAATGCCACATCTCAACACGTTGGTTAGATGTCATTCGTGAGTGGTATACCTGTACTTTGTCGCCAAATACACCTACCAATCGCTGTACAATTTGGGTAGTGAGCGCAATTTCGGGGAGAAGATAAAGAACTTGCCCTTGATTATGAATAACATCCTGAATCAACTCCATATATATTCTCGTTTTCCCACTTCCGGTAACACCGTGAAGCAGAACGGCCAGAGTGGTAGACCAGTGATTTTTAATTTGTTTTAAAGCTTCTGACTGCAGCGAGGAGAGATCAGGAATATTTTCAATCTCATTTTCTTCCTGTATGCCTAATCTACTTACTTCTTTTTTTTCCGTTTCAATCAATTGCTTTTTCAGCAATGCATTTAATACCTGGCTATTACCGGCAGATAATGTGTACAATTCCTTTACCGGTAACCATGGATTTTTAATACCCCATTGAATGAGGGTTAGCATCATACGGGTTTGTAACTCTGATTTTTTTACCTTATCCAATGCTTCACCTAAAAGCTTGGTATTATCCTTCAATTCAGGTTTCAACCGGGCGTATGATTCAAATTTAGGCTGATATTTTTCTACCAATTCTTCTTTAACATAAATCAACCCTTTATCCAGCAGTCCTTTTATCTCTGGATATATTGTCTTTTTGTTCAGTATTTTCTGCAATTCATCCATAGCCAGCTCTTTCTGAATGGTCAGCGCTTCATATAGAATGTATTGATTATCAGTCAATACTTCCTTTAAGTCAAGAAAAGTTTCATTAATTAAAAATTTTGTTTCACTGGATAGCTTTAATCCGGATGGCAAAGCAATGTGCATTACCTCACCCAGTGTACAGCAATAATAGTTGGCTATCCATTGCCAGAGTTTAAACTGATGTATAGAAATGATGGGTTGGTCGTCAATGAGAGAAATGATTTTACGGGGTTTGTACGAGACATTGACATCATGATATGTATCAAAGACAATAGCGGCATGCAATTTATTTTTCAAAGGGGCTTCAACCCTCATACCCGGTTTTACTTTGTCTGCTAACTCCTCAGGAACCTTGTAAATTAATATATCAGGTATTGCCAAAGGAAATAACAGACTGACATAAACCGGTTGATGTATGGATGGATCTAACATAATGGATGCAAAGGTACATTATGTACAGATGCTTGTTATAGTTCCTTCTTTCAATTATTTCCGGGCTTAATAATTAGATGTTGGATGGCCATAGCTAAAAATCGATGAAATATGGTAAATTTAATGTAGTAATAAAGTATAATGCAATGACTTCAAAAATTGACCTTCACAGTTTACTACTAATTATTTTGGTTTCTGTTTCCGGAATTTCATTTGCCCAAAGTACTTACAATGAAAAATGGATAAATGAAAATGATCCGCCTTATCGGGAAATTTTACCTTTTGATGCCAGTGCCACTGCAGGTAATGTGTTTGCAAGAATGATTGATGGCCTGGGTTTCAGGTTCTATTGGGCTACATATGACTTACAAGAAGTGGACTTACATTATAGGCTGACAGAGGAATCCAGGAGCACCAGTGAAACTATAGATCATATTGGTGATCTCACTTGGGTTATATATAAAGCTATAAAACGTCAATCTCACATCGAAGTTAACCATTGGTCCGGATACGCCTATAGTGAAAAAAGAACGGAAATTTTAAAGGCTTTAAAAATAATTTCTGATACATTGAAAGAAAGCGATGAAGAATCCATTACCACATACACCATTGATCTCACAAGAGGTTCCGAGACGATTTCCATTCCATTTTGGAATTTAATCAATGGGCCGGTATCTGATGCCATCTGGCACACGGGTCAGATTGCTTCCTACAGAAGAGCTTCAGGTAATCCTTTGCCACCAGGGATCCGTTTTCTTACAGGAACTGTACAGCAATAAAGGTTCATGCAAAATGTATCTTTCCTGTATACACAGGGGTGGCCGGACCTGTCAGATATATATTTACAAACCTGTCTTCCCGCTCTGAAAAATCTACGCATAATACGCCACCAGCTGTAATTAACTCAATTTTTGTTTGTCCATTGCTTAAACCTGTGAGATAAGCGGCAATACCACAAGCCACTGCCCCTGTCCCACAAGATAAAGTTTCATCTTCCACTCCCCTTTCATAAGTTCGGATGTAAATTTTTCCATTTGAAAATTCCATAAAATTTACATTGATTCCATTTTCACTATATCGGTCACTATATCTGATTTTCTTTCCTTCTTTTACAACATCCCATGTTTCAATAGAATCAATCCGGCGAACATAATGAGGGGATCCGGTATTTATTTCCAAAAAGTCAGTTTGTATGTTAATTTCGTTCACATCTATCATTTGAATTTTGATTCTGTCATCTGAAAGTAAATGCGCTGTATGTAATCCGTCAACGGCTTCAAAAATGATTTCAGGAGTTCCCTTTTGATGCTTTTTGAAAAACAAATGACTGATGCATCGACCTCCATTTCCACACATTGACCCTTCCTTTCCATCTGAATTGTAATAAATCATGTTAAAATCTGCTTTTTGGGAAGGTCTTAAAATCATTAGGCCATCTGCTCCTATTCCAAATCTACGGTGACAAATTTTGCGGATATATTCTGCTGGAAGATCAACAGGTTTATGCATTTGATCCATAATAATAAAATCATTTCCTGTGCCATGGTACTTGTAAAATATGAAATCCTGAAATTTTTCCATGTTTTAGAGATGACTTATGAGGATGGGAAGGACTGGTTCAATTACTTGTCTTTTACGGTATTATAAATCAATTAAAACTGTAAAATTACTGCTACTTTGAGATTTAAGGAATGTTCATCGTTATATTTGTGTTGAGTAGTTAATCTGTATATTATTTATACTTTACTAAAAACTGATAATTATAGCTTTTAGCTTTTACATTGTGATTTTGATACATGAGGATTATGTTTTTACAATACAGTACAAAGAACAAATGAATAAACAGATGCAAGCTTCAATCGGTTTTATGCTGCCAGGTAAAAAGGAATGATACTTGTATATTTGTAGTTGAATTCATTTTTGAGCATTGATATTTAAGCCCATATGGTAAAAAGATACGTTTTAATATTTTCCATTTCGTTGCTGGGTACGTTTTCAGGACTATGGATTTATTATAATTGTTTCGATACAGTGGAAAAAGTTTTTCTCGAACAGGAAAGCAGAGTCGTTCAGGCAGCTGAAAAACGTTTTTTACTTTCTGATCAATTGGCAGCTACCTTTGCATCCTCAGCACCTACTGACTTTATTTATGCCGCCAATAAAAGCAGGGAAGCTGTGGTTTCAGTGAAGTCCCTCAAAGAAATGAATGGCAGCAACTATAAAAATACCTATTCGAGTTCTTCAGGTTCAGGTGTATTGATAAGTCCTGATGGATATATTGTGACCAATCACCATGTAATCAATGATGCCAACAGTATAGAAGTCATGTTGAATAACAATAAAATATATAAAGCGAGGCTGATTGGAAATGATCCCAGTACAGATCTCGCTGTGATTAAAATTGATACAGATCATCTCCCCTTTTTATATTTTGGGAATTCTGACTCATTAGCAATCGGGGAATGGGTACTGGCTGTTGGCAATCCCTTCAGATTACAATCTACGGTAACCGCAGGGATTGTAAGTGCAAAAGCGAGAAATATTAACATACTGGAAGACTTTGGAATTGAGTCCTTTATACAGACCGATGCTGCAGTCAATCCGGGCAACAGTGGAGGAGCCCTGGTCAATACTCAGGGTCAACTTGTAGGTATTATTGCAGCCATTATGACTTATTCAGGAAAATATGAAGGATTTTCATTTGCCATTCCTTCCAACCTTACACGGAAAGTTATCACCGATATCATTGAATATGGTAGTGTCCAAAGAGGTTGGATGGGCGTTTCAATTACCAATGTAAAAAATGATGATGCACTAAAATTAGGCTTGAAAGATGTGAATGGTGTAATGATTGAACGAGTCAACAAGGGTGGAGCTGCCGATGATGCCGGGCTGAAATCAGGCGATATTATTGTATATTTAAATGAGTTTCCTGTGCGCGGAACTCCTGAATTTATGGAACATCTCGGAAGATACAGGCCTGGGGATCAAATAAAAGTAACCTATCAACGTAAAAACAAAGAATTTCAGGTTAATGTTATTTTGCGTAATCAGAAAAATACTTTTGATCTTATTGCTGTAAGAAAAGACAAGGTTTTGCAGGATATGGGCTTAGAGGTTCGTGATCTCGATTCTGAAGAAAAAGTTAAGTTTGGATTTGGCATTTATGTAGTAAGTATTGACAGGAATAGTTTGATTGGAGATACAAACATGGAGCCCGGATATATCATTCAAAAATGTAATGGAAAAGTATTGGAGGATGCCAATTCACTGGTAGAGTATCTCAACAGTAATAAAGGACTGATTGAGTTGGAAGGTTTCTATGACAGTTTTCCAGGAGAATATACTTACACATTTAATTTCTGATCGATCATTCGTTTCTACGATTATATTTATAAAAATTAATAAAAAGTGAGCACTCCTTGAATACAATAGAATTCATCCTTTCATTCTGTCAGATGGCTGCCTCTATTTTGAGGCACATAACATAAAGTCAATTACTTCCTTACCTTCAGATCGACATGAACCACATGAGATTCAGAGAGGTGCAATGATAGGATGAGTAAGTCACTATGGAACTATGACAGGACACATCCAAAACAATGTATTGTGCCTGTAGGAGCCCAGGTAATGTAGATTCTTCTCAAAGTATTTTTAATCTCGCAGAAAATGTGTATGATAGCGCTTTCGATGTTAGATCATTGAGTGCGTTGTAATATATAATAGTGGGCAGACAACGTAAGATTATTTGCAGTGATTGAAATAACGAGAATAAAATGTATCTTCCAAAATGGACTTCCTTAAAACAATAGACTCATTTTCAAAGAGCCTGGATCTGTTTAACTGCAAAAAGATATTGATTGCTGTAAGTGGTGGTGTTGATTCACTATTGCTTTTACACAGCCTGATTGCAAATGGAATACAAGTGGAGGTCGCACATGTTGATCACCAAACCAGACGCAATGTATCAGCACACGACAAAGCTTTTGTTCAATATATCTGTAAGCGTTGGAATATACCTTGTCATGTAGGATATTTTTCTTATAGAAAAGGAAATTTTCATGATGAAGCCAGACAATACAGACAACAATGGTTGAATGAAATTTATGAGAATTTTAATTTCGATTACATAGCTACAGCTCATCATATGGATGACAGAATGGAGACCTTTTTTTTAAACGCATTTCGAGGTTCAGGTTTGAGTGGATTAATAAGCTTAGGATGGAAAAGAGGGATGTGGGTCAGGCCTTTTATAGATTTGGACAGAGAATTGATTCTTTCCTGTGCACAAAATATACAATTGCCATTTGTCGAAGATGAGAGCAACTTAAAAACTGCTTACACTAGAAATTATTGGCGCCATGAAGTCCTTCCTGCCATCCAGAAACATAGGCTACATTATAAAAAAGGAATTGTAACCACGATTAGAAATCTTGAAGTATCTAATGGATTACTAAATGAATTAATATGTAAATATACTGATCTGTATGTTTCAAAAAAAGGCTCAATTTCATATATGAAAAATGAGGCACTTCATGGTCTTGTAAATGCAGTTCCTTTATTGTATTTAAGATTTCGTACACTAGGATTTACAATGGATCAGATAGAAAATCTAATCCATTCGAAAAGGGGAGCAAGATTTTATTCAAAAACACATGTTTTGGAAAAGGGAAAAGAAAATATCATATGGATAAAGAAAGATGAGGAAATGATTCTGGATACCATGATACAAGGACAAGGTAGCTTTCCACTAGGGAAAGATATATCCATACTTGTTGAGGTGATTTCTCAAATACCGGAAGTTCGGAAATCCGGAACTTTGTATTTTTCTGCTGACACCATACAGTTCCCTCTATTTGTACGAAGCTGGAAGAATGGTGATTCTTTTGCTCCCCTTGGTATGTATGGGAAAAGAAAAAAAGTGAAGAAATTCTTTCAGGACATAGGTTTGAGTTCCATAGAAAAGAGGCTAACACCCCTCCTGTTGTATAAAGATGAAATTGCCGCGGTGATACCCTATCGGGTTGCGCAAGATTTTGAAGCGTCAAAGGTAGGCATTGGTGAAATTATTGCCATTTCTTTGATGATTCGAACTTCATGAATCAGTGAACGACAGCTCCATCCCACATAAGGAATGCCTTTAAAAATTCATCCAGGCCCCCATTTAAAACTGCATCTGTGTTGCGTGTTTCATGCTGGGTACGATGATCTTTTACACGTCTGTCATCCAAAACATAAGACCTGATCTGAGACCCCCATTCATTTTTCATTTTTCCTGCCTCCACTTTTTCTTTCTCTGCCCGCTGTTTTTCCAATTCAGCTTCATAAATCCTTGAACGGAGCATTTGCATAGCTTTGTCCCGGTTTTTATGCTGCGATCTTTCCTGCTGACATTCTACCACAATGCCCGTAGGAAGATGCTTTACCCGAACGGCAGATTCAGTTTTATTTACGTGCTGTCCACCCGCTCCTGAAGACCGGAAAGTATCCCATTCGAGGTCAGCTGGGTTAATATCCACGTTGATAGTATCATCGATTAAAGGATGGACAAAAACCGAGGCAAAGGAGGTCATGCGCTTCCCCTGTGCATTGAAAGGGCTCACACGAACCAAACGGTGAACACCATTTTCACCTTTAAGCATTCCGTATGCATATTCACCCTCAATTTCAAGTGATACTGATTTCATACCTGCTACATCACCGTCCACTTTATGGAGTTCGTAGGCCTTATACCCATTTTTTTCTGCCCACATGACATACATGCGGTACAGCATAGATGACCAATCGCAGCTTTCAGTGCCGCCAGCTCCAGCATTGATTTCTAATATACATGAGAGCTTATCTTCGGGTTGATCCATGGCATTTCTGAATTCAACTTCTTCCAGTGTGCGCAGTGCAGACTTATATTTTTCCTGAAGTTCCATTTCATCCGCTTCCCCTTCTTTATAGAATTCAAGGATAATTTCAAAATCGTCCACGACTTCTTCAATCTCCTTGTATTTCTGGATGGCGGATTTAGCAGAATTCAATTCCCTGAGGATGCCTTGTGCCCTATCAGGATCAGCCCAAAATTCCGGATCCAAAGTCAATTGTTCTTTCTCTTCTGCTATAAGTCTGTTTCGATCGACGTCAAAGATACCTCCTTATCGATGTCATACGATCTCTTAACTCCATGAGGTGTTCAGTAGTCATAAGCCCCTTTTTTATTTATTAAAGTATAATATAAACATTTAGAAATAAAAGTCATTTGCTCTAGAATATATTACAGCACAACTTCTACTTCTACATAAAATATTAATTCAGCGTTCCCTGGTATATTAGGTGGGCTGCCTGTAGCTCCATAACCTAAATCCGATGGGATCAATAACAAAGCTTTGCTTTTGTTTTTTAATTGTTGAAGCCCTTCATCCCATCCTCTGATGACCTGGCCACTGCCCACATGGAAAACAAATGGATCTCCCCTGTTAAAACTATTGTCAAACGGACTTCCATCCACAAGCGCTCCGTAATAATGCACAGAGGCCATTTCACCGGCATTTATAGTATTGCCCTCCCCTTCATCCAGGATTTTAATTCGGAGTCCGGACGCCAATGTCTGAAATTCAGCCCGACCTCTTTTGTAATCCCTTGCAAAGTCTTCTACGATTTGCGTAATTTCAGGTAGTCTTTTTCTAAGTTCGGTAGCCTGTGCCATTTTCTCCTCCTGTTGTCGTTCTAAGTTTTGCTGATACTCTTCTTCTGACATGATTTCTTTCACTACCACATGGTACCGGATTTCGGTCATATTTGGTAAGTCTAAAGGGAGGTTCTTAAATGAATCAATGGGTAGGTATAAGGTTGCACTGTCCTCAACAGCCAAAAGTTTTAATAAACCGGCAATGGGGTTAGGCATATCATCCATCTGTTCATCAGTGGGTATTTGAATCTGAGGTATGTCGGGATACTTGTCCATACGTTGAAGCACCGAATCTTTCTGATCAGCAATGGTTAAATTGAAATAAACAAAATCTCCTATGGTTGGTTTTGCTTTTTCTTTACTGGAACTATGAATTTTGTATTTGTACCCCTGTACCATATTTGTCTGGTCATCTTTACATGCTATGAATGACCATAAGATGGCTGCAATAAAAACATATTGAATTTTCATTATCTATGAATTTTGTTTAAAATGTTATACTTCTACCTTTGGTATATATTTCGGTATTACTTCTTTAAAACGCTCAATGATATCTTCCAGTTTTGCATATACCCCTCCACCAGAAGCATTTTTATGTCCTCCACCCCTGAAATATCTCCTGGCCATGTCTTGCACTGAAATATCACCTTTGGAGCGCAATGATATCTTTACTATTGTAGGTTGCTCCATAATAAAGGCGGCGATATCAACGTTTTTCATCATTAATAAATAATTGACTATACCTTCAGTGTCTCCCCTTTTGATATCAAAATTTTTGTAGTCTTCTTTAGTCAAATAGATATAGGCTGTCCTGTATTCCTCCAGTACTTCCATTCTGTTGGCAAGGCAATGCCCCAACAATCTTAAATTCTTTTCTAAAAGTGAATTGGTGATTTTGTCCTGAATGAAATGGTCGTCCACTCCTAAATTTTTCAATATAGCGGCCACTTCATAAGTGTTGGCTCGGGTCCCATATCGAAATGAACCAGTATCGGTAATGATCCCAGTCAAAATACATTCTCCTATCTGGATATCAATTAAATGAGGCTCCCCAAGATCCTGAATAAACTGAAAAATAATTTCTGAGGTAGAACTGGCTTCGGTATCTGTGATTATGTAATCAGCAAAAGGCTCAGGATCAAGATGATGATCTATGATTATCTTAACAGCATTTTTATTGCCGGATACTGCATAATCTATTTTGTCAATTCTGTCCAGGGCGTTGAAATCCAGGCAAAAGATGATATCAGCTTGTAGCAGAATTTTTTCTGCCAGATTCTTTTCTTCATCCGTGATAATGACTGACTGGATATCAGGAAGAAAGTGTAATGATGCCGGATACTCGCTTGGAGCCAAGACATTAACAATATGATTCTTTTTTTCCAGATATTTTTTCAATGCCAGTGAGCTTCCAATGGCATCTCCATCTGGATTTCTATGGGTTATGATAGCTATATTTTTTGAAAAACCCAGTAATCTTTTAATCTCTTCTAACATACGTTTTTTATAACGAAGTGCGAAGTTGAGAAAATTGTTGGATTATACAAAAATCAAATGCCTTACTTTATTGTTCAGGGTATACTTTTCGTTACTTTTGCAGCATTTTTCTAAATAATGATATAAAATATGAAGACGTCAGGAAATAGAACATTTACCATGATCAAGCCGGATGCGGTTCAGGATGGACACATTGGTTCGATTTTGTCTCAAATAATTGGATCAGGATTTAAGGTTGTGGCCATGAAGTACTCTAAATTATCAATCGAAAAAGCAGGTGAATTTTATGCTGTTCACAAAGAAAGACCATTTTATGGTGAATTGGTTGAATTTATGTCATCCGGTCCTATCGTAGCTGCCATTCTGGAAAAGGAAAATGCAGTCGAGGATTTCAGGTCATTGATCGGAGCTACCAACCCTGCCCAGGCTGCTCCGGGAACTATTCGTGCCCGTTTTGCACGTTCGATAGGTGAAAATGCAATCCATGGTTCAGACTCGGACGAAAATGCCGCCATAGAATCGGCTTTTCACTTTGCCGGAACTGAAATATTTTCATGAATGCAGAAATTGGTTTGAAGAGGACTTTATAAAAAATCAGAAGCACCGCTTCTAAAATACAAAATGCTTGTTAAATTTGCATCGCTTTAACAGGTTGTAGCCCGGAGGAGTGGCAGAGCTGGTTGATTGCACCGGTCTTGAAAACCGGCGTAGGTGATGAGCCTACCGGGGGTTCGAATCCCTCCTCCTCCGCAAATAGCAATAATGGTCTTCCGATTTGGATTGATTTAAAAAGCTTCTTCCTGAAATTGCTTTATTCTTCTCAATTGTTTAAAATATTCAGAATGAATCGGGAGATTTCTACTGGCCTGTAGTCCTTTCGATACAATCATTTGTTTGCGGTTTTGGGTTTGTTCTTTTTGATATACACCCACGATGGGTAGAGGAGCTTCAGGCAGATATTTCATACCTGCCAAAATGGAAAAGTGATTGAACGGACCGAACATGGTATATTTACCTCTCATATCATCCCATAGCAACCTCCACTCTTCCAATTTCTCTTTAAGTGAATCCGGAACAGGAACCTCATATTTTATGGCTTTCCAAAAAGCGGTATCCTCACGTTGAGTTAACGTATAGTGCAAACAAATAAAGTCCCTTATATTTTCATAAAAATTTATCATTTCTTCATTGTATTTTGCCTGAAAAATTGGAGCACAGCTTTTATCGGGAAAATAATGTAACAATGTATTAATGCCTATTTGAATAAGCGCAATACCTGTAGATTCCATGGGTTCAATAAAGCCTGCAGAAAGCCCTATAGCCAGGCAATTATTTTTCCAACTTTCTTTGTATTTTCCTGTATGGAAATCAATATGTCTTGCCGTCGTGAGTTCACCTCTATCTTTAATATCATTAACAAATTCTTTTTCGGCGTCCATTTCTGAAACAAATTGGCTACAGTAAACATAACCGTTTCCATCTCTGGAGATCAATGGTGTATGCCATGTCCATCCATACTTCATAGCTTTAGCGGTGGTGTATGAATTCAACCCACCTTTCAATTCATTATAAGGATCGTTTTCCGGATATCTGGTGCCTATAGCAATGGCTTTATCACAAATAAGATATTTGCTGTAGGACTCGAATTCAATATTCATATTTTCACCAAGAAGCAGTGAATTGAAACCTGTACAATCTATGTAAAAATCGGCTTCAATTTCTTTCTGGTCATGGGTAAACACTTTTTTGATCCACCCCTTCTCATCATTTTTTATACGGTTGATCGTTCCTATATAATGATTTACCCCATTAGCTTTAGAATAATCACGAAGCATCTTGGTCAGTAAACCTGCATCCAGATGATAGGCGTAATTGATGGGTTGTGATCTGTTATTTTGAGAAAATGCCGGCTTAGGGGATTTTTTTTCCTCGCAAGCATAAACGGCCTCATGCATATATTTGGCATATGAGAGTTCGGTTAGCCCATTCATGTAATCATACAGCCAATACTGGCTTAAATCCAATACAGGACCTCTTGTGCCTGGAGATGCACCGAAAGTATGCCAGTAATAGTCATCCGGACCATTGTCATGCCAGCCCTGGAATCGAATGGCCAATTTAAATGTAGCATTGCAAGCGCTCATCCAGATCTCCTCTGGTATTCCTAAAAAGCTAAAAAAGCCCTGGAGCATTGGAACCGTAGCCTCACCAACACCAATAGTATCAATATCTGAGGATTCGATAAGAGATATTTCTACATTTCTACCTTGAATATTGAGGGCCCGGTTCAGGTACGCCGCTGTCATCCAACCTGCACTTCCGGCACCTACAATCAGTATTTTTTCAATAGGCTTCCTTTCCATTCCTTACATTTTAAGTTTAACATTTTTTTCTCTTTCCCTGTATAGAGCGGGATCGACAACAGAGGTCATTGCTTCTATATTAAGCTGCTTCCCTAAAAATTCCTGCATTTCAATTGCAGCAAATTTTGGGTTTTCTATAACTTCGGCATGTTTTATAAATAAAAATTCTGCATTTTTTTGGTTCCGGTAGGTTTTCTTTACTTTTTCCAATATTTCTTCATACCTTTTCCACAACCTGAAAGAAAAAGTAGTCTTTCTTTTTTCTGAGGCTTGTTTATTAAGCATGGTATGTTGTGAAAGTAAAACTTCTCCCAATTCTCTTTCTACAAAAATAATCTTGTATTTATAATTTCTGGGCAGGTGAAGCAGCAGAGGAGCCACTATTTTAACTACCCTTTGACCTACTTCTTCTAATACTTTAATATTTGATGCGAGATTCTTGATCCTTTCTACTTCATAATAACCTTTTGGATTGTGTTCATCTGCTTTCCTTACATTGTCTGTAAAAATCTCTAAACCACCGGCATCCAGCATTTGCATGATCATGGAAGTGCCACTACGAGGAAGACCGGAAACCACAATCATTTCCGGCAGTGTGTAATCAGGTAATGAAGCTTCAATGATGGCTGCCATTTTCGGTCTGTTCAATTCATTCCGGTACAGTGAAAGCAAATCCTTTCTTGCCTGAATATTTCCGGGCATCATATGCAATGATGTCTGTAAGGCATTTGAAGCGGCTTCAAATTCTTTTAATCCAATCAAAGCTTTGGCCAAATCTTGATGAACTTTGGGGGCAAAATACATCAACCCCAATGAAGTAAACAGGGCTTCAGCTGCTTCTTCATACCTTTCAAGCCGTATTAATAACCTACCCAAAGAATGCAGCGCTTGCTGATTTTCAGGATCTTGTTTTAATGCTTGAAGATAAGCTTCTTCAGCATCAGTGAATTTCCCAAGAAAATAATGGCATTCACCCAAATAATAGTATAACCCAGGATGTTCATTGTTTATTTCGAGGGCATCCTGAACGTATTTGTATGCCTTTTCCAACTCATTTTCCTGCAGACAAACTCTGGCTTGCAATATTAACAAAGTGATGGAAGGCACCTCATGTTGTTTTCTGATGGTCTGTACAACATACCGTGCACGTGTTGTTTTCTTTAGCTGTAAATAGGCATTTGCAAGCCGGTATGAATAATATTGGATCGTTGGGAATTCCCTGTGCAATTCTTCCAGAATTGGGATGGCTTCAGAATATTTACCTGCATCAATGTATGATCTGGCCAAATTGAATTGGGTTTCCTTAAGGGTACGTTTTACATTGGCCTCCTGATCCAGTCCTAAAGGCTCAATATACCCCAGGGCTACCAATTGATCCAATGCAGCCTGAGCCGATTCGGGATCCTCCTGAATCTCGGAGGGATGCCTGTAGAAATTTCCTGGTACATTCTCCCAACTGTCAATTGCTTTTACTGTAGGCCTGCTTTCAAAAAGAGTATTTAAAACCTTACCATCCATGTCCTTGCCAATGGGAAGGTCTAAATACGTCAGGATAGTAGGAGTAATGTCCAGCAAGCTCGCACCAAAAACCAAAGCGTCTTTTTTTATACCGGGACCTGTGGCAACGATGATTCCATATGGACTGTGTTCCCATGCAGGTCCGGCAGGCTCTCTTGGAATGGTCACCGGTCTGAGGTGATTGGGATAAAATCCATGGTCCGAAATAAGGACAACCATTGTGTCCTCTCCCGCCAGATTAAGCAATGTACCCAACATCATATCATGAAACCTATACCCGGCTGTGACCACTTCCTTGTAAAATTCATATTCTTTTTCAGGTATATGCGGTCTCCTGGGCGGATGATATTTCATAAAACCATGACAAAAATGATCGATGGCATCATAATACACAGCCATAAAATCCCATTCCTGTGTATCTAAAATGTATGTAGCGGCTGAATGAATGCTGCTGCAATCTGCCAATATTCTTGATATGGAGGTGATGGCACCCTGGATGGAAGGATTTTGCTGATCCATTTCTTTTCCTTTCGGAAGAAAAGGCAATAAATGTGCTCCTGTTAATTCCTGATAATGCACCCGGAGTGCCTTAAATAGGTCAGTCATTTCTGGTGGATGTACACAACCCTCCGGCAGAGGCCAGGGTTCTGTGATAGGAAGAGATGATCTTTGAAAAAAATTAGAAATGCTTATACCATTGATGGGTTCTGCAGGATGTGAAGGCCACCAGCCAACCTGATGTGTTTGAAAACCTTCATGGCTGAGAATATTCCAAATGGCATGTACCTTACGACTTGTAATATGACTTGGACGTACTGAAGTTCCTTCAGAATCCACTTCCGAAAAGCCGAGGATCCCATGTTTGTAAGGTCTTTTACCAGTAGCTATGGATGTCCAAAGAATGGGTGAATATGGTGGGTCTAAGGTGGCAAGGTTACCCATAACTCCACGCTTTATCATGGATTGCAGGTTGGGCATTTTGCCTCCATCCATTAAAGGGTGAATTACTTTCCAGTCAGCTGCATCCCAACCAATTAGTAATACTTTTTTCTTACTCACTTTGATTTTTGGCTCTTATAACTGCAGACCTTTTTTCTCTCCATAAAAGTATACCCTTATATCCTGAAGCGAGCAATCCCAAAGAGCCTTCCACAGGAATTTCATAGGCCTTGCCATCCTGTGTTTTTGCCCTGGTTTTGTTTTGCTTTTTAATTCGAAGTTTCACTATACCACTTCTTTTTTCATCGTAGTCAAGTTCAGGGTTATTCGATCTCTATTGTTGGCCTGGTTTTCTTTTTGAGAATCCAATTGCCATATTGTTTGATGACTACCAGCCCAAATACCAACAGTAGAAGGTTGAGGCAAATCAATCCCCATTGACTCAATGTAGGTATGGCATCTCCACGAGAGCCGGCTCGGATGGGTTGGTTAGGTACAGAATTATAGGCATAATCCAGTACGGTTATACAGCTGGATGCACTGATTGGGCTACCATCTAAGCCCGGAGTCAGTTGAATTTCCTGTTCAACCTCAACTTGTATCCAGCCATAATGAGTATTACCGCCTATGTCAAAAGCAATTCCAATATAGCCTCTTTTCTGGTTAATAGGAAGTTCATCAACCCAATTGGGATCGCCATTGATAATAGTATTCTTTACAGGGTCAGGATCACAAGTTTCGTAATATCCAACTACAGGAATATATCCCCGTCCGACAGTTGCTCTCTGAACACCCGGACCAATAATTTCGCCCAGTTCAAGATTTTTAATGTAACCATTTACTGAAGTACCCATAAATTGGGAAACGTTCGACCAGGATCCATTGTAGGCATATCCCCATGCTATTGCTTGATCACCACAATCAGGAAAATTCTGAGCCACAACAGGTGCAATTAACATTACATCAGCATTGGGATTTCTGTTAGGATGAACACTATCATTCCAAAAGAAATCTGGATATGGAGTCCCTGGTGCAAAAATGCTATAATTTTGTCCATTCATATCCAGGAACAAAAAATTATTGCTCCAAAATCTAATATTAGAACCATCGTGGTTTGTCGTTTCTGCATTGGAGCAGATCTGAGGATCGGGTAAATCCACATATACGATCTGAGCTTCTGCTTCCTGGATTCCTCCGGCAAGTACAGCCCCTGCAAGGG
>DAOLDB010000032.1:0-44637 GCA_035327565.1 Saprospiraceae bacterium
GCCTTTTGCGATCAGCAAATTCTATATCTTCTTCACTGAAATCCAATTCCAATTCGATTAATGCAGCAAAATCAATCAGTTCCTGCCTGAGTTGTCTGATCAGATCGGAAAAGCTGCCTTTCATTTGCCGCAGTGCCATCTCATGACTGGTGGCAGAATCAGCCTGGATCAGATCGGCTACAGCTTCGGCCTGACTTAGGTCTAGCCGCCCATTCAAAAATGCCCGCAAGGTAAATTCTCCCCTTTCTGCAGGGCGAGCCCCTTTTCTGGAAAAAAGATCGATCATTTCCCGCACTATATAAGGTGATCCATGGCAGCTGATCTCCACAGTGTCTTCACATGTATAAGAATGAGGCGCTTTGAAAACAGTGACCAGACATTCATCCAATACTTTCTCACTATCGTCTGTGATTTTGCCAAAATGTACAGTATGTGTTTTGACTCGTGACAGGTCTTTACCAGGAAAACACTGGTTTACCCATTCAATGGCCTGACTTCCCGAAATCCTGAGGACGGCAATGGCGCTATGTCCCGGAGGCGTGGACGGAGCAATGATGGTGTCAGAATGTACTTTTCTCATTTGCAACTAAAATATAATTTACTTATAAAAACTAATTTGAAGCCCTTCTTAACTTATCGTTGATGGCTCGACCCAAACCGTATTCAGGCACCCATTCAGCGCAGATAATATCTAGCCCTGCTTCATCCAACTCCCTGAGATATGAAAATAAATTCCGAGCTGCTTCATCAAGGTTGCCTGATTCTGACAATATCTTTTGATTTTTAAGCGGAAGTTCGGATGATGACTTCCTGAATGCCAGGTAGCCAATTTTGTCCGGGGTATTGTGATCCAATAAAGTGTGGGGCGGGGCAATGACCAATGGTGTTCCCGGAGCATAATGACTGTGCAACATCCCAGGGGCAGAAGGATTGCTTGTGGATTGTTCAAAAACAATAACGGAGCCACATAGGGCTTCCAATGCTTCGATGCTTACTCCTCCTTTTCTTAATACCTTTATTTGTTCCTCCTGAAAATCTATGATTGTACTTTCCACTCCCACTGTACATGGACCCCCATCCAGAATATAAGGAATATCATTACCCAATTGTAATGCTACGTGTTCAGGCCGGGTAGGACTGATGTATCCAAAGGGGTTTGCGCTGGGTGCAGCCAAAGGAAAGGGAAGGTTTTCCAGAAGCGCTAAAGTGAGTGGATGATTGGGAATTCTGATAGCCACCTTTCCTGAACCGGCAGTGAGCAAATCGGGTACTTTAACTGTTTTCCGGCACAGAAGAGTCAATGGCCCCGGCATGAAATGTTCCATTAACATTGTATACAAATCCGGCCATTCTGTTATACAATCCTCAATGGCCTGGATATTATATGTATGCAATATCATGGGATCAAAAAAAGGCCTGTTTTTGACCATAAAAATTCTACTGATGACTTGAGTGTCCAATGCATTACCGGCAAGTCCATAAACCGTTTCAGTTGGTATGGCTATCAGTTTACCCTGAACCAATAGATCCTTTGCCTTGACAAGATCCTTTCCCGTTTCAACCATTGACCGGATAGTATTTTAATCAAAGGTAAGGAAGGATACCGGATGTTTACTACATCAGGATGGATTTCAAGCCTACATTCACGATAGCAACAATAAATGCCAATGCAATGGCCCACCAGAAATTTTTGACTGAAAAACCCTTAAGGAATACATCGGCTACCTTTATAATGATAGCATCCAAAATCAAAGTAAACAAACCCATTCCCAGTAATCCCAAAGTGGCTATTTTTAATACAAATCCCAAAGTGGCATTCAATAATGCAACTACGAGCGCCACAATTAAGGCCTTTATAAAATCCCTGATCACAACACCATCCAGTAAACGGGCTCCAATATAGAAGGCAACAGCGTTGATGAATAAAGCAATGATCCAATTCATGTTTAGTGTGTTTTGTTTGATTAAAAATAGTACATAAATCTATATACTGCAAAAATTTTTATATTTAATTATTCAGTTTGTCATGATATGAGAATTGTTCCTTTGGGACTTTCGATCTCAGTGGAAATTTTGGGTATATTCCCATATTGAACCTTACAGGGTACATCTAGTAATGCCAATACACAGTTTATTTTTTGAGGATAGGGATGAAAAAGCCTCAACTGAGTAAGCCTGCAGGAATGATTTAATGATTGGCAGGGATGAAGATTACCATTCCACGCAATCAGGAAGGGTATGATTTCGATATCATGAAGGAATAGGGGTTCAGTCATTTTCCATTCCAAATATCCGCCTTCTGGTGAAATCCTCCGACTGTTCAAAAGATTTACCGATTTCTTAAAGTATTTGGATAATTCAGGTAATTTTTCCTCCAGAGAATTCAAATGAAAAGCCCATCTTGTGATTCGATAATAATTTTCAGATCGATCAACACTCATCCAACGTTCTCCCGTATAATTTTGGGTTGGATCAGGGGCAATGATTTCAAAATAGGTTCGTGGACCAAGTCTGACCAATGCATTGTGCGTGCCTTTGTCCGGGTGACTGCCTCCAGGAGTCGGCATAACACCAAGTAATTTTTCAATTTTTTCTACTCCTGCTTCCAGACGGGGAACAACATAAACAATATGATCAATTTTTTCCACTTTCAATATTGACGATGTATTACATTTTATCTGCATTGAACTAAACAGTAATATAGGTGGTCGTTGTTCAAACCGTCTTTATTGTTCATTACAAAAAGGCTTTCTGTGCCGTTCCAACCGAATCACTTACACAACGATTAAAGGATGGCTGACTTTTGCTTGAAGCGCAAAAATTGAAAGAATTGTAATCAGAAAATTTGAACAGATTAATTGAAATACAAAGTATCTTTATCTCATTAAATGAAAGCTTTAGCTATGAAAGAAAAATTGAAAATCGGAGTATTATTTGGGGGGCGTTCTTCTGAGCACAACATATCACTTTTGTCAGCGAAAAATGTCATTGAGACGATGGACAAAGAGATTTTTGAACCCGTTATGATAGCCATTGATAAGGACGGGGTATGGCATTACAATGAAGGCCCAATGGCCATTATTCACCCAGATGATGCCAGGGCCATTGCCATTCACAATCTGGACAATCCGGTTATTTTTTCACAAAACGCCAATGAACAAACCTTGTATTCCACACGAAGTGGAAAGGCATTAATGAATATTGATGTTCTTTTTCCGGTTTTACATGGCACATATGGTGAGGATGGTTCTGTACAGGGTTTTGCAAAACTGGCTAATATTCCATGTGTTGGGTGTGGAATATTAGGGTCAGCTGCCGGAATGGATAAAGATATAACCAAGAGGCTTTTACGCGATGGTGGAGTGCCAGTGGCGCAATTTGTGACTTTACGTAAAGGATTCAATGATGAACTAACTTATGAAGAAATAACCCGACAATTAGGCTATGAACTTTTTGTCAAGCCAGCTAATCTGGGATCTTCCGTAGGTGTTTCATATGTGCAGAATCGGGAAGAATTTGAACAGGCGGTGACAGAGGGATTTGAATATGACCACAAGTTAGTGATCGAAGAAAAAATTACAGGAAGAGAAATAGAATGTGCAGTTTTGGGAAACCTGAATCCACAGGCTTCTTTAATAGGGGAAGTGGTTCAAACAGGATTAGGATGGTATACTTTTGAAAACAAATATGTCAATGCTGCAGGTTCCCGAACCGATATTCCGGCTCAATTTTCAGAAGAAATTTCTGACAGAGCAAGGAAAATGGCTGTGACAACCTACCGGCTATTAGAATGTGAAGGTCTTACAAGGGTCGATATGTTTGTAAAAGATGATGGTGAAATTCTGGTCAATGAAATCAATACCCTTCCGGGATTTACGGCAGTTTCTATGTATCCAAAATTATGGGAAGCCACAGGAATTCCTTATAAAGCATTAATTACCCGGCTGATAGAACTTGCGATTGAAAGTCACAGAGAAAGAAATGCATTAAGGCAATAGGAATGAGCGGGATAAAACCTTTGATCCGGTTTACTTAATTTGAATGGTATCTGTGTCCAGATTCAGGGTTCTGAGTGTATGGGTTCTGAGATGAAGATCTGAACTATTGTTTTCCAGACGCAATACTCCTCTGGGGCAAACTTCAGAACAAATTCCACAGCCTACGCAAGAAGCTCTTACTATATCCTGACCTCTTTGAGCATACCATTTTACATCAATGCCCATCTCACAATAGGTAGAACAATTACCACAGGAAATACATTGGCCTCCATTGACGGTTATTCTGAATCTTGACTTGAATTTTTGTACCAAACCCAGATATGCAGCGAGAGGGCAACCGTACCTGCACCACACTCTATTGCCCATAATCGGATATAACCCGGTACCCGCAACACCGGCAAATGCCGAACCAATCAAAAAACCATACCAACCCCGAAGTGTATCCGAAGACAGGAATAGAAGAGATGCTGAACCGGTAATAAATGTATAAAGTACCAAAACCGTCATCACTACAGCAAAAACCAGTACACCATGTACGATGTACCGCTCATATTGCCATGCCCGAAGACTTTTATCTGACAATTGACGATAAGGATCACCCAAAGTTTCAGCTAAACCTCCACAACCACAAACCCAGCTGCAATACCACCTCTTGCCATAAAAGTATGTGAGTAAAGGTACCCCAACAAAGATCAAAATAATCCCCCATACCAACATAAAAATGCCTAATCCTCCACTGGAGATCAGTTGATTGAGGTTCCAGTCAAAAAAGAAGCTATAATTCAGGGGCCATATGTTTTTAAAGTCAAACCAGGGTTGATTTAGACGCACTAATATTTCAGGGATAAGAAATGCAAAACCGGTCTGGAAAAAAATCACTGAACCGGTTCGCAGCATTTGATAGCGGCTATGGCGGTATTTTGCAACCATTCGCACTCCCATAATCAAGACGATCAGAGTATAAAGAAATCCATAGACAAACCATTGCGAGGCAGGACCTCCATTTAATGCCAGGCTTAATGGATCGAGCATGGACATCCAACCGGTGATGTACTCAGGTGCCCAATATAAAGTAATGTAAAAGGAAATCAGGTAAACTCCCATGATCATCCCAAGATATCCGGTTTTTGAAACCGATGCAGATCGTTGGGGGTTTCGTTCAATACTTTTCTCTTTGATAAAAACAAAATAAGTAATGAGCCCGGTCATTACCAATGTAATAGCAGGCCATAACCATTCATTTTGCATATAAACCACGCCATATAGCAGAACCCCTGGAATTAGTAGAGATAAAAGAATTTTACGAATTGCCAGAGTGGTGCCTTTTGTCATTTCTTGGTGATAAATTTTATTGTTTTTTATACCTGGAATGGTGTAAAACAACGGAATAATAAATAAGGCAGCCCCAAAAATACCTACACCGGTGATGAAAAGAAGAAAGAAAAGCGGATGATTTTTCAGCATACCTGTTTCTGAATTGCGTACGATTTTAAGAAGGTATTGATCCTTTTTCCAACTTCCGATTTTAAAATCCCATTCTTCTACCTCTTCAGGCTTGAGTCCGGCTTCGTATTGGTGGCTCAGGGCAGCTGAGCTTTCCTGAATAACTTGATTTAAGTCATTAATTAATGAAATGTTGGAAGAATATGTTTTGCCTATGATTCCATGTTCTTTTGCGCTTTCAATCATTGCTCTGCCATGAAAAACAGAATCACCGGAAATGGCGGCTTCAGTAAGGGTGAAATTTTGGAAAAAAGGAATTATTGTAAATCCCACGATTGCAGTGACAATGAATATGAGTCCGGTATTTTGAAGCTTTTTCATCTTCCTTCTTTTTTTTCTAAGAATCGAAAAACATGTTTGAGAGAACGATTCTTTTCCAATGTGACATTGCGCCGGTACTTGTGGTTATAAATATTTACGATTTCTTTTTCATATTGTTGAGAAAACTCAGGATCAAAGTTGGCCAATGCCAGGTTAGGGAGAACTTCTTCAAGAGTAGTTTTATTCTTTAGCCATTTTTCACAAACTTCATGTCTGTACCGGATGCCCAACAGGTTGAAGCCTGCTACGGTATGATTTTTCGAAGTATATACAATCCGAATGCTTTTTTGACCATTGGGATGTTGCCAGAAAATACAATCCAAATGTTCCGGTAAATGATTGGGCACGTCCCCATACACCTGATATTCTATATCAAAAAACTTGGCAGAATTGAACCAAATGCCTGGATTGTATACCGTAGGCTTAACACATAGGGTATGCGCTATAGTCTCTCCCATCATTTTACCCGTATACCATACCGCTTCTACCGGAGTTCTTCCCGGTTTTGGACTTCTGATTTGGGCACAATCTCCAATAGCATAAATCCCTGGAATATTCGTTTCCAGGAAATCATTTACTAAAATTCCTTTTTGAAATTCGATGGAAGTGTTTTTTATTAAAGCCAGATTTGGACTGACTCCCGGAGTCAATCCCACAAAACCACATGAAATCTTTTCTCCTGATTCTTTGACCTTGACAGCAACCACATTCCCCTGGTCATCACCTATGACAGAATCCAGATTGACACCCAGGCGCAGATCGATATGGTGGGCCATTATGTGTTTACTTATCATAGAAGCTTCTTCCATGGGAAGCACATTATCCCAATATTGAGATTCTCTCACCAGCATGGTTACAGGAATATTTCTGGAGTGAAACATTTCTGCCATTTCTATGCCAATCAACCCACCACCAACGATCACAGCCCTTTTCAGATTTTTACTGAATTTTTCCATTTTCTCCAGATCCTGTAATCCATAAAGTCCTGTTACACCTTCCAGATCCTGCCCAGGCCAACCCATCTTATTGCTGACAGAACCGGTTGCAAGAATGAGCTTATCATAGGGTATCGTTTCACCTCCACTTATAAAGAGCAATCGATTTTCCGTTTCAATGTGAGTAACTCTGGCTTTTCTGAGGGCAATTTTGTTTTTTTCCCAAAACCAGTCTTCATAAGGCTTGGTATCTTCGAATCGCATATGCCCCATGTATATGTACATGAGTGCGGTACGGGAATAAAAGTATTCGGATTCTTCAGATATAACCAGGACATTATGATTGCTTAGCTTCCTGATCCATCTGGCAGCCGTGATACCACTGATTCCGTTTCCGATTATAATTATTTTCATATATAAAGGCCAAACAATCAAACCATACAAATCTGCAAGCAGGCAAAATTAATTTAAATGTGCTTAAATGTGCATATGTTCATATAAATAGCCTAAATCCCGATGGGTACTTATTTTAAAAAATTTATTGTCTTATTAAGTAATTTTTAACAGGATTATGACCATCTTTTTTTTGATATTGATTTAATTTGCAATATATTTGAATAAATGCTGATGCATGGTTAGAAATCTACTTTTATTTTTATTCTTTTTAACTTTCATTTCCTTACAGGGGCAGATACGGTTTTCTCCTGAAAGGATTACTATATTGGGTACACCTGACGAGGAAATCATCACATTTACTTTAGATATTGAAAATACGGGGACAAATGATATTCAATTGTTCTGGAGATTGACTAAACCTTCCGATTTTCCTTCAGGATGGGTGACGCAATTTTGTGATTTCAATCTTTGTTACAATGACAACGTAGATGAAATCAATATTGAATTGCCTAACACCATCAAAGGGGGAGAAAAAAAAGATTTTAAAATTTATCTCTTACCTAAGGGTCATACAGGGGCATCTTCTCTGATGCTTCATATTTATTCTGACCGGTATTTCAGTAATGAACTTCTTGAAATGGGTTCGGAAATGGTGATGGTTACCACGACAACATCTTCTCGAAATCATTCAAAATCTCCGATCAACATTTACCCAAATCCTTCACATGAGTTTTTTCAGGTTGCACATGATGACGATGTCAGGAAAATAGCCATTTATAATATTGTGGGTAAAGAAATTGGAACTTTTGATCATTATAAGGGGAAAAGGCATAATGTGACTTATCTTGAGAAAGGAATTTATATTATAAGGTTTTTTGATCAGAAGGGAGAGGTAATGAAGTCTATCAGACTGCAAAAAAGTTAAGCTGGAAATTCGGCATAATTTCTAGGTGTTTCCCAAACTTTTACTTTTAATTCAATATCAGGGTCAATAGCTTTTCTAAGCAATCCATAAATGACAAAACAGATATATTCCAGTGTAGGGTTTAAGTTTGAGAATTCTTCACAATCCAGATTCAGATTTTTATGATCAAATCGATCTTCAATTTCAGTTTTGATGATATTTTTCAATTTTCCCAAATCATATAAATAACCTGTCTCCGGATTTACTTTGCCAGTGAGCCTGACTTCGAGTTCATAATTGTGACCATGATAATGAGGATTGCTGCATGGGCCAAATACTTCTTTGTTTTTCTGATCCGTCCATTGTGGATTATATAAGCGATGAGCTGCATTGAAATGGGCTTTTCGAAAAACCGAAATTCGCATAAGTATTAATTTTTCTTAATAACAAATGTGTGGGCTTTATGTTGGAAAGATTTTATTTTATTCTTTAAGACAATTTAAAATGGGGATAAATTCTGTGAGGCAATAAATAACTTTAATTTTACTAATAAAATCTTGAATTTTGAAAGTGTAATAAGCGTTTAGTAATCATTAATAAAAAACCTCAATCGGGTTTTAACTATATTTATGTGGGGTATATTATGGCGTTTTATCGTTTTTGTGGCGTGTGCTCTTGTATATTTTTATTTAACAGAGCATAGGGAGCTGGAAGTTGAGTACAGACTTTTATATCAGTTTCTGAATTTTATCATTTTCGTCTTCGGAACCAATGTAATATTCTATTTTACTGCCTGGGTATATCGAAAAAGGAAAAGAATGGGTATCCACGAAGTAGATAATATAACTTCGGGACTCGGAAATATATATGCGTTTATTGTATCTATTGCCTTTTTAATGTTTGTTTTAAGCTTATGGAATATTGATTTCAAAACGCTTTTCACCTCATTAAGTATAGTAGCGGCGGGTATTGCAATCATTTCAAAAGATTATATTTCGTCCGTGATTGCAGGGTTTATTCTTACGTTTTCAAAGGAAATCAGCATTGGGGATTACGTCCAAATCGGAGATAAGAAGGGAAAGATCATTGGTCTTACCTTAACCAAAATATCATTATTGACCGATGATGAGGATGTTGTGTTTTTACCCAATGACAAAGTGTTTAATGGTGAAATTATTAATTACACCAAAGTGGAGGAGAAGAAGGTCAGTATCAGTTTTGAAATGCCATTATATGCAGTGAAATCGGTTGAAGCATTAGAGAAAGATCTGATCGATACGGTTTCTCCCTTCCGGAATCATATAAAGCCAGATTCCTATGATCTGAAAGTATTTGATATTCGCAAGGATTCTATAGTATTTAAATTCCAGTATGCAATTGATCAAATTGACCGGTCAATGGAGGCCGAAATCAAACGTAAGACAGTCCGGCATCTGGTAAGAAAATTAGTTACGGCAGGGGCAAAAGCCAGTCGAGAAAAAGAAGGAATTAAATAATCTTACTATTTTTATTGTGCAATGCATCACCTTTTATATATTGAGTATTATTTAACTCAATGGTAATTATACTATGTCATTTCAGATAAAACCTCAGTCCCGTATTTATGATGTATGCATAGTGGGATCAGGGGCTGGAGGAGGAATGGCAGCGAAAGTATTGGCAGATGCGGGCCTTGATATCGCAATAGTAGAAGCAGGTTCATTTTATGATCCGGCAGAAGAAAAGAGCAAGACCCAAATGAAATGGCCTTGGGAGTCTCCCCGGCGCGGTGCATCAACTACCCGACCTTTTGGAGATTTTGATGCCGCTTTTGGCGGTTGGGAGATTGAAGGTGAACCTTATACACGTAAAGAAGGAACCGAATTTGACTGGTTCAGAGCGCATATGTTGGGAGGTAGAACCAATCATTGGGGTAGGATATCTCTTCGTTTTGGTCCTTTGGATTTTAAAAGAAAAAGTATCGATGGTTTGGGTGAAGACTGGCCTATATCATATGAAGATGTAAAGCCATATTATGATAAAGTTGACAAGTTGATTGGTGTGTTTGGCACCAAAGAAAATATATACAACGAGCCGGATGGTTTTTTTCTACCCCCTCCGAAGCCACGACTTCATGAATATTACTATATGAAGACAGCGGAGAAGTTGGGCATTCCGGTTATACCCGCACGTTTATCCATTCTTACCCAAAAGATCAATGATGACAGAGGAGTATGTTATTATTGCAGGCAATGTAACCGTGGATGCAATGTCTATGCGGATTTTTCATCGGGTTCGGTATTGATCAAACCATTGCTGAAGAAAGGGAATATTGATATTTACCTGGATGCCATGGTGCGAAAGGTGGAGACGGACGAAGAAGGCAAGGCTAAAGGAGTGTCTTATATTTATAAAAGGGATGGCAAGGATTATGGATTACGGGCCAAAGTAGTGGTTTTGGCTGCTTCGGCTTGCAGTTCTGCCCGAATCCTTATGAATTCCAAATCTTCACAGCACCCTAACGGATTGGGCAATAGCAGCGATATGATCGGCCGGTATCTGCATGATTCAACGGGAGCCTCACGAAGTGCCATTATTCCCGCACTTCTTGACCGCAAGCGATATAATGAAGATGGAGTTGGGGGTTTTCATGTATATACTCCCTGGTGGCTGGATAACAAAAAACTGGATTTTCCGAGAGGGTATCATATAGAGCTTGGAGGAGGCATGGGGATGCCTTCCTATGGCTTTGGCTTTAATATAGAGCATTGGCAGTCCATAACTGGAATGCGTAGTGATCCCGGAGGATATGGTGTACGACTGAAAGAAGATATGAGGAAATTTTATGGCGCCACCATTGGATTTGCCGGAAGAGGAGAATCGATCCCTCAGTATCACAATCGCTGTACGATTGATAATAATGTAGTAGATCAATGGGGAATACCTGTTTTACAATTTGATTATAAATGGACGGATTATGAAGTCAGGCAGGCAAAACATATGCATGATACTTTTGATGAACTGATTCATGGATTGGGAGGAATTCCTTTAAATGAAAAACCGGGTAAGGAAAAACAATACGGCCTGGAAAACCCAGGAAGAATTATTCATGAAGTGGGAACCACACGTATGGGTAATGATAATAAAACATCCGTTGTTAACTCAATGTGTCAGGCCCACGAGGTACCTAATCTTTTTGTCGCGGATGGAGGCCCTTTTGTTTCTCAAGCTGACAAAAATCCAACCTGGACGATTATGGCGTTGGCGTGGAGAACTTCTGAATACATCATAGACCAATTAAATAAAATGAATATTTGATGATATGTTTACAAGAAGAGAATCAATAAAGACGATACTTGCAGGATCATTGGGTGCTGGAATCATTGGGGGAGCTGTGGGATGTAACGATCGTTCCGCTGAGCATCTGCCAACATGGCAATATGGACGTACAGAAGATGAAGAGAAAAGGGATCGGCTCATGATGGAGTCAGCACCTTATTTGAATAAGGCAGAAGCTTCTATGTTGGCTATCCTTGTTGATATCATTTTGCCGGAGGATGAAATTTCTCCTTCCGCTACAGCTGCAGGAGTTCCCGAGTTTCTTCAGTTTATTGCAATGGATATTCAAGAATTAGGGCCGGCTTTGAAAAAAGGGATTGGATGGCTCAACCGGTTTGCCTTTGACCGGTATTCCCTTGCTTTCGAAGACCTTTCGGAAAATCAAAAACTTCAGTTGATTGACAAAGTAGCGTATCCATATCAAAGTGAAGACAGTAATAAAGCAGGAGTAGAATTTTTTAACTTATTACGCAATTTAACACTCACTGGATTCTATACCTCTAAAGAAGGGATTCAGGACCTTGGATATTCAGGTAACCGACCTAATTTTTGGGATGGAGTACCAGAGGATGTTCTTAAAGAACATGGGTTGGATATCAATACTCGTTGGGATGGGCTATATATTACCGAACAGGGGCGAAGTCGTAAAGCAGAATGGGATGCTGAAGGAAACCTCATTTCATGAATCAAACTGTATGTAAGGAGACTGAAGGCATAATTATTTGATGTCAATCAGCTCAATCTCAAAAACAAGAACGGCATCCTTACGGATAGTTCCGGGAGGTCTTGATCCATAACCCATGTAGGATGGGATGATCAGCATTCCTTTCCCGCCTTTGCCAAAAAATACCAATCCTTTTCTCCAGCCTTCTATCAACGCATTCAAAGGGATATCAAGAGGGGTGCCACGGTCATAAGAAGAATCAAAAACCTCACCATCCGTATAATAGCCTCTGTAATGGACTACTATCTGGTCACCCAGTTTGGGTTTTTGATCTTCGCCCGGTTCATCAATGCGGTAATAAAGATCTTCTTCTGTGATCTGAAATCCGATCAGGTTATTTTCTGCTATAAATTTCTCAATCTCTTTGATATCCTTGGAGAGCTGATCCTTGAAGCAGGATGTAAATAAAGTCAAAGGAATGCTGAATAATAGTATTGTCTTAATGAATCTGTCCATCTTGATTATGTGTGTTTTATTGCAAAAACGATTTTCAGTGGCGCAAAGTTAAAAATTTTGATAAAATTGACTGGATTACATCCATTTTCTCTTATCGGAAGTGGCTTTATAAATCATGTAATTCATCAGTTCATAAGCCGTAGCCTGAGGGATGTAGGGTATAGATTCTCCTCCAGAGGCTGTATAAATGTCGACCGATGCTAATTTATGCCTTCTTTGATAGAAATTTTGGCGCATTCTGATGGTTTGGATTTTATATAATGGAAAATATACGGAACGATCCCCAAATACACCGCTTTTGATTCTGACCATTTCTCCATTCATTCCAAATGCTGCTTTTTTATACCGAATGAAGGCCGTTACAATCAGATACAGCCATAAAGCAATGAAAAATAAGGTTAATTGCTCTTGTTCAAGCATCATTGAAATAGTGAGGGCTACAGCAATGAAGAATGTAGAATAAATGAATGTGCGTAAAAAGTATTTATAATGAACAGGATGCATTTCGATTTCAACCAGATTGTCAGGTGGGTATAAGCTTTCAAGTACTGTGTTTACATGGCTTTCATCGCATCCCGGAATTTTTATCGATAACTTTTTGCCTACCTCCACACTGCTTGCTTGCCGGAGAGTGACATCTCTGAATCCCAATATTTTCTTGAGCAAATTGTCATTAAAGGAAACACTTTGAATTTTGTGATCTTTAGCAGATAGGTTTCTTTTCGTTAAAAGGCCGCTTTCAACACGAAATCCATCTTCTGAGCGGTAAAAACCTAAATCGAAATATAGCAATACGGTCTTTATGAGGGAAATGGTGATAGAAATTATAATAAATGCGAGTAGTAGAAGTAAAAGGAGTGAGCTTGCAAAACCCACCCAAAATTCCTCACCATATTCATTCACATCAATACCGGCTTGATTGAAATTTTCCCAAATCCAGAAAAAAAATGCAATAATCAGAAGACCGGATTTAATGTGATTCTCCGTTATTCCAATTTTAAATAATCTGAGAATATTTATCTTAAGTATCCTTTTATATTCTTCGGCTTCGGGTCTTATTTCAGGTATTTCTCGGTTTCTTTGATTTTTTTTCCAATCCAATATCTGATTGCGCAAATCTTCAGCAATGTCCATATGGAGAGCGTCAAATTCAAATTCATTCTTTGCTGTACCTGCGGTATCTACCTGAAGGCGGACAACACCCATCAGCCTGTGAAAAATATTTTGTTCCAGGTTGATGGTTTGTATCCGGTCAAATGGAATGCTGGTCTTTTTTCTTTGGAGAATACCTTTTTCTACAACCAGCTCATGATTGTCTATATAAAAATAAAACCGGAAATACGCTATAACTGCCACAATCATCGATATCAATGCAATGGCTATCGCCCCGTATATCAGATAAATTTTCCAGTTGGAAGTAGATTGCCCACCAATAAAAATAATTAAAATTAAAGGAATCAATTGCTGAAGAATGATCCTGTAATACTTGTATATGATCATTATTATAGCGGCATAAGACTGTCTGATGGGTATAGAAAAATCGGTACTACTCTTCTTCATCCAATGCCGATTTTTGGGTGATATAATCCCGTATTTGGTGGGCTTTGATTCGGGAAAGCCCCGGGATATTTAAGTCACTGGAATGTCCACCTGCGGTAAAAATTTTCAAAGTGGCCAATTTAAACCAACGATCGACCGGACCATGACTTACTTCAATATGTTGTATTCTGTTAAATGGGATCACAGTTATGGTTCTGATCAACAGTCCTTTGGTGAACATAATATCTCTTTCCCTTAATGCATAAAACATATAGTTATATCCATAAAAAGAAAAAATAAATACAAGAATGATAATTAAAAATAAGGAGGCTGCCAACGAACGACATATCCATTCATTTTCCAATATTGAAGTAAGTGAATAAACACCAAAGAATACCAGGGTTAAAATTGATGTCCACAAGATCCAAACCAATAAACGGACTTTTAAATAGTTTTTTTCTAAAGGTATTAAACTAAGATCTTCCAGGGGAGGTAGATGTTGGGTATCAATTTGTACATTAGAGTACCGGGGCATTAACGACATCTTCTATTATTCTTTGGAGTAAAAGGTTAACTTTTTGCAGGCTTCTGATATTGTCCTTTACAAAAATGAGATAATTTCTCGATTGTTTCAAAATAATTCCTTCCTTTACCCCTTTGACGGATACCCATTCCAAAATATTTTGAAAAACCAGAGATTCGTAAAAAGGAGATTGTGGGTTTCGGATAAAATAGCATCTAAGTTTTTGACCTTTGAATGAAACTTTTTCAAAGCCAAGTTCCCGGGCTTTCCAACGGATTCTGAGTCCTTCAAATAAAGATTGTACTTCTTTAGGTACGGGGCCAAAACGGTCTTTGAGCTGATCATGGAATGTTTGTATTTCCTCTTCATTGATTATATGATCCATTTCAGTATAAAGTTTCAGCCGTTCCTGGATCACGCTTACATATTGATCCGGTATAAGCATTTCTATGTCCGTTTCTATTTCCACCTCTTTAACATATGTAGATTTTTTGTTGTTCTCTTCTGCAAACACATCTCTGAATTCATTTTCTTTCAATTCCTGGATGGCTTCTTCCAGAATTTTTTGATAAGTTTCGAATCCTATATCCGAAATAAACCCACTTTGCTCAGCTCCCAGTAAATTTCCAGCTCCCCTGATATCAAGATCCTTCATTGCAATTTGAAAACCCGAGCCCAGATCTGAATTTTCTTCCAGAATTTGCAATCTTTTACGCGCCTCTGAAGTGAGCACTGATAGCGGTGGAGCAAATAAATAGCAGAATGCCTTTTTATTGGATCGGCCTACCCGGCCTCTTAATTGATGCAGATCGCTCAATCCATAATGTTGGGCATTATTGATGATAATAGTATTGGCGTTGGGAATATCAAGTCCGGTTTCAATAATATTGGTGCAAACCAATACATCGTATTTCCCCTCAATAAAATCAATCAGCGTTTTTTCAAGTTTTTTTGAGTCCATTTGACCATGAGCTATAGCTATATCCAGATCCGGGCAAAGCCTTTGAATCATCGCCTGGATATCCAATAAGGTTTTGACTCTGTTATGGACAAAAAATACTTGTCCTCCCCGGTTAACTTCATAGTATATAGCATTTCGGATCAATTCATCACTTAAAATACGCCGTTCAGTATGAATAGGTTGTTGGTTGGGGGGGGGAGTGCGAAGAATGGGCAAATCGCGCGCTGCCATCAATGAAAATTGTAATGTGCGGGGAATGGGGGTGGCAGTAAGGGTTAAAGTATCGACATTGACTTTGAGGTTTCTCAACTTTTCTTTTGCAGCAACTCCAAATTTTTGTTCTTCATCAATGATCAATAACCCTAAATCTTTAAAACCTGCTTCTTTGCTGAGAATGGCGTGGGTACCAATAATGATGTCCATTGTACCATCTTTCAGTTTTCTGAAAATCTCATTTTTCTCTTTAACTGATTTAAATCGGTTGATATAATCGATTCGCAATCCAAATTCTTGCAATCGGTCTGTAAAGGTTTTGTAATGTTGTAAAGCCAGAATGGTCGTTGGAACAAGAACTACTACCTGCTTTCCTGCAACTACTGCCTTAAAGGCCGCTCTGATTGCAACTTCAGTTTTGCCAAAGCCCACATCCCCGCATATCAACCGATCCATTGGATGCGGTTTCATCATATCTTCTTTTACAACAATCGTAGCCAATTCCTGATCTGGGGTATCCTCATAGATAAAGGATGCCTCTAATTCATTTTGAAGGTATCCATCCGGTGGAAATGAAAATCCTTCAGATGCTTTTCTTTGTGCGTAAAGCTTGATCAACCCAGAAGCAATATCTTTAATTTGCTTTCGGGTTTTCCGTTTAGTGTTCTGCCATGTATCACTTCCTAATTTATTTAATTTAGGCAAATGACCTTCTTTGCCAGAGTATCTTGAAATTTTATGCAATGAGTTTATACCTACATACAGGACATCATTGTTTTGATATATAAGTCTTACAGATTCTTGATGGTAACCGTTGATATTTATTTTTTCTAACCCTGAATAACGACCCACTCCATGATCGATATGGACGACAAAATCTCCAGGCTCCAATTCGCGGAGCATTTTAAGATTTAACGCCTGCTCTTTCGTAAAACCTCTTTTTAACTTATATTGGTGAAACCGGTTGAAAATCTGGTGATCTGTATATAGAGCCAATCCAATATCATGATCTATAAAACCTTCATGAATGGATTTCAGTATGGGATGAAAATTGACATTGGCTTTTAAATCATGAAAAATACTTTTGAACCGCAGTATCTGTCTCGCATTATCTGTGAAAAGATAGTTTTCATAATCTTTCAAAGTGTTCGAATGAAAATCTTGGATCAGCAGAGTAAAATTCTTATTAAAAGAGGGCTGAGGAGAAGAATTGAATTTAATTTGTGCATCGGGGATTATAGTATGATATCCGGTTTCTAAAAATATCAGAGAAAAATGTGAAAGATCCTCCAATACATCCCGGGGAAATATATATGCCTCTTCTTCCAAAAGATTACGTGCTGTAGGGTTGTCACTGAAAGACATAGATCTTTTTAACTCATTTGATTTCTCAAAACAAGTCTGAAGTTTCTCCAGCAGAAGTTCAAAATTTTTAATCCAAACGGTAGTATTTTGCGGTAACACTTTCAAAAGAGAGACCTTATCTTCTTTGTTAAACTTAACATTGATATTTGGGATGATAGAGACTTTGTTCAGATTTCTGATGGAAAGTTGTGTGCCCGGATGAAAATTTCTTATAGACTCAACTTCATCGTCAAACAACTCGATTCTGTAAGGCCATTCATTTCCAAAAGTGAAGATATCCACAATCCCTCCTCGTATGGAATACTGGCCTGGTTCCAGTACAAAGTCAACTCTTTCAAATCCATATTCTGTTAAGAAAGCTATTGCGGTATCCACATCAAAGGATTCACCGCATACCATATCAATGCGTTGCCTCTCTAGGTTTTCAGGGTCCACCACTTTTTCAAATAAAGCTTCCGGGTAAGTGATGAGAATATTGTTGTTAATCTGGAGTAAATTGTTCACCGTTTCGGTGCGCTGCAATACATTGGTATTATCCACCTCTTCAAACTGCATAGGTCTTTTATAGGAATCCGGGAAAAAATAGACCGGATCCGGATCCATGAGGTGTTCCAGTGAATTAACAAGATATGCAGCTTCTTCTTTATCTGTAGCGATAAATAAATGCAGTCCTTGACTATTTCGGGATAGATGACCCACAACAAAGCAAATCTGCGAACCGGTAATCCCTTGTGCTATGACCCGGGGTACATGGTTATTTTCAAGTGCCGACTTTAGCTCAAGTACAGGCCTGCTTGAAGAATATTTCGATAGAATCAATGAAATGTCGCCCACAATCAATCAAACATTTAATATAAAAAACATATTGTGGGTTCTTTTGATTGCAATACAGGATTTAATTTATATCCATCGCATTGCCAGCACATATGCAGTAAAAAGAAATGGAAGGGTAACCCAAAACCATTCCGGTAAAAACATGAGAAAGGCCAGACAAGCGATCAAAGAACCGAAAAATACCAACCAGTACATTCGAATATTATCAGAAGAGGATTTGGCCATAAAGCATTGTCTTTTGTGAAGTGCAAAATTAAAAAAGAAAAAGTGATTTTGTAATGATGAAAGAAAAAAATAGTGATAAGCTTCCCAATTTATAAAACAATACATTTGTTGCGAATGTCAAATCCTTTCGCCTAAGCTTTTTTAGATTAATTCGAATAGGAATACTCACCAGGTAAAATCGCAATAGCGCTATTTTCTGGAAAGTTCTAAATTTGAGGGTGGTCAGATCCTAATCACTGGCAACAATATGGTAATGAGCAGGAAATATCATGGCAAAATTCTCTTGTTTGGTGAATATACCATTTTACATGGAGGCGAGGCTTTAGCAATCCCCTCACAGCAGTTTTACGGCCATTGGATATTCAAAGAATCAAAAGAGAAACCGGCCAATCAAGACTTGAAAAATTGGTTGGATTATCTTAAAGATGGTTGCTCTTTAATTCTCGATTTGAAACATTTTGAGGAAGACTTAAACAGGGGTTTGATTTTTCAGTCCAACATTCCATTGGGGAATGGGGTTGGGAGCAGTGGAGCAATCACTGCTGCACTCTATGAAAATTATGGGGGATGCAGGGTAATGAAAAGTCTTGGGCAGATCAAGCAGGAATTGTCTCTTATTGAGAGCTTTTTTCATGGTCAATCATCAGGTATTGATCCATTGGTTTCTCTTTTACATGTACCAGTCAGGATCATAGGCCTGGACCAGATTGAAATTGCAGATCAAATGGAAGAGTCTATGCTCAATTCATTTTTTTTGTTGGACAGCGGAAAATCCAGAAACACAAGATCGTTGGTTATTCAATATCTCAAAATGAGAGAAAAGCCCCAACTCAAGAGGGCTTTTGATGAATTAGAGATATACAACCAAACCATCATCCAAATTCTTTGCTCCGGCAATGGCATAGACAAAGTTCCGTTTTATTTTAAAATGATTTCTCGATTGCAATATGAAGTATTCCAGCCTATGGTGGTCACCGATATAAAGGACATTTGGTTAAATGGGTTAATTAGTGAGAACTTTTATATTAAACTTTGCGGAGCCGGTGGAGGAGGCTTTTATTTGGGGTATAAGAATTCAGAGTACAATGGCAGCATCCCTCCGGTTACTCTTTAAGGATTTCTCCAAATATGTAATTTTTTAATTGTGGGTATTTTTCATAATTTTCCAATACCTGACTTTTATTAATCAAAAGTCCGTCTAAAAATACCAGAATCAAGCTTTCATCAAATCCTTCTTCTCTTAATTTTGACTGTACATGTATGGCTTCTTCATATGTCGGGATCATTCCCAGGAAATAGGCATAATGATCACTTCCGGCCACTTTGCTTACCATGACATGATCATTATACCGGATAATCGGATGATCAAAAATCTGCCGTACATGGATCATTTCCACACCGAAGGTTACACCGGTTCGGATATTGAGGTAGTCATCATAACTTTTATCCCTGAAATTATCAGCAATGAAGGGAATATTATTGATGATGGTCAGGCCTTTGTTTTTCAGATCATTGAAATATAATTCAATTCTTTTGTCGTGGCGGTTGGCCAGGATAGAATTGGCATTTTTTACCATGGGGTAAGCAGAGCCAAGGCCCAGCAAGTGGATTCTGCGTGTGTCAACTCCTTTGGAAATCAGGTAATCGGAGGCGTTTTCAGCTTTTTTAATTGAAAAAAAGAGGTCATAGGCTTTATTCCCTTCATTTACTGTATGCCCGGCCAGGGTTACTTCCAGAGTTGGGTATAGTTTCATGTGATCAATCACCAGATCGAGAATTTGTTTGTTTTTTGTTGTAAGCACCTCATTATCATTACCAAAAGATAATGGTTCGACAGCGAATTCTCTGACTATAATTTCTTCCTCCTGAGTAAAGACTGATATTTCACGGCTTTCATCCTGGACATCATGTATGAAAGGGACTTCTCCATAGCTGAGTTGTTCGAGTACTGTGTTCTTAAAATACGCTATAAAAAGGTCAAATCCCCCAATGGATTCTTTTCTGTCCGATGAATAAACAGCGGACCGGCCATCTGAAAATAATCTAAAAAAAAGATCATCCCCCGGTGATGAAATAGGATAGCCCAGGTTCTCAACGGGCATCCATTTACCGCTTTCCAGACCAAAAGTTGAGGTAAATATGTCAAATCCCCCAATAGATTCTAAACGGTTGCTTGAAAAAAACAAAGTGGTACCGCTTTTAGTGAGAAATGGTGATCTTTCATCAAAAGGTGAGTTGATATCCGGGCCCAGATTTTTTGGCACTTTCCAAATTCCTTTTTCTTTGTATATCAGATATATATCGTATCCTCCAAAACCACCTTCTCTTTCACTGGAAAATAAAATCAATGAATCATTGACAACAAATAAATCCCGATCCCCTTTATCAGGATGGATAAACTCAGAAAGTAAAAATGGTTTGGAAACATAATCGGCGGCAGAAAAAAGTTCCTCCCGATAAATTTGAGAATGATTACTCCCCGTATTCCTTAAAAAAAGAATCTTATCCATATCACCGGTAAAACTTTGGATGATTTCATTCTCACGGGTGTTTACCAAAGGGGAAATTTTTTGGCTAGTGTAATATTTGCCTTGCAACAAATCCCAAATTAAAATATTAAACTCAGGAAAGACCAATCGCTCTACTGAATCTTTAGAGGTTACGGGTCGATTGGAGGAATACAGTAACTTATTTCCATCTTTTGGATGGAAAAACGGAGAGATTTCATCATATGTTGAATTGACCGGATCACCCATATTTTCTATAAATCCTTGTTTTTCCATGTGCTTTGCTTTTAATCCATAAGCACATCTTTTGATGGAGTTAATAATCTCCTGTCGTTCTGGATCATTGAATTTCAATTCATTTAAATATAATTTGAAAGCTCTTGAAGCTTCGTGGAATTCTTCATTTTTAAGATGGGACTGAGCAATATACTTCATGATTTCAGGCCTCTTACTTCCTAACCGGTACGATTGGGTTAAATTTTCAATAGCCTGATTTAGATTTCCTAAGTAAAAAGAAGTGACACCTCTTAAAAAATAATAATCTCGATCCCTTACGGAAAATTCATTTAAAGCATGTAATGCCTCGGTGTATTGCCTGTTTTCAATATGCCGGATAACATGATTATAGGGTAATTGCTGGCCAAAGAGGCTAAATGAAAAACCTGAGTAAAAGATGATAAAAATAATGTGTTTCATATAGATTGATGTTGAACACTTTTCATGGATTGTTACTAAAATTCACTTCTACTATTTCCAGGCATTGTTCACTACCCGTGATCATTAAACGTTTAAACTTCTCTTTTCACATCAAAATTTTCAAGATGATCGGCTATACGTCTTAAAAATGAACCTCCCAGATAACCATCTACCACGCGGTGATCATAGGAAAGAGAAAGAAACATCATTGACCGTACAGCGATTAAATCTCCATATTCTGTTTCAATGACTGCGGGTTTTTTTCTGATGGCTCCGGTTGCTAAAATTGCTACCTGAGGTTGGTTGATTATAGGAGTACCCATCACATTGCCAAATGTTCCTACATTGGTCAGAGTGAAAGTACCGCCATTTATTTCTTCCGGTTTTAATTGATTTTTGCGGGCTCTATCGGCAAGATCATTGACTTTGGCAGTCAATCCTGCCAGATTTAGGAAGTCGGCATTTTTAATGACCGGAACGATGAGATTACCACTGGGAAGAGCGGTTGCCATTCCAATATTAACGTCTTTTTTTCTGATAATTTTATTCCCATCTACAGAAATATTGATCATCGGAAATTCACGGATAGATTTGACAATAGCTTCAATAAAGAGTGGAGTAAATGTAAGTTTTTGACCATATTTGTTTTCGAACGAGTCTTTTACTTTGTTTCTCCAATTAACAATATCCGTTACATCGGCTTCAACAAAAGAAGTGACGTGCGCAGAGGTTCGTTTACTCATCACCATATGATCCGCAATGATTTTCCTCATCCGGTCCATTTCAATGATTTCATCTTGGGCTGAAAACTTTGAAGGTTCTTTTACATCCGCTTTTGATTCACTTTTAGAAAGACCATTGGTTAATGAGAGGGAAGAACTTTTATCCGTATCCGGACTTTCTTTGCGATCTATGTAGCCCAATATATCCGACTTTGTCACTCTGCCTCCGGCACCTGAACCTTCTATCCGGTTCAGTTCTTCTAAGGAAATCCCTTCGGTTTTTGCAATATTTCTGACAAGGGGTGAATAAAAGCGATCTCCTGAAGTGGAGGGTATTCCTTTTTGTATGGAAGGTTGTGGAATGTAAGGCACTTCTTCCTGTATTATATCCCGGTCTTCTTCCTTTAATCCGGAGGTGGAAGGAGAGGGGGAATCTTCTTTTAAAGAAGGAGTGGGTTTGGGTACAACTTCCTCACTTTCTGTTTCAATGATGGCGATGACAGTCCCTACCTCTACCACAGAATCTTTTTCAAAAAGAACTTCCGAAAGGATACCATCAACAGGAGAGGGGATATCTGAATCTACTTTGTCAGTAGCAATCTCAAGGATTGTCTCATCCATTTCTACTTTATCTCCGGGCTTTTTGACCCATTTAAGTATGGTAGCTTCCATTATGCTTTCACCCATCTTGGGCATGATAAGTTCTATTTTGGCCATATTATGATCTGGTTTTTATGGTATCAGGTAAGATAAAGTACAAAATTACACTATTTTATTGTGTCAGAATAAATTTTCTTAGCATATCCAGAGCGATTACTCCGGCATATTCTATGTTTTTGACTCTGTCTTTACCCGCTGTAATCAAAAGAGTATTTATATTATTTTTGTTGCCACAGGCCAGCCAAATGGTACCTACAGGCTTGTCCGGACTACCTCCATCCGGACCTGCTATTCCTGAAACTGCCACACCTACATCGATAGGTAAGCCATCAAGAATTCCATGCAACATTTCTATGACAGTTTCTTCACTTACTGCCCCAAATGAAGATAATGTTGATTCGTGGACGCCCAAAGATTTGATTTTCACCTGATTGTCATAGGAAATAATACTACCTGAAAAATAGGCAGACGATCCAGGCACAGTAGTAATCCTGTGAGCAATAAATCCTCCTGTGCAACTTTCTGCGGTCCCGATTTTAATGCTTTTTTCTTTACAGAGCTTCCCTAATGCTTCTTCCAGAGTAAGTTCGCCGAATCCATAGACCAAATTACCCAATCTTTCAGTGATTAGTCCCGAATATTTCATTATCTCAGTGTGTAATGAATTCGAAGAATTTCCTCTGCCTGACAAACGTAAACGTACCTGACCTAAACTGGGTAAATAAGCTAATTTTATGTAGTCAGGGAGTTGATCCTGAATGTCTTCAATAGCCTGCGCTATTCGTGACTCACCTTCACCCACCGTCCGAATGGTGTGATGAATAATGGTATGGTTTCCATTTTTGGCGGAAATATAGGGGATTACTCCATTTTCCATGATGAACTGCATTTCATATGGTACCCCCGGCATGGATATAATGGTTTTACCCTGATAAGGAAAAAGCATCCCAGGTGCTGTGCCCATTTTATTTTCTAGAAGTATAGCATTGTCGGGCATGTAACATTGCTGGCGATGAGCAGGTGTGGTGGTCCTGCCCCATCGGACAAAGAGTCTTTGAATCCTGCGCCATGTAAGCTCATCGAAAGTGAGACCCACACCAAAATATTCTGATAATGCGATTTTGGTTATGTCGTCTTTTGTAGGACCTAAACCACCTGTGATGAGAATGAGTGTCGCTTTACCCAGAGCTCTGCCCAATGCTTCTTTGATGGCGGTCTTATCATCACCGACTGAGATTTTTTCAAGAATGGGAATACCCAAATCACTTAATTTAGTACCGAGCCAAGCGGTATTGGTATCTACTACCTGACCAATCAATAATTCATCTCCGATGGTAATGATAATTGCTTCCATTTTTTAACAATCACCGGGGCGAGCCCATTTATTTTTCTTTTTAGTCCAATAATAGTTTGATCTCATGATGAGAAAAATATTCAACACCGGAAGGAGTAGAAAGGATTAATTTTCCATTGTCCTGAACGCCCTTGATCACCGCTTCCCATTCATTTTCTTTTGATATAAAACGGTGCTTTTTCTCTAATCCGAACAAACTATCCTTATAATTATTTCTGATTATATCAAACTGTCCCTTTTTTAACAGATTGTAATAATACTCTATGCAACTGAAAAGAGTATTTCTGCATGTATCCAGATGGAATAATTTTCCTTTTTCCAGATACAATGAGGTTGCATTTGTAAGATGAGGAGGAAATTGAGACTGGTTAATATTGATGCCAATTCCGACAATAGAAATTTGTAAAGTCAGTCCTTCGAGTATGTTTTGAATCAAAATCCCGCAAATTTTTTTTTTGTTTTTGACTAGAATATCGTTGGGCCACTTGATCATGACAGGATCCCGGAGCAATTCTTCAATGGCTGCGCTGATGCCTAAAGAAATGGCTTGATTGAGAAGGAAGAGGTCCTGGATTTTCAGAAAAGCAGGTTTCAGGATAATGGATGTATAGATATTGGAATCTCTTTCTCCTTCCCAATTTCTGCCAATTTGACCACGTCCCTCCGTCTGATAACCTGCCGAAATGGCTGTTCCTTCGATTGGACTGCTATTTGATACCCAATACAGAGCGTAATCGTTGGTAGAATCGATATTGTCAAAATAGTAATGCGGTTTGCCAATATAATTGTTTTGGAATGAATTCAAGATAAACTGTGTTTTAATGAAAATGGGTTTAGAACGATCAATTTATTAACTTTGTAAAGATCATAACTAAAAAGGAATTGATTAACTTTACTTAATATTTTTAAACTAAAATCAAAAATTTGAAGAAACAGGAAACTGCCATTAAATTTAGAAACCAGAATGAGACATTAAATGATATTATCATAGATGCTATTCAGGATATAAAGGGGAAGAATATTGTTAAACTGGATTTAAGAAAACTTGGGGATGGGCCAGCGGATTTTTTTATTATTTGTGAGGGAGACTCCAGCACCCAAATCAAAGCCATTTCTGAAAATATTTATAGAAGAGTCAGGGATGAGCTCGGGTTTAAACCCAATCATACGGAAGGACTGGATGGGTCATCCTGGGTTTTAGTAGACTTTTTTGATACAATTGTCCATATTTTTTATCCAAAGACCAGAGCGTTTTACCAGGTAGAAGATTTATGGGGTGATGCAGAATCAACAGCGTATCAGAATATTTAGCATTTAATCAAACGTAATAGATAAGTTGGTGTTGGATAATTTACCGACGCATTTTATCTAAACAAATTTGTGCCAAATTTTAGCAGATATGAACAATAAAAACAAGACTGGTATTTTAACTATTATTGGAAATTGTTAGCACGATAGCAAAGTAAAAGTAATTGGATTCAACATGTAGATGTACTTTAAATGGAAAATCAAAAGGAAAATAATAACAAACCTCAGAATAAATTCAACTTTAATACATATTGGATTTACGGTATTATCATTCTGGGATTACTGGCTTTTAACATTATGTTTACTTTGTCCGGGAAGCCACAGGAAATTACAATGGGACAATTGGAAGAAATGGCCCGTTCCGGAGATATCGACAGTATGTTAGTGATTGTTAACAATCAGGAGGGATTTATTTTTGTGAGAAAAGAATTAATTGGTTCCAAATATCCCAAAATTGAAACCAGTTCGATCAACCCTAATCAACCTCATTTTGTGATTAAGATTGGTGAAATGAATCATTTTCTTACTTGGGTTGAAAAAATGAGGGAGAACGGGGTAGCTATCGATCCTAAATATGACAGGCAGACCAATTGGCTGGGTCCATTACTGGGATGGCTTTTGCCTTTTGCCATTATCATTGCTTTATGGTTATTTGTGATGAGAAGAATGAGTGGAGGTGCTGGGGGACCTGGGGGTCAGATTTTTAGTATAGGCAAATCCAAAGCTACATTGTTTGATAATAAGAACACAAACGTTAATGTAACTTTTGCAGATGTTGCTGGTTTGGATGAAGCTAAAGAAGAAGTGGTCGAAGTAGTTGACTTTCTTAAAAACCCTAAAAAGTATACGGCTTTAGGCGGTAAAATCCCAAAAGGCGTATTATTGGTAGGACCTCCGGGTACAGGGAAAACCCTTCTTGCCAAGGCAGTTGCCGGAGAGGCCGGAGTTCCTTTTTTCTCTATTTCAGGATCGGACTTTGTTGAAATGTTTGTGGGAGTAGGAGCATCCAGAGTACGTGATTTGTTTAAACAAGCCAGAGAGAAGGCACCATGTATTGTTTTCATTGATGAGATTGATGCCATTGGCAGGGCGAGAGGAAGAGGACAATTGCAGGGAGGCAATGACGAAAGAGAAAATACCCTCAATCAACTTTTGGTTGAAATGGATGGGTTTAGCACTGATAAAGGGGTGATTCTTATGGCAGCCACTAATCGTCCCGATATTCTAGATGGTGCTTTATTAAGACCAGGCCGATTTGACAGGCAAATCGGAATAGACCGTCCCGATGTCAAAGGGCGCAAATCCATTTTTGAAGTTCATTTAAAAAATATTAAGATTTCACAAGAAGTAAAATCTGAAATATTGGCTGAAATGACACCGGGATTTGCAGGAGCAGATATAGCGAACATTTGTAATGAGGCAGCCCTGGTCGCTGCCCGCAGAAATAAAAGTCAAGTCGATCTGGATGATTTTAATTATGCTCTTGATAGAGTAATCGGTGGGTTAGAGAAAAAGAATAAACTGATTTCTCCCAAAGAAAAAGAAATCATTGCCTACCATGAAGCGGGACATGCCATTTGTGGATGGTTTCTTGAGCATGCCAGTCCTTTGGTCAAAGTAACTATAGTACCCAGAGGAGTGGGCACCTTAGGATATGCTCAATATTTACCCAAAGAAGAATATATAACGAGGACAGAACAACTCCACGATCGGATGTGCATGACCCTCGGAGGAAGAGCTGCAGAAAAAATAGTCTTTGATAAAATCTCTACTGGAGCGCAGAGCGATCTTGATCAGGTAACCAAAATGGCATACAGTATGGTGTCGGTATTTGGTATGAACGATAAAGTAGGAAATGTATCTTTTTATGGATTGGCACAGGATCAGTTTAATAAGCCATATTCTGATGATACCGCCAAAATGATCGATGAAGAAGTTCGCAATTTGATTGATCAACAATATCAGAGAGCTCAGAATTTACTTATAGAAAGAAGGGAAGAGTTGAATACCCTCGCTCAGGCACTTTTAGAAAAAGAAGTGATATTGAAATCTGATGTGGAAAAGCTCATTGGGGCCAGACCTTTTCCCGATGAGAAAGAGGTATTTAAAGAGCATTCAGAAGAAGCGGGACACAACTAAGGATTTCTTAATAGCAATTTACAGAAGAATGATATACCCTGTCATGTAACAACTATAGGCTATTTTTTCTGATTTCCAATTCTGTTGTCTTTGAGCTTTGACATTCTGGTGAAGGTTGTAAAACTGCTATCATTATCATTTCACAAAGAATTGATTAAATTGGCCATCAAAGGTGCTATCTGCTATAGTTCCTGATTATTGAGGAATATGTATCGTTAAAATAATATACATGAAATACCAGTCCATTCATTATGAGGAGTATTTACAATTGGAAAAAATACTCAAAGCTCAAAATCTGAAAAGTGAAGAGCATGGTGTTCAGGCTCACGAAGAAATGCTTTTTATCATTACACATCAGGTATATGAATTGTGGTTTAAGCAAATCATTCACGAAATGGAATCGATCCATTTCATGTTCAATAATAATGAAGTGGATGAAGAAAGGATTGGGGTAGCCGTGGGTCGTCAGAATCGGGTGATCACTATTATGCAATTATTGATTGAACAGATTAAAATCATGGAGACAATGACTCCATTGGATTTTCTGGATTTTCGGCATTATTTATTTCCTGCATCAGGGTTTCAAAGTTTTCAGTTCAGGAAAATGGAAGTACTACTCGGACTTAAGTATTCAGAAAGATATCATTATCAAAACATTCCTTATTACAATGAATTTGTAGAAAAGAAAAGGGAAGAACTCTTGAACCTTGAAAGTGGAAAATCTTTGTTGATGCTGATTTCTAATTGGCTTGAAAGAACACCATTTTTACAAATTTCAGATTTTCACTTTTTGAATGCTTACCAATCCGCTGTAAAGAAATCCCATGAAAAGGAAAGGAAGGGAATATTGGAATCGCATATATTACAACAAGATGAAAAGGAAAACAGAATAAAGGCTTTAGAACATGCTGAAAATCACTTTAGGATTTTATTTGACAGAGCATTTTATATATCGTTGATGCAAAAAGGGGAACTTAAGTTGTCCTATGAAGCTACCTTAGCCGCATTGTTCATTAATGTGTATCGCGAGGAGCCGATTTTGCAGCTTCCTTACCAGTTTTTATCAAAATGGATAGAAATTGATGAACTATTAACTACCTGGCGATATCGCCATGCACAAATGGTAATGAGAATGTTAGGTAGAAAAACAGGTACTGGTGGTTCATCCGGCCATGACTATTTGAAAAAGACTGCTGAAAAACATCATATTTTTGCTGACCTGCATCATGTGAGTACATTTTTGATTTCCCGCACCCATTTGCCGGAACTTCCGCCTTCGTTAAAGAAGAAGCTTTCTTTTTATTTCACTTCCACTTAGTATAGTTTAATAGCTTACAGCCCGGGATAAAATCTCCGTCCAAAGCGTTCGAATATTGCTTTTTGGAGAGCTTCCCTATGTTCGGGGGCTGCAATATTCATTAGAGCATATGCCCTTTGACGAAGATTTTTCCCATACAAATTTGTAATTCCATGCTCTGTAACCACATAATGAACATGAGCTCTGGTAGTCACAACGCCCGCACCCGTTTGAAGACTTGGAACAATTTTGCTCTTTCCAGTACGGGTTACAGAAGTAAGGGCCATTACTGCTTTTCCACCTTCTGACAAAGCTGCACCACGCATAAAGTCCATTTGTCCCCCAACCCCGGAGTAGTGATAAGTTCCAATGGAATCTGCACAAACCTGACCGGTGAGATCGATTTCTATGCAAGAATTGATAGAAACCACTTTAGGGTTTTTACGTATAACCGCGGTATCGTTTACATAAGAAGCTTCATGAAAAGAGTAATTGGGGTTGTCATTAATAGCATCGTATAATTTACGGGTGCCAATGGCAAAGGAAGTGACAACCTTTCCCGGATGTTTTTTCTTATATTTATTGCTAACAGCTCCTGAATTTACCAGATCAATTAATCGATCAGAAAACATTTCAGTATGTACTCCCAAATCCTTATGATGGGTCAACGAAGATAAAACCGCGTCGGGAATTGAACCAATTCCCATTTGCAGGGTTGATCCATCTTCAATGATTTCTGCGACGGTTTTTCCAATCTGGATATCCTTGGGAGAAGTCTTCAATGAATAATCCACTTCGGGAAGGTCCTGATCTGAAAAAACTGCTGCATGTATTTGTTTGACATGAATCATAGAATCTCCATGTGTTCTGGGCATTTTAGGATTGATTTGAGCCAGAACAAATTGTGATGTATCGATAGCAGCTTTGGCAACATCGACAGATACCCCCAAGGAGCAATATCCATGTTGATCAGGAGGAGATATATGAATCAATGCGACATGTACCGGAAGAATACCTGAACGGAAAAGCTGACCAATTTCACTAAGGAATATAGGTACATATCCCCCTCTTTCAGAATTTACAGTTTTTCGGATATTGGCTGAAACAAACAGAGAATTGATAAAAAATGCTTCACCACAGCTTTCATCGGCTAAAGGCAAATCGCCTAAAGTGGATATAGCCACCACTTCTACATTTTTTAGTTCATTTTTTCTTCGTGCCAGGGCCTGAGCCAGCATTAGAGGTGTGGCTGCACTCCCGTGAAGGAAAACGCGTTGATTGCTTTTGATGTGTTTTACACCATCATCTACACTGTCATAAATTTTCAATGGAACAAATTTTTATGGGTTTTTAATCAATGTATCAACAAATTTGTCAATTTGCCGGAGTATTTTAATTCTAAAACTAACAGATGTATAAATTTATTAGAGCCGTTTCTGTTTTTGAATAAACAGGAAATGTCAACCTGTCTAAAATTTGTTATGAAAATGGAATAAATATTTTTAGATTGTTGAATTATTTGAAAGGATATGCTTTAAAGCTATTGTTATATAAAATGGGTTTATGAGGATAGTCAGTTTCATATTTTTTCTTGTCATTGCTTCGGCAGTAATAACAAATGCGCAATCCCGGGACTATTCTGGTAGTTTCAGTAATGAAGACGGCTCAGTTCAATTGATATTGAGAAAATCAAACAAAGAATATATAGGCATATTTATAGTGCAAGGTCAGGAATTTGAATATTCAGCGAGAGAAATCAATGGCATTTTACAGGGAAAATATACTTATTTGGGTTTGCAGTTTGGTCTTGACTTTGGATTTGTAGAAGGCGCTTATTACATGGAGAGTGAAGGATTAGCGCTTCAATTAGAAAAAACTTCCGGAAATGACAAGAATCCATCCACACAACATGGGAATATAGCCGCTGTTGATGCTCATTTGGAGTCAAATGGCAAAGTGAAACCTTCATCCGGAAAAAAATATTCAGATCCTTTCGGTTACTTTACTTTTCATTCATTGGACCGTTGGACTGTAGGTGAAGAGGAAGGAAGTTTTACTCTTTCCAATTCGACACTCAATGAAAATATGGTCATTACTGTAACTCCACATCATTACCAAAGTCAGGACCAGCTTCAGAGGGACATTAAAGATTTCATTGATGATCAGGAACAAATCCAATTAAAAGCAAAAAGTCAAAAAGGCAAATCCGGTGAAGTATTGGCAACTTTGAGTGGAATAGTTAAAGGATACTATATTTCTATATATTCAGTATCATTATTTTCTCCTCATGAAGGTGGGGTAACCATAGCTGCAATCGCAGTTGGGGGAGAAAGTGCAGAAAAATTTTTTGATTTTGCCAGGTCAATAGCTGCATCGATACAATTTTTACGACCAGTAAAATCTTCCAAAGCATCGCAGTGGGATAAGGCATTCAGAGGAAAACAGTTGTTGTATTTGAAAACTGAAGGAGGTTTTTCAGATAAATGGAGCTATGATTTGTGTTCGGATGGTACCTTTTATTTCAAGGCCAGTTCTTCGGGCATGTCAGGAGGGGCATCCATATTATCTTATGCTTCACAAGATGACTATTCAGGAACCTGGAGAATATCTGCCAGGGGTGATAAAGTGTTTTTATCCATTTTTAAATCAGACGGAACGACTTCTCATCTAGAAATAGGCAATTTAGGTTCTTCAAACCATCAGGTTAATCTGAATGGATACAGGCATTTTATTCAGTCCAATGATTCCTGTAATTAAATCTGTGGTTTAATAAGATTCTATTTAACTGCAATCCAATTAAGGAGATGAGTCATTGATAGGCAAAAGGCATAAACCAGGATTCTCTTTTTAATCGGTCAGGGTGACTTCTCCTTTCAGATATTGATTTAAAAATTTAAGTATCCTTCCATAACCATCAATTTGATTTTCTTTTTTCAAGAAGCCATGACCTTCATCTTCAAAGAGTAAATATTCGACCGGGACACCATTGGCCCGAACTCCTTCAACAATTTCATCTGATTCTACCTGTAGTACTCTTGGATCATTAGCGCCTTGCAATACCATGAGAGGTTTCACCACATTTTCGGTATGGAAAAGAGGAGAAATGCGATGAAGACGGACACTGTCGGCACTAAAGGGGTCACCCAGTTCATCGTATAATGCTTTTCGAGCGGCCGCCCACCATGGAGGAATGGACTTTAATGTCCTTAACCAATTGGTGACACCAAAAATGTTGACTCCAACTTCAAATTCTTCGGGAGTGAAAGTCAATGCAGCCATAGTCATGTATCCACCATAAGAACCACCAATAATTCCAATTTTATCATGGTCGATATAATCCAAAGTTTGGAGATAATTTTTTCCATATACACAATCCTGTAAGTCTACTTCACCATGCTTTTTATCATCCATTTTATAAAATGACTTGCCATAGCCGGAGCTTCCACGATTATTAACAGCCAATACTGCATAACCATGGTTTACTAAATATTGGATTAACTCATCAAAATTCAATCTGGATTGACCCCCCGGTCCACCATGCACCCACACCAGAGCGGGTACTTTATTTTTTGAACTGGCCTGATGTGGCTTGTAATATATGGCCGGGATCTTCAGACCATCAAAAGAAGGGTATCTTACCACTGTCCCCTCCACCAATTGATCTTCGCGGATAGAGGCGTTAAGTGTGTTGGTCAAACGCAGTGTTTCTCCTGTTTCAAATTTGTGCACAAACAAATCACTGGGAGTTCTTGAGGAGGATGCTGTTATTCGCATCATTTTTTCATCTTTGGAAATGGAAACTCCCGACACGCTTTTCCCATCGAGAGAAGGAAAAGCAAGTTCATCTCCCGTCTCATTGCTGAAAAGTTTAACGGTTGTTTTACCATCTTCGTTGATGCCTATGACCCGATACTTACCATTCCATGAATCATAGGCATACCAGACATCCCAATCTGTTTTGAAAACAACACCGGTTTCCATGGTTACCAAAGAGTACAATGATAAGTATTGAAACTCACTGTCTTCGTCAGTCAAGAAATAAAAGTGAGCATTATCATTGCTAAAAAATTGCGGAGAATAAGAAACCGGATTGTTTTCATCATATTTCCATTCTTTTCTTTCTCCGTGATGAAGGTCTATCAGAATCATTTCATTGGAGGATGTGGTGACAGGGCGGGTAAGTGCCAGAAACCGTTCATCATCCGAAATGGCAGAAGGAAACAATCCTTCCGTATTTTTAAAAATGACAGAAGCCTGATGTGTGATCATATCCATTTTCATCAAATCAAAAAAACTCGGATCTCTTCCATTGGATAAGTAATAAAAAGCGGTTTGATCTTTTTTCCAACCGAAAAAATCTGCTTTTTCATTTGCACCGGGAGTCAGGTCTTTGCTTTCCTCGCCTTCTTTTAAAAGAAAAATGTGGTTGATTTCATTGCCACCCTGATCGGAAGTATAAAGAAATCCTTGTCCATCAGGAGTATATGATATAGCGAAAATGTATTCATCTTTAGAAGATGTCAATGTCCTGCCGGATGAGCCGTCGACAGGGAGTTCCATGGCATTGAAAATACCGGACTCATTAGAGCTTACAAGTACCCTGCTGTTATCAGGTGAAAAGCTTCCACCTAGGACACGCACATTTTCAAAAAACTGTTCAATGGTATATTTTTCAGGCTCAAAGGAGGTTGATTTGTCATTACTGCAAGAAAAGACTAAAAACAAACTGAAAGATAACAGAAAAAAGGAGGTGAAAGAAAGGTTGGAAGCGGATTTCATGTTTTGTAAAATTTAAATATTTATAGATGCGAAATTAGAAAATATTTCCAGTATTGTTAAAATACTACCTATGATATCCTGTAATCCATGATGTAGTCAGCAGATCCTGAAAAATTTTTAGTGATTTACGATGAAACCGGTTTTCATCCTGGAAATTGAATGCAGCAGAATAATAATTTATCTTATAAAGCATGAGACGAAAAACTTTATAAAGTTGTTACAGTTCGATGCATTGATTTGTGAATTTATTTTTGTCGAAAAAGGAATTTAGCCCAAGATTTCAATGTATTAAAAAAATAGTAAAAAAAGCTTTGAAGCCCGGGGACATAAAACTATATTTGCACTCCCAAAACGATTGGGTTCATAATCGGGCGATTAGCTCAGTTGGTTCAGAGCACCTGCCTTACAAGCAGGGGGTCACTGGTTCGAGTCCAGTATCGCCCACTTTCCAAAACAAAGTAGATATTATAGGGGAATGACCTCTAAAAAAAACAAGGCACACAAATCATTGCATGCCTTGCTCTAAAAGGAAATTCAGAAACGCTTATTTTTTCTTTTCTCCTTCTTCCAATTCTTTCATCCCTTCTTTAACTTCCGATTCTATACTGGATTTGGCTTTATTGAACTCTCTGATGCCTTGACCTAATCCTTTCATCAGTTCAGGAATTTTTCTTCCTCCAAAAAGAACCAAAATCATCACTGCGACAACAATAAGTTCCTGAGGCCCTAATCCAAATAATAAATGAAACATATGCTATGGTTTTTATAATTTAAGGCAAAACTACAACAATTTCATGGGGTTATCAAGTGAGTGTGCTTGAAAAGAAAATACTATTTCTTCAATCCGATTTCCCTCAGACGCTCATCGAGATACTCTCCTGCGCTAATGGGTTCATAAGCGAGAGGTCTTTCGTTAGTGATGCATTTTTCCAAACAATCCAGCCTCATTTCACTCTTGGGATGTAGAAAAAATGGTATGGACAGGCGGGGAAGATGCCATTCTTTTTTAGGTGGATTGACAACACGGTGTGTGGTGGACTTCAGGTAATTATTGGTAAGTCGTTGAAGCATATCCCCAACATTGATTACAATCTCATTGTCTCCCGGTACGATATCCAGCCATTCCCCTTCTGTATTGAGTAATTGCAAGCCACCGGCAGATGCACCGACCAGCAAGGTGATTAGATTAATATCTTCATGCTGTTCAGCGCGGATGGCAGACTGCGGTTCCTCCGTAATAGGAGGGTAATGGATGGCTCTCAAGATGCTGTTGCCTTTCTCTATCTTGTCATCAAAATAATTTTCATCCAATTCAAGATGGATGGATATAGCCCTAAGTAAATGGGCACCGCTTTCTTCAAATTTTTTATAAAGCCTTTTACCCAATTCATAAAAATGAGGCACTTCATTAATATAAACATTATCGGGATATTCCGACCTCAATGGATCGTTCAGATCGACAAATTGTCCGATTTGAAAAAACTCTTTCAAATCAGCCACTTTGGATTGCTTTGCATGTTCTTTTCCAAATGAAGTGTAACCCCTTTGACCTGCCAAACCATGCACTTCATATTTCTTCTTTGTCTCTACCGAAAGGGAAAAAAAATCTTTGGAAGCCTGATAAAAAGCATCAACAAGGTCAGAAGGGATTCCATGATTAACCACACCTACAAAACCGACTTCATGAAAGGCTTTGCCTATTTCTTTCACAAATTGTTTCCGATCATTGGGTTGGCCATTTACAAAGGTGGATAAATCAACCAGGGGTATAGCTCGCTTTGTCATCATTAAGTTTTTTGGGTTAAAAATACATATTTTCCTTTCATGCTGAAGAAGTTTCAAGGGTCATTTACGCCGGGGCTTATAACGGGAATCTTCGAGTATTTTTTGAGCATCACTCATTTGAATCAAATTGGCCAAAGTGTATTCAGAATTCCTATTCATGAATGATTTAACGATTTGCCATCCAATATAATTACCAGTGCGTCCAGGCGCTGCCTCAGGCATTCCCGGACTATGAGGCCCGGGGAACAAATATTTATTGATTTTTACCATATCCGTTTCATAAAAAAGCTGCTCATTGAGGAAATAGGCCCAGATCTCGATTTCGTTTTCTTTGACCCATTGGGTTTGCTCAGTGGTATACTCTAAAAGAATAGAATCATGCGCATAGGGAAGCACATGTTCTAATACATACAAAGTTTTTCCATGGTGGATCATGATGTCAATAAACCGGTTGCCGGCAGGGGGTTCCAGCAAATCATCCAGAATTAATTCGAGGCTTTTCCTGACAATATGATCTTTGTTGAAAGTACGTGTCAAATAACTGGAGAAAGCGGGATTTCCAGGCGCTATTTTCTGATAGGGAAAATCCTCCCCCAAAAACATATCCAACCCAATGCCGATCCCTTCACCAAATTCATCTTCAAATAAAAATTGTTGAAAAGCATATTCTGAAATAATGGTATATATATTTGGAGGTATAAAATGAGGGAAGTAATATTTTAGTAATTTAAAAGGTGTAGTAAATTCATTTTTGAAAAATTGTATATCATTTCCAAATATATTGGTCACAGTATCCAGTAAAAATGAAATCCTTTCATCTTCGCGAAATGCTCTGAATTGCTCGTAAAAATCCGGCTGATCCCAGTGGTCAGAACCTTCCAGTCCAAGAATTTCATGAAAGTATAAATAAGTAAAAGCGGGTAAGCTGTCCCTTAATTCACTATAACTATGTTCTGGGTTTTTGAAATCCAACTCTGCCAGATACCGGTCATATCGGACAACATTAAAGTCTACATAAATATCGTCAATGACGGGAATGAATTTTCTGGGCTCATGGCGACAATTCCAAAAGAATAAAGCAATAAATATCCAAATAAAATTTTTCATCATTTCCATTGAAGGTTTGGAAAGTATACGAAAGAAATTAAACCTTTCGTATTGAAATCAATGACCAATTTTTATGCCGTTTGTAAAAGAATGGTCTGTTTCTGTCTTTAAATAAATACTACATTTGCGGTTTTAATAAAAATCAATATTTATGAAAAACATCCCTGTTGCTCAGCTCGATGGGTTTATAGAAAATGCTTTAGCTGAAGATATTGGCGGCGGTGACTACACCTCTATGGCTTGTATTCCGGCTAATCATATCAGCACAGCTCAATTGCTCGTTAAGGATGCAGGAGTGATTGCAGGGGTACAGTTGGCTGAAATTATTTTCAAAAAGTTAGATGAGGACTCCATTTTTGAAAGCTTTATACCCGATGGGCAGGATGTAGATTATGGCGATATAGTATTTAAAGTTACCTGTAATACAAGGGCGTTGCTTCAAAGTGAGCGGCTGGTCTTAAATATTATGCAACGTATGAGTGGAATAGCAGCATTAAGCAGTCGTTTTCATGTGGAGGTAGAAGATATGCCTGTCACCATTTTGGATACAAGAAAAACTACACCCCTGCTACGGTTTTTAGAAAAATGGGCGGTACGTATTGGAGGATGCAGCAATTACAGGTTCGGTTTATATGATCGCATTATGATCAAAGATAATCATATTGATGCTTGTGGAAGCATAGGTAAAGCGATTGAAAAAGCAAAGGAGTATAACCTAAAGAATAATTTAAACCTGGAAATAACAGTTGAAGTCAGAAATCTTATTGAATTGTATGAAGTGTTGGATTCAGCACCGATCCAACGGATTATGCTGGATAATTTTGAAATTCCCATAATGTCTGAAGCGGTAGCTATTGTCAACAAGCGTGTTGAGACGGAAGCCTCCGGAGGGGTTACAATTCATAACGTGAGGAAAATTGCTAAAACGGGTGTTGATTATATTTCAGTAGGAGCATTGACGCATTCTGCGGGCAGTTTAGATTTAAGCCTTAAAGTCTTGAAAGATTAGGATGAATGATAAAAAATTAATATATTTAATTTTAAATTTATTTGTTTTTAATTCATTTACAAAATTTTAAATAATTTTTTTCATTGGGCGATAACTATAGAATATTGGGAGTAGACCCGGGCACCAATCTTTTGGGATATGCAGTATTGGAAGTGGAAGGAATTCAATTGAAAATTATCACAATGGGAGTTTTGAAATTAACAACTTTTGAGACTCATCAGGACAAACTGAAAGAAATATATCTTCAATTGCAGGAAATTGTAGAAACATATATGCCGGTCTGCATGGCCATAGAGGCGCCATTTTACGGTAAAAATGTTCAATCTATGTTGAAATTGGGCAGGGCACAGGGAGTAGCTATTGCAGCTGCCATTACAATGGGGCTGGATATTGCAGAATATTCTCCAAAAAAAATAAAGCAATCGGTGACAGGCAATGGAAATGCTTCTAAAGAACAAGTATCTTCCATGCTCAACACACTCTTGAAAATTGAGATTAAAGAGAAATACCTGGATGCCACTGACGCATTAGCAGCAGCCATTTGCCATTACCATCAAAAAGGTAAAAAACGATTATCGGGGTCAACTCATTCGTGGGCAAGTTTTGTGAAACAAAACCCGGGGAGAATCCGCTGACTTAGTAATTAATTTCCTTTTGCTACCTGTAATTTGGATACCACATAAATTGCCAACAAACCAAATCCTATTGACAGGTATCCTACATATTCATAATAGAGGTATTGGTTGTTTTCAATAAAGACAATCATTCCACTGATCAGCGATGAAGCAAATATGGCCAATTGCTGTAAAGCTGATTTTATGCTCATAAAACTACCTCTGTTAGATATGGGCGCTGCTGCAGTGATAAGGGCGTTAGGGGAAATCATCCTTCCGCTGGCAAAAATAAAGAACAGGGTAGTCCAGGTCAATGCAATATAGATAGAAATGTATTCCATGTTTGTAATCATGTAAGTGGGTACAAAAGAAATTATCATCATGACGGAAAAAACCTTCATTACACCAAGTTTATCTGTCAATCTACCTACAAAGGGGGCGGAAATAATGGTTGCGGCACCCCCCAGAAAAAATTGATAGGAAATTTCCATTTGGCTCATACCGACATTCTTTATCATGTAGGGAGAAATAAATGGTATAATCAGAAAATGCGCTAATACCAGGATAAAGGCTGCCGAAAGTGCTTTCATTTGATTAAAATCGCGGGTAATGGCCTTAATGGTATTTTTGAATGAAAAATGTTTATCCACTTCACTGAAATGAGCGGACATTGAAGGGAAAATAAAGTAAATGAATGTAGCAATTAAAAAACCGAGTATGCCAATGGTAAAGAAAGGCCATTGCCAACTTCCTTTGGCCGCCAGGAAAATACCGATAGGAATGCCCAGGGCAGATGCAGCAGAAAAAGCGGAAAATAATATGCCCATAGCCTGACCTCTCTCTTTAAAAAGATATAGGTCACTGACTATCGAAAGCACTAATGCACCGATCATACCACCGAAAATGCCGGTAAGAAAACGCAAGGAAAGCAACATGGGATAACTTTCGGCAAAAGCGCATAAAAAAGTCCCGGCGGCGAAACCGGTGTAAATAAAGAGTAGCGCTTTTTTACGGTCAAACCTATCAAGAAAAAATACACCAGCCAGACTGGAAAAAAATGCTGCAATGGCATAAGATGAAACCAGATAGCTGTATTGTCTGGCGTTGATTTGAAACAATTCAATAAAGATATCTCCCAAAGGCATGATCAGCATCGAGTCGACTATATGTGTAAAATTGATCAGCGCTAAAGTGTAGAGTACAAATTTCCGGTTTTTTACAGCCATTCCGGACTTAATTTAAGGAAATAGCAGGGATAAATTGAACAGCCTCATGGATCATAATTTCTTTGTAATCAAAATTCATGTATTGGCTCAATGGAAGTTTATCGATATAAGTCAAAAGCGCACTTTCGCTATCTGCTATAAAAAGGGCCCATAATTTTGTGCGATCCAATGAAAGGGTGTAGTTCAGCAATTTGCCATCAACGAACAAGCTATATACTGCACTTTGCTGTTCAGGTATCAATGCTTTTAATTCCTCGGCAAAAGGTACAGGAACTTCAAACTCAACCATATATTTCTTCTTGTCATCCATTATTCTGATAAAAAAACACCATAACTAAAGATAAGTTTATGTTGTATATCGCGACCCACAAAGCTTCTCAACCGGATTCTGACTTCCATATCAAAAACTTTTTCTTTCATAATTTCAGTAAGATCAGTAATACTTGAAAATAACTGCAATTCACCCCGGTGATTGAAAGGAATGTTTTCCATGAAAAACATTTCACGGTTCAAAGACGGATTTCTGGCAGAACGTGCACGTACAGCTATTTCACCAATAAAATCGTAATCGATAGATTGAAAACTCCCGGATAGGGTGGCCCTGGTGGAATTGACGGTAACAGGATCCATAGAGGTCAACCCGAATAGTTCTAGATTGGGTTCTAAAAGAGTAGGAATATCTCTGATTATAAAAATATGCGTTTCAATCGTATTCAAGCCACCAGGCATGACAAATTCGATCTCATTATTGACTTCAAACAATAATTGTCTTCCCTTAGAGCAAGAAAAACCTGTGAATAGAACTCCAAGAATACAGATGAATACAGGCAGGTTCGATAATGTAGAAGAATATTTTAGCAATTCTTTAGCTGTTTGTGTATATAAACGAATAATTGAGAAAGAATTCTTTTGAGCGATTCAAAATTTTACTATTTTGACGATGGATCAAAGAGTTGCTCATTTCTGAAAAGAAATGGGTACTCTTTATTAAAAGCTTGCGGATAATAGGATTTCCGGGGTTTTCGTTTTTTCGCCATATAGGATTTTTCAAGTTTAAAATCTAAGTGTAAATATTATGGGAGAGCAAAAAGTATCGCTGGTTTCAGACCGGCAGCAAATGCAAAAGTTTGTAAAATCTTTATTGGCAGATGTGGATGCCTTAGACTACATGCTCAAAAATGATTGGTTTGAAAAGGACGTAGTACGCATCGGGGCGGAGCAGGAGATGGTGATGGTGTATAAAAAGACTTACAAACCGGCCTGTGTCGCCATGGAAGCATTGGATAAACTGGCTGAACATCCCTGGGTCGAAACGGAATTGGCAAAGTTCAATCTTGAAACCAACATAAATCCTCAACTTTTTGAAGGCAAGTGTTTTTCTGCATTGGAAAAGGAAAATGCTTTCAAATTGGAAGTCATTCAAAAATCTTTGGATGAACTGGATGCATACCTTGTCCTGACAGGAATTTTACCTACTTTACGAAAGCATCATCTGGAAATGGGTAATCTCACACCAAAGAAGAGATATAAAGCCCTGATGGAAGCCATTGACAGGCAACTGCTGGGCACTGCTTATGAATTGAGAATTACAGGAATTGATGAGCTGCTGCTTAAGCACTCTTCTCCTTTGCTGGAAGCGGTAAATACCAGTTTTCAGGTGCATTTGCAGGTTTCACCAGACAATTTTGTACAAATGTACAATATAGCACAAGCACTGGCAGCACCGGTCATGGCTATTGCAGCCAATTCTCCCATTGTATTTGGAAAAAGGTTGTGGCACGAATCACGAATTGCTATGTTTCAGCAATCGATAGATACCCGGACTACGCATGATCATATGAGGGAAAGAAGCCCAAGGGTGAGTTATGGCAAAGACTGGATCCATGAATCCATTCTTGATATTTATAAAGAAGATATCGCAAGATTCAGAGTGCTTTTGAGTTCAGATATAGAAGAGGATTCTCTCAATATGATCAAAAACAAACAGGTACCAAAACTTCGTGCTTTACAGGTACATAATTCTACAGTATACCGTTGGAACCGTCCCTGCTATGGGATCAGTGAAAACGGCAAACCCCACATGCGTATTGAAAACAGGGTATTGCCTTCGGGGCCTACCGTAGTCGATGAAGTGGCAAATGCCTGTTTTTGGCTGGGACTTATGGTGGGTATGGGAAATGCGGTGCCTGACATGAGAAAAAAAATGCAGTTTGTAGATACACGCGATAATTTTCTGAAAGCAGCCCGTTTCGGAATTGACACAAAATTTACATGGTGGAATGATAAAAAAATCTCCGCTGTTGATTTGCTGACCAAAGAGTTATTGCCTATTGCCCGCGAGGGATTAATGAGCAGAAACATAGATACTGAAGATATGGACAAATACCTTAACATTATAGAAGAAAGGGCTACCAGCCATATGACCGGTGCACGTTGGCTTTTGAGAGCATATACTGATTTTAGTGATAAAACGACTACTGATGAGGCATTAACAGCCCTCACATCCTGTATGATAGTCAATCAGCAGGCCAATAAGCCCATCCATACCTGGGAGATGCCGCAACTTCAGGACTTCAAAAGCTATAGCCCGTATGCACTGAAAGTTTCTGACTTTATGGTTACGGATATATTTACGGTTCAAAAGGACGATATTATTGATCTGGTAGCTGAAATGATGTCCTGGAGAAAGATCAGGCACACTCCGGTAGAAGATTCCAAGGGCAATTTGGTAGGCTTGATCTCATCGCGACATTTGATCCACTACCTGATAAAAAATAAGCGATCCAAAAAGACAGCTACTGTCGAAGATATCATGATTCAAAGCCCTGTAACCATTACTGAAGAAGCCACCATTATGGATGCTATGAAACTCATGCGGGAGAACAAAATTGGATGTCTTCCAGTCACTAAAGGCAAAGAACTGGTAGGCATCATTACTGAAATGGACTTTCTTCGCGTTACCGGCCGATTGTTGGAGAGTATGGGATAGCAGGGTTTGAATTATAATGGTTTGATATTTATAGTCCATCCGTTTGGATGTTTTTTCATCAATACCGTTCGTCCCTGACCAATGGTAATTTCACCATCCGGCTGACTTCCAGCGATGGAAAGCCAAAATCTTCTGTAACTTTTCCTTCCAGCATATATATTCCCCGGCCTTTGAATGGATACCGGATAAGGGAAGCCGGGAAATGTGTAGTATCAAAAAAATGACCATCTTCGTCTAACCAGGTACCAAAATTCATCAACTTTCTCTGTACCGTTGTTACATCTTTACGAACGACATAGTAGCCTGTCATCTTTACGGTTTTGCCGGTATATTGCTTCATGCGGCGGGCATTGGTGTCGCTATGGTACCTGCCATCCAGCAACTTGAAAGGAGAACACAGTGGAAATCCTAATAGCTCTATTTCATCAAAAGCCTGTTCGAAAGGGCCTTCTTCCATGGCCGGAAGTGAATAATCTTCATCTTCCGGATCGAAAAGGGTTTTGCCCATATCTGCAGAGTATAAGCGGGGGTTGTATACAGCATTTTTTTCCCACATCAGCGCATACTTGTTCATGCCTGTAAAGCGAAAGGCGCCAATGCGGATGAGGATTTCCAGTTGCTCTTTTTCGATATCTATACGTCGCACAAAATCTTTGAGGGTGCGATACTCTCCATTTTTTTGTCGCTCTTCCACGATGAGGCGCATCAGCTTGCGTTCCAGATCAGCTACATGAATGAAGCCCAGATAAATGGTTTTGTCTGTGATACTGGTCAGTACATGGCTGTGATTGATGCAGGGAGGTTCTATGGTGGCTCCGCTCATGCGGGCTTCATGGACATAAATCTCCGTACGGTAAAAACCACCGAAATTGTTGATTACAGCAGTCATAAACTCCAGGGGGTAATACGTTTTCAGGTAGAGACTCTGGAAGGATTCGACGGCAAAACTGGCCGAATGGGCCTTGCAGAATGAATAGCCACTGAAGCTGGCGATCTGACGCCACACTTCTTGGGTGAGCTCATCGGGATAACCTCGCTCCCTGCAATTGCTAAAATATTTTTGGCGCAGCCTGGCAAAAGTATCTGAGCTTTTTTTCTTGCCGGTCATGATCCTTCGGAGTATGTCCGATTCGTCGAGATCCAACCCGGCAAAGTGATGTACGATTTTCATAACATCTTCCTGATATACCATCACTCCGAAGGTCTCTCCCAGGTGTTTTTCAAAAATGGGATGGATATAGGAAAATGAAGACGGATCATGAAAGCGCTGTATGTATTCGCGCATCATGCCGGATTGAGCCACTCCTGGCCGGATAATCGAGCTGGCGGCTACCAGATGTATGTAATTGTCGCAATGAAGTTTGGAAAGCAGACCGCGCATGGCCGGAGATTCGATATAAAAGCATCCAATGCATTTCCCCGATCGTAATTGCTCGCGGACTCCTTCATCTTCTTTGATGGCGGCCACATTATGAATGTCAACGGCTTTACCCCGGTTGCTTCGAATCAAATCCACTGCATCCTTGATGTGACCGAGACCACGCTGGCTTAAAATATCGTATTTGTGAAAACCAAGATCTTCTGCCCCGTACATATCGAAATGTGTAATGGGAAAACCCTTGGGCATCAACTGCAGAGAGGTAAAGCAGTGTAAAGGCTCTTCACTGATGACAATCCCTCCGGCATGGATGGAAAGATAGTTAGGAAATCCTTCCATCATTTTGCCATATCGAAAGATGTGACGCGCATAAGGATGATGTTTGCCGGAGGCCAGGGGTTCTGAAACTATGATGTCAATATCTGCCTTGGGTAAGCCCAAAACTTTGCCCAGCTCGCGAATGATGGATTTCCCTTTGAAGGTATTATAAGTGGCCAGCAAAGCGGTATGCTCTCTTCCATAGCGTTTATAGATGTAGTCGGTGACATCGTCGCGCTCATCCCATGAAAAATCAATATCAAAATCCGGTGGCGAGGTGCGGTGGGGATTGATAAATCGCTCGAAATACAAGTCGAGTTCGAGTGGGTCTACATCGGTTATGAAGAGGTTGTAGGCTACAATGGAGTTGGCACCGCTGCCCCTTCCAACATGGTGGTATCCGGCACTTTGTGCATAGCGCACAATATCCCAGGTAATCAGGAAATACGAAGCAAACCCCAGATTTTCAATGACTTTGAGTTCGCGAAGAGTGCGATCCATGGCATTGGGGTGGTCATTGCCATAGCGGCGGTG
>DAOLDB010000033.1:0-33126 GCA_035327565.1 Saprospiraceae bacterium
CATGGATTCAAATCCGTAGTTATAAATATTGAATCGGTTTGAATAACACCTTTTTCATAACTGGAAATTACTGCTCCATATATATTTGTGGCTGCATGGACTCCGATCGCCAGTTCGAGGCCATCATCCACCACAGTCAGCAAAGCCAAAAACAAACCCGCTCCAATATAATAAAGTTGCATGGGTACAACTCCGTAATGGCTTATTTCAGGATTCATACCATGAATGGCTCCAAACAAAACCGATGACAATAAGATACCAACCCATGGTCTCCGGGAAATATAACTGATGCTCTGTAATAAATACCCTCTGAATAATAGCTCCTCAGCTGTTGTTTGTATGGGTAATATAAATAAGGCCACCAATAATAATGGCAACCACCGTGACCAATCCCATTGTATGACAATTCTATCAGGGTACAACAACCATTCGCCTAGAGTATATATTGTAGCCAGGATCATCCAAAGCCCGAATCCCCAGAATATTCTACTCCATCTGATATTATTTCCGGAAGCAATTAATGTATTAAATGGGCGCCGATGCAGAAACTTAACTCCCAAATACAACCCCACCCAAATGCCTAAAAAAGTGATGATCATGAGTGCCAAACCTAAATTCCTATCTATTCCAAACATTGAGAAGTCAGGATTTTTCTCAAAATCGCTCAACATGGATATATCGAGATTATCATCTCCGGCGATTTTTGCCAGTATGACAGCTGTCATTGGCAATTGAAAAAGTATATAGCCCAGTATTACAAAGATCAATGTCAGCGCATAGCTGTACCAATAATGATTGCCTTTTGCCGGTTGTAATAAAAACATGGTGGAAAGATATTTATTTTTCTTCTCTTGGAGCATTCCTTATACTTCAAAATAAATTCAAAAGATTAAAGTTTGGAATTTTTGTAATTTTGCATAGCTAATACAAAGCAAAAAAATATGGTAGAAAAGAAAATTAAATGGATGGGTTTTGGATTGTTATTCATAGCCGTTGTCAGTCGATTGATTCCTCATATATGGAACTTTACAGCAGTAGAATCCATCGCATTGTTTGCCGGTGCCTATTTGTCATCCAGGTATTTAGCCTTTATTATTCCCATATTATCAGTTTACATTACTGATTTGTTCCTGAACAATGTCATTCACAGATCTTTTTATCCCACAGATGCCGGTTTTATCTGGTTTAGTAATTATATGATCTATGGGGCCATTGCTCTGGCTCTAATCGTATTTATAGGTAGATTTTTAAAAAACAAAGTACAAATAAAGAGAGTATTTATTGCTGCTTTGAGCGGGTCACTTGTATTCTTTGTTGTCAGTAATTTTGGTGTTTGGATCCACTCCTCATCCTATACTAAAGATATCAACGGGCTTATCTTATGTTATACACTGGCGTTACCTTTTTTTAAAAATTCCCTTTTTTCCAATTTAATGTTTACAGCTGTACTATTTTCCAGCTATGAATACTTCAGGTACAGATCTTTAAAAGCTTCAAAAGAATCCAATTAATACTTATTTATATGATAGAATCGTATCAATCACTGCTCTCCGACCGGGTATCTGCTATGACTGAATCTGCCACATTACGCATGGCGCAAAAGGCCAGGGAATTGAAAAGCCGGGGATTGGACATCATCAGCCTGAGCCTTGGAGAACCAGATTTCGATACCCCGCTGCATATCATTGATGCTGCAAAAAAAGCATTGAATGAAGGGTATACACGATATACACCAGTGACGGGCTTGCAGGTATTTAAGGAAGCCATCGTCGAAAAATTTAAAAGAGACAACGATCTGCACTTTACTCCTGGCAATATCGTTGTTTCTAATGGGGCCAAGCAAAGTATTTCGAATATCTGTTTTTCATTATTAAACAGTGGAGATGAGGTCATCATTTTTTCTCCATACTGGGTCAGTTACTATGAAATTGTTGCTTTTGCCGGTGGAAAACCCATCCCAGTCCATGCCGGTATTGAACAGGACTTTAAAGTGGTTCCAGAACAATTAGAAGAGGCCATTACACCAAGAACCAAAGCAGTTTTATTTTCTTCACCTTGTAATCCCACAGGTAGTGTATATTTAAAGGAGGAACTACAAGCACTGGCACAAGTTTGTGCAAAATACCCTCACATTCTTATAATTTCTGATGAAATTTATGAGTACATCAATTTTACCGGTAATCATTTTAGCATAGGTAGCTTACCCTCTGTCAAAGATCAAACAGTCACGGTCAATGGCATGTCCAAAGGATTTGCAATGACTGGTTGGAGGCTCGGATATATGGGCGCTCCACTTTGGCTGGCAGAAGCGTGCAATAAAGTTCAGGGACAATCCACTTCCGGGGCTACTTCTTTCGGACAGAAAGCTGCAGCTTTGGCATTGTTATCTGACCTTGGGCCTACCTTGACGATGACCAAAGCTTTTGAAAAAAGAAAACTACTCATGATTGACGGGCTAGCAACCATTAAAGGACTCATTGTCAACCAACCCCAGGGGGCTTTTTATATTTTTCCTAATATCAGTGAGTTTTTTGGGAAATCCAATGGCAGGCATACCATTCATGATGCGGATGATTTTTGCGAGATTATGCTTGAAGAAGCACAGGTGGCTATGGTGTCAGGAGCTGCTTTTGGTGATGATCAGTGCGTTCGCCTGAGTTATGCTGCGAGTGAAGACCAACTGAAGGAAGCGATTCGTCGATTACGCACTGCCTTAGCTGAATTTATCTGAAGCGTAATTGACACTATCCGGGAAGGTTCCGGTGTATTTTTACCCAATGGTTATAAAGTAAGTGGTGCAAGGGATTTGATTCCTGAAATGCAGTTTTATAAAAACCTTTTATTTCCCTTTGTCTGAATGCTTCGTATAAACTGACTGCACAGGCAACTGAAATATTCAGACTATGAACGAATCCCATTTGTGGGATTTTAAAGTTCAAATCCGAATTTTTTACCAATTCATTTGAAAGCCCTTCGCTTTCATTGCCAAAAGCCAGTGCGACGGGCATTGTAAGTTCAAGATCATAGAGTGAGACGGAATCATTGCATAAATGAGTAGCTAAAATGGTGGGAAATTTTTTTCGAACTTCGCGAATGCAATCTTGCACACTATCAAATAAATGAATCACTACCCATTTTCCAGCACCAGAAGATGAAGCCACCTCTTTATATCGTATTTTTTCAATCCTTTGATCTGTAATAATGACAAAGATTTCTCCTACTCCAACACTATCACAAGTTCTCAGGACGGCGCCTATGTTGTGAGGATCATGGACGTTTTCCAAAATTATGGTCAAATCGTGTTGTCTCCTGGCAATGACCTTTTTAAAAAGTTCTGATCTTTCTTTCGAAATCATAAAAGTGTAATTCCTTTAACGGGTTAAAATCTCATTTTTAAGATTTTCCAGATGCCTGCCATTTTGATTCTCAATATCAATATCCTCTTTGAGCACACCAATAATCAAACGGATTCTTTTTTCGGTTTCCTCTGCCATTATCATAGCATTTTTTATCCGCGACTGTATGATCCAGTCGGAAATGAGATTAGCAAAAAGCATATCCAAAAACCCATGAAATATTTCAAGTTTGAAATCAAGACCATAAGAATCTACCCCAACATTCTCAAGCTTTCGCACAAATATGTGTATGAGATAATTCGTTTGCCTTGCTTCATCTATGGCCCTGTCTACAGAAGTCCTCCTCACATGAGCACTTTGTCTCTTATGCTGATGAGGATGACCGTAGTGTCCCCAGTTTCGAGCTCTGGATAGATGATTCTTTACCAGCATCAGGCTGTCTAATGCTCCCTCAGCAGCTCTAAGCGCTTCCGTAAGTTCAACACTGTATCTCTTACTTTCATCCATTTTTCGGTGAATATCCAGCAATTCTTCCCTCTTAGAAGTTGGAGTTTCTAAAATCTCCTGTTCTCTGATTTTTTTTAAGCTTTCCAACTCCTTTTCGACCTGTGCAATTTCTCCCGTTCTCCTTTCAAGTAGCGAAAGTTCATATTCCATCAGTTCAATCTGTTTCAAATATTCATTATATTGAAGAGAAACTTCCAGATACTCCTGTTTTTCCTTTTCCATTTGTCTGGCTTTACTCCCGAGGGCTCTATGAAAGATGGACCGTATGCTCAGTCCTTCCAGTTTTTTAATGTCATTGAGTTCTTTTTCTGCTCTTTTACTCAAATCTGCAAGTTTTTCTTCTGCCTCTTCAAGTTCTGATTTGGTTACCTGATACTGCTTTTCTGCACTTCTCAATAACTCCAGTCTTTCTAAGGTACTATAGATATTTCTTTGTGTTTCCGTTTTCATACTCCCTCTATATTGCTTATCTATTGGAAAAATAAATTGATTTACAAATTAAAACAAAACATCCCGAAACCATTACCCTTGTCACCATTTTATCAAATATGGTCTAAATCGTTGATAGGAGATTTTAAAACTATAAATATATAGACACACAAATGATAATTTCTTCCAAATCATGAGAAAATTAGAAAATAATCTTTGATACATTGAATCTTGAAAGATCTATATTCATTAGTTTATCTCAATAGTCAGTACAGTATAATTCATGATCATTAACTGTCCATCTAAAAATGACTCAAAAGATGGATGGGAGCAGTCCAGGAAATCAAAAATGGAAATCTATCATGTATTATTATTATGTATCAACTTTTCACATAATTTACTTTTATGAAATTTATATATATTGTACTATGTTTAACCAGTAATCTGTTTGTATAAAACATTATTCAAGCGATACAACTCCTGATTATGCAAAAATGGATCTATAGTATAAGCATGTAATACTTGCAATTTTATAACTTTAAAATCATCAGAAAATGGGTTTTATGTCTGATTTAAAAAAATTATTTTTTGCTAAGAAAGCGGTAACTAAAAGCGCTTTGGACAAATCTACCGACCATATCAAAGAAAGGAAAGATGAATTATTTTCAGAAGAAAAGGAGCTAAACATACCTTTAGATTCAACCGATGATAAGTCTTCGAGTTTGAGAGATGCATTTCTTAAAGAAAGTAAATCTGTTGTTGATAAAAGCAAAGATGTATTTGAAAGTCTTTCTGAAAAATTATCAGAAAAGGAAAGTGTAAAAAAGGCTGCAGATTTCACTGAAAAGCTGGGATCAAAAATTTTGGATGAGGGCGAAAAAGCTATGGATAAAGCAAAAACCCTTTCAGAAAAAGTTGGTGAAACCGTGCTTAAATCGAGTGATGATTTCAAGGATAAAACTAAAGATCTTTCAGAAAATGTCGGAAGAAAAACCATTGAGTTAGGGTCAGAACTTAAAGAAAGAGCACAAAAAGTTATGAATCGGCTGGGGAACGAAATGGAGAAAACTATGGAACGGGCTGAAAAATGGGCTGAAGAAGAAAAGAATAAGCCTAAAAAAGATTTTGCCGATGATACCATGGACACTAAAGGTTCATTGCTTGATGATAAAGACGATTTTTTTGCCAAAGCTGCGCGATTTGCCGACGGTGATTATGACGTAATGAAGGAGGGGAAAACTACAATTAAAGAAGATAAGGATGAAAGCATCGAACGTAGAGAACCGGCAAGAGCAGCGGGATATGAAGACCTGGATGGAGATGGTAATGAACTGATCGACGATGCTATAATTATCGGAGAAGAAGAATAAACAGTCCGGACATTTTTTAATTATTCAAAGACCAATCATATTCAATAAAAGATATGGTTGCTTTCCTTTGAATTTTTACATCTGTATATTTCTGTATAAACTCAATAGGATCACCAAAATCTTCCGCATACCAATTGAAAAGCTGGGATAATTCCAACTTTGAAGGTGATATTTTATTCATGGTCATATCATTCAGAAAGGAATTTGTCAATTGATGGAGCTTGGATTCCATATTGCTTGATGTAAAAGCAACGGAGGCCAAAGGTGGACATGATTTGGCTGCACACACCAAAGCAAAGTGGATCCTCGGCTCTTTAAATTGAACGCGAATAATTTCATTTTCAATCTGATTCAGAGAATAAAGCTCTTTTCCAATCTTAATCCAAAGCACATCCCAGGGATTTCCTCCATGAATATCTTTGATACTGGAAACCGGATAATGCTCTAAAATCATCTTTATGGTGAATGCATTATAGGCATTGATCCAGAATGCCAATGCAGCAGATTCTGACCATGCATCATCCGGATGGTTCTTTTTTAATGTCTCGAGATATTTATCCAATTGAGATTCCGCTTTCTTCAATTCGTTATATGCAACTCTCCCATTCTTGACATATACCTTCAATAGTGCATTCCAACTACTGTGATCAATAGGTACGGGATCAATTGAACCTATTTGATTAGAATAGGTATCCGGAACGTGTTTTGGTTTGAAGAACTGGTTTAGTCCTGAAAAGGCAATGAATAAGGGAATTAATGAAATACTATTCAGAGACATGATATTTATTTTCTGGCCATCATTGGAAAGTTTATTACCATAACAATAACGAAGAAAATCACGATACTAAGCTGTTGTAAAAGAAACCTTTCTGTAAAAAGCAATTTTACTAAATAGAATAATCAAATCTCACCGAGAGGTTTCTGGGCGCTTCCATAAGGGCTGGTCTTAAGGTGTACTCTTTATTCAGGATATTGTTTCCTAAAAGTGAGACTTTCCATTGATTGATTTTATATCCCACACGCGCATCAAATACGTAAAACCCTTGATTGTTGACTGAACGATATTGCTCTATTCCAGCACCGGGAAGAAGCCCTAATGCGGCATCAATTGCGATCATATGACTAGTACGCTGAACAGAAACACCAACATTTAAAGACTCCAAAATGGCTTCGGCATCCATTTTAAAATTGTGTCTGGCCCGGTATTTCAGTACATTTTCGTCTACGGAAGAAGCACCTTTTATGGCTTCTGTGAATTCAGAATAATAGGGATCCATATAGGTATACCCTCCAAACAATTGAATCGGTATGCCTAATAGTTTAGCTCTTCCATATGTACTTATTTCCAGTCCGCGGATTACTGTATTTCCAATATTTTGGGATTGAAACCCTACCTGACCTAAATTGACAAGTGTAAATTCCATCATATCCCGGTATTCCTGGTGAAATAGAGCAAAATCCAAAAATCCTTCGAATCCCAATATTCTTACTCCCTGTTTGATGGCGAGTTCCGCCGACCAGCCTGTTTCCTGAATCAGATTGACATTGGGAAAAATCCGAAATCCAGAAAACTCCGTTGTAATAAAACGCTCTGTAATGGTAGGAAACCGGTAACCCTGACCCCAACTGGCTCTCACCGATGAATATTCGTTTAGTTTATAATTAGCACCCACCCTGAAGATAGTCCTGCCGTCCTTTACTACCCCATTTTGTCCCACTTGTTGACCCATAAATTCCGCAGGACTGCGATGTCGGTTGAATTCATATCTGGCCCCTACAGCAATATTGAATTGCTCACTAAACTTCCTGTCTAACTGACCATATATAGCGGCATTCGTACTAAAAAAGGTCGTATCTCCGAATAGCTCTGCTTCTGACCATGTTTGTGAAATCAGGGTACCTCCTGTAAAATCTACATTGATGGCACTCAGTCTGTTTTGGTACTGATATTCAGAGTACATCATATGTGATGAATTACTCTGATTCATATTATTTTGATTATCAATATAAAAATATCTATTCTGCCATCGGTGACGCCCCCCTTTACCATCATGAAACGTGACATATGGATCAATTATGATACGTAGATTTTCCCTAACGGATGAATTATTTGGATAAGGTTGCATTGCCCCGGTTACAGGATTAGCCCAAATAAAAAAATCACCACTTTGTGAATGATTGACAAGTGTGTTAATTCCTGCATTCAACCGGTCACTGGCTCTGTACTTAGCATTAAATGATATCCGCTGCCGGTCTTCATAAGTATCCTGATTGAAACTTTCAAGTTTACGGTAGAAACCAGTTGCTGTTAAATCCCATTTATTCACTCTTCGACGATGTACAATTGAAGCATTTATGCCATAGGGATTTCTTTCTCCTTGCCACCACTTTTTTCGTGGATCTGATGGATCCATATAATGGGTATATCCAACTGATATTTTTGTTACCGGAGTAGAAGAAACCATCCCGGTTCGAATATTAATGATTCCATTTAAAGCAGATGATCCGTACAATGCGGAAGCAGCTCCTTTCAATACTTCTACCTGCCCAATGTTTTCAACTGGAATATCATTCCAATTGGGAAACCCAGCATCCGCCTGGAGAGCGGGCATGTCATCGATCAAAAGCATAACCCTACTCCCCGCACCATAGCTAAACCCTGAGCCGCCCCTAATATTAGCCTGCCCATCAATCATTTGTACACCTGGCACTTTATTTAATACCTCATCTACCCTGACAGTATTGGTATTTTCAATCAATTGGGGTTTGATTACTTCAACAGAAACGGTGGACTCTGATAATCGCTTTTCAAACCGGCTTCCCGTTACAGTAGCTGTTTGCAGGATCATCGATGATGGCTTCATCTTTATTTCTAAACTCCCTCTTTCCAATGTCTCCGCAAAAATCAATATTTGGAAGGATTCAAAAGACAAATAAGAAAAAACCAATGTATCACCGATTTGTGCCTGAATACTAAATTGTCCGTTATAGTCTGTGATAGAATGAGCCTGATGGTTATAAACGTTGGCTCCAATAAGTATTTCTCCTGTTTGGTCGGAAATTACTTTTCCCGATACTATTACACTTTGAGAATATACATTTTCATTTAGGAACATCGAAAAACTCATCAACATTCCCAAAAACATTCTGGTATACATTTTTATCTATTTTATGGCCAGAAAACATAAAACAAAATACCCAAACTTACATTAAAGATAATTAAATTATTCATGGTGTGTATGCCAATACCCAAACAAATCCTTAAGATCATTGAAAAATCAAATTCCTTAATTCATTGAAAGAATGAACATCTGTATTCTCAATGAATAGAGTAGCAAAATATCCTGTAATCAAATGATTAACAAAAAGTTACGAATACAATGGAATCTCCAACATACAGGTTTAATGGAGTAAGTCCTCATCACCATCATAGTGGATAGGCTCAATCATTTCCAGCCCCATCACTTCCTTTTCTTCCGGACTAATACTGAAAAATCGCAAAACACCTCCAGATGCCTGGGCTATGTGCTTTGCAAAACTTAATAAGTCTTTGTATAGGGAGCTACCCATTCGGGGATGAAGTTTTTGAAGTATTGGATTCAGAGACTTTAATTCCTCATACAGTAATTCATTCCTTGTAGCAGTATCTTCAGGGCACTCATCAATAAGACTTTTCAGAACTTCAGAAAAACTTCCATCCACTTCCATGTAATACGATTCCAGCAATTCGGAACCGCTATAAGATCTAATTTGGGTCAGTTTTTCGGCCCAGTTTATTTCAGCTTGGTCAATATGACCATCGGCACCCGCAATCAAAACGGTGATCCAGGGAAGCGCCATTTTGAGTCTCTCGTATTCATAAGCAGATAGATTCTGGAAATCGTAATTCATGGATAGATATTAAATTTATTGATTATTATCAAATTATACTTAATCACGTCATATTGTCAGAGCAACTTCAGTAGAAAGTGACTTTTAAATAAAGCGCAAAAATAGTCATTTCCAAATTAATTATTTTGCATTCATATCCGCAATATTTCCAATATAGGAAATATGGATATAAATAACCCTACACATAGTATTTATTCATATATAATTTTGTAATTTTGATATATTTACCCGGAAATAAAATAATGTCAAAAATCAAAAATCAGGAGAAACTTACACCGCTCATGGAGCAATATTTCTCCATGAAGTCTAAACATCCCGATGCTATTTTATTGTTTAGAGTAGGAGATTTTTACGAGACATTTGGCAGTGATGCCATTTCTATTGCTGATATTCTAGGGATTGTATTGACCAGCCGCAATAATGGCGGGTCAGATATAGAGTTGGCAGGATTTCCATACCATTCATTGGACGTATACTTACCCAAGTTAGTGAGGGCAGGCTTTCGGGTTGCCATTTGTGAGCAATTAGAAAAACCCGGTAAAGACAAGAAACTGGTTAAGCGTGGAATTACAGAATTGATCACACCAGGGATTACGATCGAAGATACCCTTCTGGATAAAAAGTCAAATAATTTTTTAGCATCACTGCATTTTGCAGGAAAAGATCACATGGGTATTGCTTTTATAGATATTTCTACGGGTGAGTTTTTGGTAAGTGAAGGCAATGCAATGACTATAGAGAAAATACTGCATCATTTATCGCCATCTGAAGTAATTTATGATAAGTCCAGGAAGAAATATACGCAAAAATTACTGGGTGACCGGTACTATACCTATACACAGGATGAATGGATCTACACTGAAGATTATACTTTAAGCAAATTACTGGATCATTTTAAAGTTGTTAATTTGAAAGGCTATGGTGTTGAAGAACTTACGCTGGGAAAAATTGCAGCCGGTGCGGCACTTCATTACCTTGAATCCATTCATCATGACAAATTGTCTCATGTTTCAAGGATTCGTAGGATTCAATCTGAAAACTATGTATGGCTGGACCGTTTTACCGTCAAAAATCTGGAATTGGTTTCTTCATTTCATCATGATGGGACCTCTTTGTTAGATATCCTGGATAAAACACTGACGCCAATGGGTTCAAGGTTATTGAGAACATGGATCCTTATGCCATTAATTCATTCGGAGAAAATCAAGCAGCGGCTTGATGCCGTAGATGTTTTGATACGCCATAATGATATGCGCACATTTATGTCAAAACAAGTCAAAAAAATCGGAGATTTGGAAAGATTGTGCTCTAAGTTAGCCATGGCAAAGATATCACCCAGAGAAGTTTGGCATTTACTTCATGCATTGGAGGCAATTTTGCCCGTCAAAAAGACTTTAACCGAGCTATCAGAGCCTGGATTGCGGCAAACCGGAGAAAGACTACATATGTGTCAAACACCCATAGAATTGATCACCAAGGCCATCCATCAGGAAGCACCCAACCATATTTCCAAAGGAAATGTAATAAAAGATGGATTTTCAGAGGAATTAGATGATTTACGGAATGTAATCAGAAACAGTAAGGAACTTTTACTAGAAATCCAGCAAAATGAAGCATTGAAAACAGGTATTGCCAATCTTAAAATCGGCTTCAACAATGTTTTTGGTTACTACCTGGAAGTGACCAATAAATACAAAAATCAAGGGTTGGTTCCTGATCATTGGATACGAAAACAAACTCTTACCGGAGCTGAAAGATATGTAACGGACGAATTAAAAAAGCTTGAAAGCAAAATTCTGACAGCTGAAGATAAAATCCAGGCCCTGGAAGAGCAATTATATGAGAGTTTGATTTTGAAGTTGAATGAATTTTTACCCGAAATCCAACAAAATGCTCACATTATTGCAAAATTGGATTGCTTATACGCTCTTGCAGAGTCTGCCATCAAATATCAATATACCCAACCGGCAATTAATGAAAGTAAAACAATAGACATCATTCAAGGCAGACATCCTGTTATCGAAAGGCAACTCAAGCAGGGAGAAGTGTATGTTCCTAATGACATATTTATGGATGATGATCAACTGCAGATCATGATGATTACAGGCCCTAATATGTCAGGAAAGTCAGCACTTTTACGGCAAGTTGCCCTGATTACTCTGATGGCACAAATGGGATCATATGTGCCGGCAAGATCAGCAAACATCGGTATCGTTGATAAAATTTTTACCCGGGTAGGTGCTTCCGATAACATTAGCAGTGGAGAATCCACCTTTATGCTTGAAATGAATGAAACGGCCAGTATTATGAATAATTTGTCCGATCGAAGCCTGATTCTTCTTGATGAAATCGGAAGGGGCACCTCAACTTATGATGGCATATCCATTGCCTGGTCTTTGGCAGAATACCTCCATAATCATCCGCAATATCGTCCAAAGGTATTGTTTGCCACTCATTATCATGAATTGAATGAATTGGCTCAGAAATACCCACGAATTCGCAACTTTAATGTCGCAACCAGAGAAATGCATGACAAAGTCATTTTTTTGCGTAAATTAGAAGAAGGCGGATGTGAACATTCCTTTGGAATCCATGTAGCACAAATGGCGGGTATGCCTCAGGAAATTATTCAAAGGGCTTATGATATATTAGCGGAAATGGAAAAAAAATCCATCGATCAACCTTCTCCCTCCTCTACAGTTAAACCTTCTGCTTTAAGCCCAATCAAGCCACCTTCCTACTACCAGCTGAGTATTTTTGAAACCGACGATCCGAAATCCAATATCATTCTGGAACAACTAAAATCGCTTCAGGTTAATAATATGACGCCTATAGAATGTATGTTGAAAATAAAAGAATGGATTGAAATGACAGAAGAAGACTAAGCAATGAAAATCCGTTAGCGAATGACAAATAATTTTTCAGATTTGAACACATTTGTCCCTTCAATCTCCAATATATAAAGCCCCCGCTTAAGCCTGCTGACATCCAATTGCAAAGATTGTGATTTATTGGGCAGATGCTTTTCCATTATTTTTCTGCCGGAACTTGTATAAAGTTTTGCTTTTGCCGGTTGTTTGTCAGGGTCGCTGTATTGAATGTGTATCCAATCTACACAAGGATTTGGAAATACCTTTACCCTTAAGGGTATATCCTCCTCTACCAAAGTTGTTGTATTGTCCAACTCAGTTGCTGTCCATTGAGGAAGGTTTTGCATTATAGTGATTTGCCTGACTTTAGAATTGTCAATTTCTCTATTTCTCTCAAATTTTCTGTATTGCATATTATTAACGAGAACCGGATCATGTTTACTGGTAAGTTTTCGGCGAAGGTACTCGAGATCCTCCTCCTGAGATACGCCTGGGATGGCATAATGTTGGGCATTTATCCAATTGTTCCAACCTTCAAAGGTCAATTGTCCCAACTTTTGTACACTATAATCCCTGGATGATATCCCTATAATGGTCGGATAGCGCTCAATTTCAAAAGCTTCAACCAATTGGATCCCGGAACCTTCAAGATTGATGACAGGATATGGTTTTCTCTTCCAGTTGCCATAAGTAAAATCATTACAACCTTCCATTCCTGAAATACATTGTCTGGAGGTTATTGCATCGGCTTCCAACAAAATGATCACAATTTCATCTGACCCAAGAGGCCCAAATTTATACCAAAGATGTTCTAATATTCCGGTTTGTTCATACTTCCAGCAGGGCTTACACCAGGTTGATGAAAAATTAAGTATAACGGATTTACCTTCATCCAGATATGAAGCCAGATCATGGGTCTCACCATAGGTATCTTTTATAATCATATTCGGAATGGCCGAATAAATCGGGGCATTGTTATTTAGATAGATAAACAATGATAGAATCAATACCTTTATATCCGGTACACTTTGAAAATTCATGATAATACAAAAAGTTCGTGCGATAAATATAAGCAGCTTATTAATATATTACTAGCTATACAATCAAATTTTTATACAAGAAAAAATATATTATTTAATGAATAAATATATCTAATGCGTTAATTACTATAAATCAATTACCATATAAGAATTTATTAAAACTTAAAACCATGGCATACGGATTAAAAAAGGATCAATTTTCATTCCAAATCGATTCCTTCTGCTTACATTCTGATTTATCCAATGTGAAACGGAGTGCATTTTACAAATTGATCAAAATGATTAGTTTTGACGTCTTATTTTAAATACATCCATGGAATGACCATAAGGCTGTGGTATGTGAATGATTTATAGAAATACTTCATAAATGGCAGTTTCTCAAACTATAGAAGGATATAAAGTCAGTGGAGACACTACCGTATTTGTTTTCAATGAAAAAGATTATCATATCAAAAACGTAAACAGGGTAGTTGTTACAGGTACTTTCAGGAACTGGAGTGCAGATATGGACATTGAAGAATGGCGGCTCTCAAAAAATGGAAAGAATGTATGGGATCTGAAAAAAGAAAATCCTGAGTTTAAAATGATACCGCCACATGCTGAATTTAAATTTCGCATCAATGAAGGAGAGTGGTTAGATCCACCGGCTAAGGCTCCGAATTTGAAAGGTCATAATCTAGTCTTCCTGCATGAAGTGATCCTTCCTGCATTGAAAGCAGATATTTTACACAATCGGGGAATTTGGGTCACTGTTACAGGTGTTGCTAGACCGGTACAAAAATCCCATTACAGATTGACCGATGCATTTGGCAATATAATTCCAATCGCTGACATATTACCTAATGAAGAAAGCACCGCTTTGCTTATCACTGATGAAGAAATTGATAAAAGAAGAATACATTATTTAGAAATCAACCACCTTCAACTACGGACGCTTTGTACATTTGATGGATGGTTCAGGTCGCTCTACTCTCAAAAAGTGTTGGGTGCCCATATCAGAGAAAATAAAAATGTGACCGATTTTAGAATTTTCTCACCCAGAGCAGATTTGGTAAAGCTCTATTTGTATAAAAATCACAATGACAAGCTACCTTTTCAGACTATTGAAATGAAAGCGGATAAGGATATGGTCTGGGAAACTACGGTTCAAGGCAATTTGACCGGAATCTTCTATGACTTTACCGTCCATGGGCCCAGGGATCCTGGAAATCATTTCTACGAAACACTTCCAAAACACATTTCCGATCCCTATGCCCGGGTGAATATGGATGCATGGGGAAAAAGTATGGTTTGGGAGAAAACTTTACCTGCAAAACCTTTGTCCGGAGGCATTCCACAATTGAAAGATGTCATTGCATACGAAGTACACATTCAGGATTTCACTGACTCATTACCAGTATCGAGCGAATTGAAAGGCAGTTTTAAAGCCATGGCTATGCCCGGCCTAACCAATAGTCATGGAGAAAAAATAGGTTTCGACTATTTAGTGGATCTGGGCGTTAATGTTATTCACCTTATGCCCGTTCAGGAATACATGCACCACCCGGACAACATTTGGAAGGAGAGCTTTAAGGATGACCCATATATGATTGAACAAGGCATTTCAGAAGAAAATTACCAATGGGGCTACCGTACTTCTCATGCTTTTGCCATCGAAAATAAATACAGATCCAAAGATTCCGGTCATGGTGAAGAAAGAAATCAGTTGCGCGACCTAGTGCATGCTTTTCATGAGAAGGGAATTGCAGTGATTGCTGACATCGTCCCCAATCATACAGCTGAGGATATGGATGGTCACTGGTATTTCCACTTCAATGTGCTTGACAAAATATATTATTACCGTACAAGAGAACTGGAACATATAGGAGAATATGGTAATGAAGTGAAAACTGAAAATCGTCCTATGGTTCAAAAGTGGTTGATTGATCAATGCAAACATTTGATCGAAGAGATTGGCCTGGATGGGTTTAGAATTGATCTGGCCGGTCAAATTGATCGTCAAACCCTCATAAAACTCAGGGAAGCTATTGGCATAGATAAGATCCTGTATGGAGAACCATGGATTGCATCCAATGACTCTGAATTTGAATCCAATTCCAGCTGGGACTGGTATAAGCACAATGCTCCCATTACATTTTTTCAGGATGATTCCAGAAATGCATTTAAAGGACCGGTATTCAATTTAAAAAGTAAAAAAAAGGACAGGGGCTATGCAGGAGGAAATTTCGAGGAGCGGGAAAATGTAATGAAAGCACTTTCTAATACGTTTTCGGATGATCATTTGCCGACCAGTGGGATAAATTACCTGGATATTCATGACAATTGGGCTTTAGCAGATCAATTTGCGCTCTATGATTGGGATGGCCGCAAAGGGGTGGAAGAAAGCAGGATTAAAATAGCTGCCACACTCCTTCTCACGTCCTTAGGTCCAATTGTCATACATGGAGGATCAGAAATGCTGCGTAGTAAAGGACATGCACCTTTGACTGAAATGGTGAAAGTAATGAAAAATGGAGTAAAAGTGTACATCCATGGCAAAAGGGACTCATATAATTTACGCAAAGCAAATCAGTTCGTTTGGGAAAATCTGGGAATAAACGAGCCGAATGATTATAAAGGGATGGTTTCTTTTTGGCAAGGCCTGATTACACTTCGCAACTCTGCTACAGGTAAAGTATTCAGGATTGATGTTCCCACCCCACCAGGCTATTATCATTTTTATACACCGGAAGAAAAGTGTCTTCTTGGTTATATTGTTGATGAAAAAATAGCGGTGGTCATCAATACCGGCAGGACTTTGAGTACACTGCAGGATTTTGAATTCCCAGGAACTGGAAAGTGGCAATTAATTGCTAATATAGATGCTGTTCAGTGTCTTAAAGGTATTCAAAATCATGAATACTCACTCATGAACGGAAATCAGTCGTATTCTATCGATATCCCAGAAACGGGATTATATATTTGGGTATATCAGGACAACCGTAACTAAAGTTAACTTTTTAAAAACATAGATTTCAGAAAAACTATACCGGGGCAAAACGGATATACAACAGTAAAACCATCCCCTGCTGAGGTAGACTTACGATTTCTTCCTCACCTTCATGATCTCTGCTTTCATGATCTCCGAAGAAGATATATTTTTGTAAAAACCTTCAAGATATTGAAGTATTTCTTTTTTTGTTTCGGAATTGAGAAAAGAAGATTCCTGAACGATTTCAAAGAATTCGTCCTTTTTGTCATTGAAAAATGCATAATTTTCACTGAAATCTTCATCTGCAGGACCTCTGAATTGGAACAAGCGCTCAGTCACCGATTGAATGGGTAACATGGGATGGGGTTTAGCATATTCAGCATTGACTGTGCCTGAATAATCAAAATCGTAGGGTACAGGAACAGGTCCGGTGGCAGAAGAACATGTGATCATTCGGATATTGTGGCGTTCTGATAGATTCCAGTCGGTATTTCCCATCATATATTGAAATACAACAAAATTCTTATATGCGGATTTATCTAGATTTTTAACAGGAGATGTATCATTTTCATCATATGAGCATCCCAAACGATGGGTCATTACATCCGTAGGTTCTATGATAAACCCCACACTGGTAAAATCGTCATACTCTTTATTACTGTCTTTATAGATCACATTAAGCCATTTTACACGGAATGAATGATCGGTGATTGTGTTGTAAATCTTGTAATGTAAATACTCTTTATGAACATATTGTTGGTATTCCGGTTGATTCATGCATTGAGTTACTATTTTTATATTATCAGAATCTCTTACTTCCAAGGTTTCACGCTGTTTCTTTTTTAACTTTAGCATGAGTGGAGGAAAATCACATAATGACTTCCTGGTTACCCCTCGGGGACGAACATTAATTTCTGTAGTCAAAGCTTCGCTCCCCCCTCCCATGATTGTCAGATATGCTTTCTGATAACTACTTTTTTCCTCTTCCCTATCGTCCATAATGGATTGAAATGAAGTTTCAAGAATAAGAGTTATTGAGTCCAGGTCATAAATTTTTGAAAAAAATGAAGGGAGATCACTTTCCAGGCTTGAGTATATTCGAGCATTATCAGATTTACAACCAAAACCTACAATTAATGTGAAAGTTAAGCATAGAAAAAAATGATAAAATGTCATTCTGATCATTGCCATAATTTATTCATTTTAAATTCTTTACAATGGTAAGTATTACTATTCAATCTTTAGTATGTTTCTTTACTATGAAATCTTTAAATGTTTTGTGTTATACTTTTCATAAAGTAATAATAAAGATACGGATTATAGAAATGTCATTTATCCTTTACTATGAATAATAACATAAATTTCTCCTAATATTCACAAAATTTCCTGATGATTGTTCTGAAAACAGTGCAAAAACATCAAAAAAGAAATTAAATTATTTATTGTATGGGATGTAAAGGCAGTTTCTTACTTTCTGTGTCCACTCTAAAAAACATCCCATTTTCAACCAGTAATGCCTGATGCCCGGATTTGTTCCTTCTATCCACATCAATGGCTATTATTCTTTTATCATAAAGCATAGTAACTTCAGGTACAACCGTATGACCTACGACTATATGCTCAACAGCGAAATGATCAAGGATCCGGTCAACATCCTCTTGATCTAAATCTTCATCGACCAATCCTCTATACCACAGTGGACCATAGCTTCCCATCACCATCTTCTCCTCAGCAGTTGCTCCTTTTTTCCTAAAGATATCCGCGTCCACATTATTGCGCACTAACTCATTAATCTGATCAATTGGAACTCCCCATTCTAACAGTTCAATGCTTAAACCTCCATGTACAAAAAGAATATTTCCAATGATTTCAATGGCATTTTTAGTTCTCAACCACCGGCCAAGTACGGTCTGATTATTGAAGTAATCTTTAAACTTACCACGATTTTTATCAAATATTATACGATATTTCCGATGTAAATAACGATCATCACCGCTAAGAGCCATAGCTTCATGGTTTCCCAAAATCACATGTACGGCACCTCCGGCAAGAGCAGCTTCCTGCTCCAATTTATATAGGAGCCAAAAAGTTTCTGTAACCCGGTTTCCACGATCAAAGATATCACCCAACACTACCAAACGACCTGTACCAAAAGTCCAGGAATATTCACTATCTATCACACCCTGCGACTTTAAAATGTTATTCAAATATTCAAAATCGCCTTCTATGTCTGAAATGGCCAATATAGGAGAAGTGTATGGATAAAAATCCGAAGGAACGGAATGTTTGGGTAGAACTTTGAATGAAAAATGAACTCCTTCAAGTGTCGAATGAACATTGTATAATTCTTTATACGCAGCTTTTTCATCAATTCTATTCTTTATCAATTCTACATGATTCCCAATCACGTGAGCCTTTACAAGTTCTAAACCCTTTTCCTTATAGAAAATAAATGGCCCTTCCATGAATTCCTTTTTTATTGTTATCGGAGGCTCATGATTTGGCAAACTTTCAGGATTTCGATTGATAAGGACAAATAAAATGACCAGTATAATTAAGGCTGCAGCAACAAAGAGCATTTTTTTCAATGTACCAATCAAATTTTAACGCTAAACAAAAGTATTGTATAGTTATCAATCAAATTATAGTTGTATAGTTTGCTTGAATCTATTTCCATTCAATTGGTATAGTTCCTTCGCACTCCATATAAACTGAAAATATAGAAAATAAATTGATTATGACCTAACTTTTTACACTAAAAAAGGTGGTATAAGTTGGATGAGGATTATATTAAAGGTTGACAGATTCATATAATGGTAAAAGAGTATTTTATCCCTTCGCTAACATTTCATTAATACTTTGTCTGAGTATAAATACTGATATTTGTAATAAAAAATAATGAAATCAACAGCATTCATAATTTTCGTTGCGCTACTAAGCCATTGTATGTATTCTCAGAGCAAAGGCGGAGTTGAAATGACTTTTGAACAGGAGCATATTGTGCTGGGTAGCATGAAAAAAGGAGAGAAAAAAATTTTTCAATATGTATTTAAAAATACTGGTACTGATACCATTGAGATTGATATTGTATCTGCCTGTGAATGCTCAACTCTGGAATGGACACGTAATCCGATTCCTCCGTTAGGTAAAGGCACAATCGACGTCATTTTTGACTCATCGGAAAAACAACAATCTGAAACTGTAGAAGTGGATGTAATTCTAAAAAATATTGATCCGAAAACCGGATATCAGTTCTTCAAAATACTGGCGTATTCTTTTGTATTAACACAATAATTTTACAATTCAATTTTTACTTCCATACAATCGTTTGGCAGCTTCTTCATATTTATCCCCTTCTCTCCATCGTGGTTTTTCATTCCAGTTGGCAATTTTCTCCACCGCAATAATATATCCCTTTACAAACTTTTCAATATAATCGTAATCCAGTGTATCTGCATGATCTCCCGGTTGGTGATAGTATTTCAAAATTTCCTGATCGAACGAAGTCATACCCGGGCTCCAACTAGGTGCAGGGATACCTATCCTGGCAAAACTTGCATTGTCTGAGCGATCAAATAAATTTTGTTCAGGTGCAGGATCTCCATACAAAGCAAGGCCTGCCTTCGATGCTGCTTCCGTTAATATTTCTAATACCCCTACCCTGTCATGTCCAATGACATTCACCCTGTCAGTTGCATTATATCCAGCTCCATCTGTATTCAGATTAAGTATGGCTTTGTGCAATGGTTTTACAGGATTGCGCACATAATAATCACTCCCTAACAAACCAATCTCTTCTCCGGTTAATGCAATGATCAATAAAGATCTCGAAGGAGGATTTTTGGCAAAATGTCGCGCCGCTGCTAATATAGCAGCCGTTCCCATAGCATTATCCCTGGCTCCATTAAAAATTACATCACCTTCTCCCTCTCCTACACCGATATGATCATAATGTGCCGACAATATCAAATATTCATCACTCATAGCTGAATCGTTGCCTTGTATCCATCCGATCACGTTAGGTGAATACAATTTTTGAATCTTCACTCCACTGTTTTCAAATTGAATTTTCACTTCTTCTCCATTGCGCAGAAAAGCAATTTCATTTGAAAAAGCATAATCTGAAAGCACGTATTGAAAATCAGCTAAAGCGGAACTACCTGAACTAAGTGATGTTTGTTCTCTGCCTAGAAAGCGTTTTATCATTGGCCATGGAAAAGATGACCGGTATATTTCTATCATACCCAAAGCTCCTCTATCCTTTGCCCACTCTCTTTTTTGAATGGAAGCAAAAAAACCATCCCTGGGGTCCACGGATCCTGGTTTACCAAAAGTGACCAATACCCACTTGCCATGAACATCCAATCCCTCATAATCATTGGTTTCGTCATCAGCCCAGCCCTGTCCGGCAAAAACCAACGGGTATTCTCCGGCACTTTGTGCTCCACTCATTATTAGTATTTCTTCTGTATGGTGGAGCAATGTATCTTTAGTTTTGATAAATCCATCCCTGGCCGGAATTCTCTTTTCAAATTCAATAACCTGAAAATAATCATCTACTCCTGCCGGACTAACTATACCCAATTTTCTGAATTCTTCAGCAATATAACGGGCCGCCACAAGATTTCCTTTCTCTCCAGTCATCCGACCTTCTAATTCATCAGAAGCTAAAAAATATATATCTCTTTTAATTTTAGCACCTTCTGTATAAACTACTTGTGCAAGGCCTCTCAAAGGCAAAAACAAGCACAATACCATTAAAAAATGAAAGAGCTTATTTGCTTTTAAATTTTGTTGTTGCATTGTATATAGAATTTTAATCCCTGCGAATATAATTTAAAAATTATTTCAATCCCGAATCAATTCGACAATGAGTTACAGAATAGAGACTAAATCAACGTATTTGAATGGCCTAATACCCTATCGTACAAGTTAATCAACTTACTCTCTTCATGCTGCCAGCTAAAATCACGACTGGCCTGAATGGTATGCATCTTCAATCCTGTATAAATTTCAGGTGAATCAATCATTCGTTGAATACAATCAACAAAACAGGGTATAGTGATAACATCAAGATAAACTGCACATTGATAAGTTTCTATTATTCTTCTATAATTGGGAAACGGGGAATTCACTGACGGAATTCCGGAATGCATATAATCAAAAAACTTATTGGCCAAAGAATAGTGATAACTTTGACTATTTTCAGATAAGACATTTAATCCAATGAATGCCTTGCTGGTAATGTCCTTCAATTGGGGGGGCTCCACCCTCCCAAACCAATGTATACGCGAAGCATATGGTTGCTGTTCTGAATATTTCTTTAAAGAATCAAAAAGATCACCCACCCCCACCAACCATAAGTGACAAAACGGCAAATATGCCAATGCCCTGATGTATTCTTCAACCCATCGTCCCTGATTGATTACCCCCTGATATAGCAATATATAAGGGTCGATGGATTTAGATGGTGTTGTTTCCAATTTTGGCTTATCATCAAGTTCAGGAACATTGAGTATGACCTCAAAAGGTATACCGTAGTATTTGCTCAATCGATCTGCCATCATTTCATTTATTGTATAGGTTGCAGATAATCTTCTGGCAAATAAAAAATCAATAACCTTCCAAATACTTTTTACCCAGTGTCTTTTATATAATTCAGGCGTTTCAATAAACGATTCGTGAGCGTCGAATATCATTTTCTTTCGCTTCATCCAAGTGGCCACGCGCACAGCAAGCAATGTATCCGTATCAACTGCGCAAGCAGCATCAAATGGGGTAAATAACAGTTTAATCAACATTCTGACGTTAAACTCAAGGTAAAATAATGGCCCCTTCTGACTCCATAAGCGACAGGGATGAGTATGGTATTTGCGCTTCAATCCGTTTCTGTTATCCTCAGATCTTATCCCAAAAAGAGTTATTGAAAACCCGTGTTTATAAAGACTGTTACAAATCCTGTCCATCCGGCGATCAGTTACCATGTCGTTGGTAACTACAAAAACAACATGGATCTTTTTGGATTTATCCTGGGACTGTCTTTTCATATAGGAGTTAAACGGACAAATTCCGGTTTTTATAGAAATAAAAAACAAAACCATTATAAATATAAGTAACCGTCTTTACATTGCAGCTCTCCTTCCTGTTCAAGAAATGAAAGTTTTTCTGCATATTTTCGTCTGACCCATAGTGAACCCCGTATTTTATTATGCAATGAAATTTTACCTTCATTTTTCAGAATTGATAAAATATTCTCCCAATGTAAAACATTGTCTTCGAAGTATCCTTCCGACATACATACATCACATTGTCTACAGGGACTGCTCATTTCTCCAAAATAATTTAAAATGGTTTGCTGCCGGCATTTTTGATCCGAAATCAGGTAAGTAGCCATTTGAATCATTCCTTCCCACTCTTTATTTAAGATGGAATTGAGCGACTTCAGGTCATTTTCACCTAGATGAACAGAAATCAGGCTGATAGCGGGTGAATCTGCTCCGGGTTGGTAGTCAATAATTCCTTCGGTTTTGAGTCTTTGCAAATGTTGACGTAACATTTCCACAGAGATACCGCAATAATCTGAAAGTTCATCTTCAGAGATCAATCCATAGTGATCAAATAAATGATCATACCGAACCAGTAAGTGGTAAGCAAGGTTAAGGTATTCCTCATTTGCATTCCTCAGGGAAAAATCTTTTAATACCTCTGGGTTAAATCTCAACTTTGAAGGAGACTCTAATCCTGATGAAAAGTAAACATTCCCCATTTTGGTTAACTTTTTTAAACCATCTAAACATAGTAGAGGATGCACCCTATTTTGATCAGAGAAAGATTTGAGATTAAATGGAATTGCTTCATCCATTTTTCCTTGACAAAACTTTATTATTGAAGAAAACAACTTTTTCAATAATGGTACCGAAGCTTGATACCTACTATTGTTAACAATCGTCCGGATGATTTCCTGTTCACTCAAAATAAAAACAGCTTCTGAAGATAGACCATCACGGCCCGCCCTTCCCGCTTCCTGATAGTATTCTTCAATATTAGGAGGCATATCAATATGTATGACCAGTCTCACATCGGGCTTATCAATGCCCATCCCAAATGCATTTGTAGCCACCATTATCTTTACTTTTCCGTCCATCCATAGATCGGCAGCTTCCTTCCTTTCATTAAAATTCATGCCTCCATGATATGCAGCCGATAACAATCCACACTGACTGAGATATCTGGACCATTCAAGGGTTTTCCTCCTTTTCCGGCAATATATTATTATGGATCCTTCTACTTGCCGTACTAGTGATGGGATTGCATTCCATTTATTCAAATCTTTGTACACTTGAAAAGAAATATTACTTCTTTCAAAAGAATTCCGGTATATATTTACCGGATCCATTCTACAAATACGTTTGATATCTTCCAACACTGAATAAGTTGCTGTCGCTGTCAATGCCATCCAAACAGCCGTTGTCATGGAAGTCCGGATAATTCCTAATAGTAAATATGCAGGTCTGAACTGATAACCCCATTGGGAAATACAGTGAGCCTCATCCACAACCATGAGATCAATTCCGGTTTCAAATAAAAACCCTTGGAATTCTTCTTTCATCAGTCGTTCAGGAGAACAATACAGCAAACCTACATCCGCTTCTTTGAAAGATTTCAATACATCCAAACTTTGATGTATTGAAAGTCCTGAATGATAAGACCATGCATTCAGCCTCCGATTTTGCAATGACATCACCTGATCCTCCATTAAAGCGATCAACGGTGTGATCACCACCGTTTTCCACCGGGCATACAAAGTCGGTAGTTGATAACATATAGATTTACCTCCACCCGTTGGGAGTAGCGCTATAGTGTCCTTGCCGTCTAACACCGATTGGATAATATCCCTCTGCATAGGACGAAATTCATTATACCCAAAGTAATATTGTAAGGAATCTTCAATATTCTCCATTGTCAAGATTTGTTTTGCAGGTGAATCTGACTCCAAATACAAACATAGTCTTTGCTAGGGAAGATCCGACCTTAGATTTAACACACTGCTAATGTAATGAAAAAACGCATTAAAAGCAAGTAGAGAACCTAAATTATGCTATTGGTTTAACTTTCTTTCTATTTTTTTCCCAATGCATGATCATGTAACATCATCTCAAAATACTCAAGCATGGTTTTAATATTTTCTATGGAAATACAAAGTGGGGGTTTCATTTTAATTACCTGATTGTAAGGCCCATCGGATGATAAAAGGATTTTTCTGTTTTTCATTTTTTGAATTACTGAATTTGCCAATACGTAATCCGGTTGATGATCAGACCTGAATTCGACACCTATAAAAAGACCTTCTCCACGAACGTCAGCAATGGCTAGGTATTTTTCCTTCAATTCCAAAAGGCCGGATTTCAACTGTTGGCCATTTTCATGTGCAAGTGCTTTCAGATTTTCTTGTTCTACAACATCCAAAACGGCCATTCCGGCAGCACAACTGACAGGATTACCTCCAAATGTAGAGAAAAACTCCAACCCTGAATTCGAGAACGTATCAGTTATCCCTTTTTTGCAAACCACAGCACCTATAGGATGGCCATTTCCCATAGGCTTCCCTAAGGTAACCATATCGGGAAGTAACCCATGAAGTTGAAAGGCCCACCACATACTCCCAACTCTTCCGAATCCTGTCTGTACTTCATCAGCAATGGTCAAAGCACCTCGCTCGATCATGGCTCTGTAAATCAATTGATACCAGGATGAAGGCAACATCACCTGGCCTGCGCAGCTCAATATAGATTCATGAATGAATGCAGCAGGTTGTAAACCTGAAACATCCCAACTTTTCAACAGTGTCTCCAGTTGATCCTGAAAAGTACAATCTTTAACAAAAACCTCTTCATCCTCATTGCGGTCCGGACGATTTTGCCATTGAATAAGATGAGTATAAGAAGGTTTACCCATTCCTCCTTTCCTGTCAAACTTATAAGAACTGACATCCATACATGCCATTGTATTGCCATGGTACCCCATCTCTAGAGCCGCCATATGGCGGCTTCCTGTCGACATATAGGCTATTCGCATCGCCAGTTCATTGGCTTCACTTCCTGAATTTACAAAATAGACTTTGTCGTATTCTTCAGGAAAATATGATAATAATCTCTCTGCATATTCGATAATCAATGGATGGAGATACCTCGTATTCGTATTCAGAATAGATGCTTGTCGCTGAATTGCCTGAACAACCCTGGGATGTTCGTGCCCCACATGAGCTACATTATTGACAAAATCACAATAAGACTGGCCATAATAATCCAAAAGATATTCACCCTGACCACGAATAATATAAAGAGGCGAGTCATAAGACAGTGAAAGGTTGTTACCTAAAACCTGATTTCGCCTCGTATACCAGGAATGAACTTCTGAATTATTCATAATTTTGGGATATGGTGCGAGATCAACGAGAGATTTTGGATCAGGGCAAATCCACTTCCATACATCCATAACCTCGGGAAGCGATACTCCTGGATAATTATCTGAATTGCCAAACAGACTCAGGATGATTTGAAAATGCAGATGAGGAGCCCAGCCTCCATTTTCCTCCGGAATACCAATCCATGCCAATACATCTCCCTTTTTTATCATATCTCCTGGCTGTAGTCTTTGCATGCATTCAACATCCAAATGACCATAAAGAGAATAAAATATCACACCCGTTGATGTACAATGTTCCATAATAATGGTTGGCCCATAATCTTTGTAGTATGCATTGTTCCAAATACTAAAGACTTTTCCATCCAAAGGGGCTTTTACAGGTGTGCCTGAAGGCAACCAATAGTCTTCCCCCAAATGAATGGTTCTGTATTTACACCCACCTATACCATCTCTTTTATACTCATCTGTAACATAAAAAGCCCTGTTTTCAAAATACCCTCCATAAGCCAAATCAGCTCCATTTTTTACAAGAAATTCATCAATGAGATGTTGGAGCTTCACAGGATCATTATACTCAACCGGTAATCCAAGTAATTGAGAGGATATATCTAAAGGTATATGGACCGCATTGAAACTGCTCCCATTACCAAAAAATTGATCAAGAGAAACTTTATTATTATTTAAAAAAGAAATAACCTCGTCATACTGATCCAATACCTGAAATCCACATGCCTGCCTGAAGCAAGCCCTGACATAATCCTGATGTATCGAAAGCCATTTATTCAAAAGGGATTTTAAACCTTTTGTACTGATCTGGTGGTAAGAAATGTCTGGAAATTCTTTACGATTCAAAGCACTAATGGTCAGGCTGATCATCATTCGCGCACTTATCAATTCATACAATATATCCACTTCATCTCTTTCTAAAGGAAAAACACTGTGATAACCTTTAAGAATATAAGTGGCAGCTTCAAGAGGATCCTTTGCATCGATGCATCCATAAGTAATGCTAATGGCTACGTCGTTGATGGTTTGTGTAAATATTGCATCACCAAAATCTATAACAGCCTTCACTCTATCCTGATGACAAATGATATTATTTTCATTGGCATCATTATGTACGACTGATTTGCGACACGAAGCCAATTTCCCTTCCACTGACCTGAAGAGCTCAATGCAACGCTCCAACACTACCTTATCCTCGTCAGCATGAATATCAAGGTAATATTGCACCCACATTGCCTGACTAATATCCCATCGGAAAGTTCTTCGGGCAAGCGGATGATCAAAGTCAAACAACCCGGCAGTTATTTTACCCATGGTTTCACCCAATGTGATGTAGTGAGAGGGTTCCTTGCATTGCAGTTGTGACCATATTGTTCCTTCGATCCAACTCAAAACCCTGATTGTATACATATTTCCTTGCTCCTCATATTGAAAATGCGTTTGACGGCTCAGGTTGGATATAATCGATGGAGCAATATTTGAGTTTTGGTTTAAGTAACCCAACAAATTCATTTGAAATTCAATGTATAAGAAATCTACCTTCGGAGGGCTCGCTTTTAAAATGTAATTGCGCTTACCATCATCACAATGGATTTTAAAATTAAAATCAACTTCACCGGGAAGATGAGAAATGGCTCCTTTCAAACCGTAAAAATTTTCAGCGATATATCTAGCTGTCTGTAAATCCATTTTCAGGTCTGTACCAGATCATGTAAATTAGCTTCAGAGTATTTCAGGCTTTTCAAAACTTTACCATCATCCTTACGGTAAACTAAATATTGTCCATTTTTCTTTTCAACGAAAGATTCTGTATTTTTTTCCTTTAAATAATACTCCCGGGTCTGTAAAGCATCTTCTTCTGAATCACAGGCCTTACTCATATTAGACCTTTGAACTTCATCAAATAAATCCTTAAATCTACTGCCCAGTCCAAATTCGAGAATAGCTCCGGAAAGAACATATTGCAAATCTGCGAATGCATCTGCAGCAGCGACAATGTCCTGCCTGGCAATGGCTTCCTTCAATTCATCCAATTCTTCCTCAATTAAAGCTATCCTGAGTTTACATCTTTCTTCAGAAGGAACCTTAGGAGAATCGAGTACAGGAAGACCAAAAAGCCGATGGAAAGAAGCCACAGCAGTAAGTGCGGAGGGTTCATTAAAAGCTTCCATATGTATATTTTTTTAATGTGTAAGAATAAGAATTAATTATATATTTACCACATAAAGGAGGATAGAAATTCATGAAACGCAAGCAATTTTTAAAAAAAGCTACTTTAGGAGCTTTGGCAATAGCGGGAGTAAATACAGCCTGCAATTCCAATGTGGCTGAGAAACCCGGCACGCCACACATCATCACCGACAGAAAATACAAATGGAAGTTAGTGACGACATGGCCGCCCAATTTTCCAGTCATGGGAGAGGGCTGTATCATGTTGGCGCAATGGATACGTGAGATGTCCGGAGGCAGGCTGGAAATCAATGTGTATGGAGGAGGAGAATTAATTCCTGCATTGGAATCATTCGAGGCGGTCAGTAGTGGCGCAGTAGAAATGGGCCATGGCGCTGCATATTACTGGGCGGGCAAACATCCAGCTACCCAGTTTTTTACTGCGGTTCCTTTTGGGATGAATGCACAACAAATGAATGCATGGCTCTATAGTGGTGGAGGAATGGAACTGTGGCAGGAGCTATATGGGAATTTTAATATGATCACCTTCCCTGCTGGAAATACCGGTGTTCAAATGGGAGGATGGTTTAACAGGGAAATCAATGCATTAAGTGATCTGAAAGGATTGAAAATGCGTATACCGGGAATGGGTGGGAAAGTATTTGAAAAAGCAGGAGGCACTGCGGTATTATCTGCGGGCAGCGAAATTTATACGAATCTGGAAAGAGGGGTTATCGATGCAGCGGAATGGGTCGGCCCTTATCATGATTTTAAAATGGGTTTCCATGAAATCGGAAAATACTATTATGCCCCGGGATGGCAGGAACCAGGGCCTGCTTTAGAGTTATTCGTTAATAGAAGAGCTTATGATCGGCTGAGTCCTGATCTCCAGATGATAATTCAATCCGCGGCATACCGGCTTAATATATGGACACTCAGCGTTTTCGAAGCCCAAAACAATTTGTATCTGCAAAAAATCCTTAACGAGACTAAAGTGTCTGTAAGGATCTTCTCTCAGGGAGTTTTGGAAGGATTAAAAAAGTTTTCAGATGAAGTCATAGATGAATTGATACATAAAGACCCATTTAGTAGTAAAGTGATGGAATCTTATAGCAAATTTCAAAAAGATATTGGAGAATGGGCATATTATTCAGAAAAGCTGTACTACAATTTGATGTAAGTAAGTGATAAACAGGCTCAATTCCACAAGCGGAGTGATTATTCCCTTAGTATTAATTGTCGTATTGTGTCGTGCATGCATTAGTTCCCAGAACCCTTGAATACAATTTTCTACTTGTCTTTTAATTCATATTCATCTACTTCACAGAATGAATGTTATGATAAAATGTCTGAAGATAAAATAATCCTTGAAGCTTGCGTTGATAACCTTCAACAAGCCCATACTGCGTTCAAAGCAGGAGCACATCGCATTGAACTTTGCAGCGACTTGCACTTAGATGGACTTACTCCAAAGTTGGATGTCGTCCATAGTGCAGTACGTGAATTAAATATTCCAATAAAAGTTATGATAAGGCCACGAGCCGGAAATTTCATCTATTCCAATAATGAAAGGAAGGTTATGCGAGAAAGCATTTTAAATATGATCAGTGCCGGAGTATCACAATTCGTCACCGGAGCACTTACTGCCACAGGCGAAATCGACACGGAAACTTTAGAAGGGATAGTTGAAGGACTACAAAATGTACATTTCACTTTCCACAAAGCCATCGATCGGGTTGTCCATCCATTCCGGGCATTGGAGACTATAGATAAAATCTCTTCTTTCACATCCATTTTGACATCAGGTGGGAAAATGACTGCTTTAGAAGGTGCAGATATGATCCGTACAATGGAAATGAATTGGGGAAACCGATTTGAGATCATAGCAGCTGGTAAAATTACATGGATGAATCTGGAAGATATTCGAAAAAAAACGGGATGCAAATCTTTCCATGGTAAGAACATAGTGCTTTTATAAATTGAAAAAGGAGAGAAATAAATCTTCCCGGATTTAACAATGAAGTGAGATTGTTTTCATATTACTCTCTTTCAGTTATTCATAAGAACTAATGCTAATTTTATTTTATAGAATGGTAATGGATCTCTTAAGAAAGCTGCAATTTCTGATAAAGTATCAGGCTCTCCTGCTTTCTTGTAAGCTGTTCGCACGCTTTCAATTTCTTCAATTTTCATATAACTATGATGTCGAATAGCTTCTTCATTATTATATAATGTTATCAAATGATTGTAAACTGCATCCAGGCTTATACCACGTTCAGCTGCAATTTCTTCCGGATTGCAACCACGATTTAACATATCCATAGTAACCCCAGGGATGTCCGTCCTTTAATACTCTTGCCAGGATAGCGAGTAATTATAAATTGCCTGATCAATTGCAATAGCTCATTTCCATACTTTTCCATTCGCTGTTGACCCATTCCCTCAATCGACTTCAAAGTAGATTTGAAAATAGGCATCTCAGTACTCAATAAAGCGAGTGTACGGTCAGTCATGATGATATAAGCAGGCACTTTTTCCTTTTCAGATATATTTTTTCGCCATGATCTAAGGATTTGTGTAAGCTCATCTTCTTTTAGGGACTTCACTGATTTTAATTTGAGTGGTGTCTTATGATCCTCTGCATATGATGGTTCTGCAGCTTTTTTTAAGTAAATAGACTCTTTCTGATGAATCGCTGTCATACTCAAAGGCGTCAGCTTGATTTTCATATGATCGGTATAATCCAATGCCAGGATTCCCTTATCAATCATCTGAGTGATGTAATCTTTCCAACTCACCCCTGATGTATCTTTCCCAACTCCATATGTCTTGATACGATGCCACCCACCAAGGAAGACTTCTCTCTTTGAAGAACCTCTGAGGACGTCAATAAGCAATGACATAGGAAGAGATTCTTTTGAACGGATCACAGCGGAAATGGCCATTTTTACCCATGTATTTCCAACAATTTTTATAGGCGGTCGCAAACAATGATCGCAATATCCACATCCTTTATTTCTATATTCACCAAAATAATTCAAAATGAAATTCACCCTGCAATCAGATGATTGACAATACTCCCACATTCGACGCAATTTGGCTTCCTGCACTTTTTTAAAATCCTCATCTGCCTGGCTTTCATCAATAAACTGTTTCAACTGCACAAAATCACCCCAACTGTAAAACAAAAGTGCATCAGCATCTGAACCATCTCTTCCGGCCCTGCCTATTTCCTGGTAATACCCTTCCAGGTTTTTTGGCATATTGTAGTGAATGATCCATCGAATATTGGACTTATCAATGCCCATGCCAAAAGCAATGGTAGCACAGATTACAGTGTATTCGTCCCGGCTAAAACGATCCTGGATATTTGTCCTTTCTTTGGCATCCATTCCCGCATGGTAATGCATGGCTTGTATTCCTTTAGACTGAAGTTGTTGTGAAACTTCCTCACATGATTTACGACTAAGACAATAAATAATACCAGGCAAACCTTTACGTGATTCAATGAAGTGTAAAATTTGTTCTTTTCTTCTGAGGCCTGATCTTACCTGTATTTTTATGTTATTTCTCTCAAAACTGCTTAAATGTATATAGGGGTTTTGAAGTCCTAATTGATTGATGATATCCTTTTGAGTTGCATGATCAGCGGTAGCAGTAAGTGCAACAACAGGTACATGACCGAAATCCTTTTTCAGATTACTCAGTAATGCATAATCAGGCCTGAAATCACTTCCCCATATGGATATACAATGGGCTTCATCAGCGGCAAAAAGCGAAATATCCAATTGATGTAACACTTTAAAAAATGCAGCTTGATGGATGCGTTCAGGAGAGATGTAAATCAATTTAATGTTATTGTCCTGTATGTAGGCAGGCAAAACATCGGGATGATGAAAGGAAGAATGGCTATGGTAAGCCATTGCTGATATCCCCAACTCTTTCAATGTCAAAACCTGGTCATTCATCAGGGCAATTAATGGAGATATTACTACTGCAACCCCTCCGGAAACAATAGCAGGCAACTGGTAACATATTGATTTACCTCCTCCGGTGGGCATAATCACCAATGCATCCTTCTTTTGGAGAATATTATGAATAATTTCTTCCTGGCCAGACCGGAATGTGGAATATCCGAATATTTTATGCAGTGTATATGTCAATTGTTCATTATCCACCGGAGTCCGTTGTTTGTTCATGCTACAAATATCATAACCTTCCGGTTAAATAGTCGATAAAAAACCGTTTACATACGTTTATATACGTTTACACAATTTTTAAAATAATAAAGATGGAGCCAATGAAGTAGGCTTCATTTTCAATTAATGCATATTTTAATCCGGAAAAAAGATTATTTGAGCTGCTTTTGTTTATCAGGGCGTATTAGAAGTCTGCCTAATTTCATTTGCATGTGGTTGTCCTCGTAGGTCTTTGTCCCTACCCAAACCATAGCATCTCCAGACAAAGTAACAGCGTATTCTCTGGGCTTAACATCTTTCCTGTTTTCGTTCATAATCAATAGACGGGTATTATTGTCAAAATGGTATTTACCAGCCCCTAAAACTCCTAAAGATGAACCAAATTCAAATGTATGATCATCATGAAAATCAAACCAGGCATCTTCAATTCTTTCCACATTAGGACCCGTAGCTATGAATTCGAGCCGCCATGGCTGTGACTCAATAGCGGCCCATATTTTAGGTGACTCACGCCATCGGTACTCTAATATTTTCTCTGCATTCTCTCTCATTTCAATGACTTCTTCATCCGGGACAGATTCTTGTTGTAACTCTTCCAGTAGTTTTTGATAAATTTCTTCTTCGGTCAGTTCTTGGGTATCATTGCCCAAATTCTTCTTTTCTTCTTTGCAACTTACCAAAGACAAAATAAAAATAACCGGAAACAAAAAAAGGTATTTCGTCATAATGAATGATGATTTTAAAAATTCAATTATAAAATCAGATTTTTATACGTGGACAAAGGTATAAGAATTTTATTATTCAACGATTTTAGTCACATTTCATTATAAATGTTTTAAATTCTTTCCTGATGTCAGGGAGGCTGTGCCAGCCTGCCTTGTTTTAATTTCCA
>DAOLDB010000033.1:33226-43414 GCA_035327565.1 Saprospiraceae bacterium
CAGGGAGGCTGTGCCAGCCTGCCTTGTTTTAATTTCCATTTCATTATAAATGTTTTAAAATCTATTCTGGTGTCAGGGAGGCTTTGACAACATGACTAGTTTTTACCTCTATTTTTTTATAAATGCATCAGAAACATTTTTTTCTTTACTTCCTTCCATATATTTGTAAAAACCTTCCCGCGTTTTAACTCCCAACTTACCTGCCAGAACCATATTGCTTAATAATGGACATGGAGAATATTTTGGGTTGCCAAATCCTTCATACATTATATGTAAAATGGAGTGACAAACATCTAGTCCAATAAAATCTGCTAACTGTAACGGACCCATAGGATGTGCCATCCCTAATTTCATAATGGTGTCAATTTCTTCGACTCCAGCTACACCTTCATACAAAGAGTAAATTGCCTCATTGATCATGGGCATAAGAATTCTGTTGGCAATAAATCCTGGATAATCATTTACAACTATCGGTATTTTATCTAAACTTTGAGTTACTTCCAATAGGGTCAGTGTGACTTCCCTATCCGTTGAAAAACCCTGAATGACTTCAACCAATCGCATGATGGGTACAGGATTCATAAAATGCATACCGATCACTTTACCGGGACGTAGGGTAGCTGAGGCAAGTTTTGTGATCGATATAGAAGAGGTATTGGTTGCCAAAAGGGTATTAGGGTCGCACAATTGATCCAAATGTTTAAAAATATCGAGTTTCACTTTTATGTCCTCCGTTGCTGCTTCCACCACCAATTCAGTGGACTTTACAGCATTCTTTAAATCGGAATAAGTTTCTATCCTTTTCAATGACTCCTCCATTTTCTCCCTGGAAATGGTACCCTTTTCCAACATCCTGAGTAAATTCTTTTCAATAGTTGAAATAGCCTGGTGTAATTTTTCTTCAGAAATGTCACACAAATTAACATAATAACCTCCAAGGGCAAACACATGGGCAATGCCGTTTCCCATAGTACCTGCACCGATAACACACACTTTCTTTATAATCATTTTTTAGTGTTAAAATGGTTTTTATGAATTAAAAGAAAGACTATCCCAATTGAATGAAACTACTCTTCAAACTTTCATGCTTGAGCATTGGTATTCATCCAATGGCATTTGGAAAGACTAATCGCACAAATTTAACACAATGGCTTCAATAAAAAGTTTATCTTTCGCAATGTATTTAACAAATCGACCTCTGTATTCCTGGAAAAGAAGTAAAATGCAGTAGTGAGGTAAAGAGGAAAAGCATAGTCACTTTTAAAGGAATTATACATGGTCATTGGTCTTTATATTATTTCATCTTAAAATTTAAAATCATGGGCTTATTTTCATTCTTTAAGAAAGCTGGAGCAAGAAAAATTGAACCGACTGCATCAAAGGGAATTTCAGCAGAGGAACTTAAAAAAGCAAAAATCAGCTTACTTCATACCATTGTCAAGGATACCGGAATTACAGTCGAAGAACTGGATATAGAATTCGATGATGATCAGGTGACCGTTTATGGAGAAGTTCAGACACAGGAAGATCGGGAGAAAATCATTCTTTCTTTAGGAAATGTAGAAGGAATAGCCTGCGTGGACGACCGGCTTTCAGTAGTCAGGCAAGAGCCAGAATCCATTTTCTATGAGGTAAAGAAAGGAGATTCTTTATCAAAAATTGCCAAAGCGCATTATGGGAATGCTATGAAGTATATGGAAATTTTTGAAGCCAATAAACCCATGCTCAAAGACCCTAATCTTATTTACCCGGGACAGATGCTCAGAATTCCTCCATTAGTTTGAGGTTTTATTATTTGAAAATGGCTCTCATTGAATTTGTTAGTGGAATCTGATCCATTCATAGTTAAAGAAATCACCCGGCAGAAGAAAATCTTTACATACGTGCACTGTAATTAGGAGATTCCTTAGTAATGGTAATATTATGAGGATGGGATTCTAAAATACCGGAATGGGTGATGTATACCATTTTAGCATTTTTGAGCTGGTGAATATTGTTTGCCCCACAATAACCCATACTGGCTCTCAATCCACCAATGTATTGGACCATTACTTCAGAAACAGTTCCTTTATAGGGTACCCTACCCTCTATTCCTTCTGGCACCAGTTTTTTCACATCGTCTTCAACATCCTGAAAATACCGGTCTTTTGAACCCAATTCCATTGCACCCAACGAACCCATCCCCCTGTATACCTTAAACTTCCTTCCTTGAAAAATTATCGTTTCTCCGGGAGCTTCTTCCGTCCCAGCAAAAAGTGAACCTGCCATAACACAATTCGCTCCTGCTGCCAATGCCTTTGCAATATCACCGGTGTACCTGATGCCCCCATCTCCGATAATAGGAATATTCAGTCCTTTCAGTCCGTTTGCAGCGTTCATGATTGCAGACAGCTGAGGCACACCCACTCCGGCCACAATTCGGGTTGTACAAATGCTTCCAGGCCCTACACCTACCTTCACTGCATCTACTCCCGCGTCGACCAATGCTTTAGCCCCTTCGGCAGTTGCTATATTGCCTCCTATGATCTGAAGTCTTGGATAGCAAAGTCTCAACTCCCTGATTGTGTTTAATACCCCTAAAGAATGTCCATGAGCTGTATCTACACAAATGACATCGACTCCCACCTGCATCAAAGCATCCACTCTTTCAAAAGTATCTTTTCCGACTCCAACGGCAGCCCCTACACGCAAACGCCCATGTTCATCTTTACAGCTGTTTGGATAACTCTCTACCTTCATAATATCTTTATAGGTGATCAGGCCCACTAGTTTTCTCTGACTATCCACTACAGGAAGTTTCTCGATCTTAAATTGTTGTAATATATCTCTTGCCTGAGCCAAATCAGTACCAACCGGAGCAGTAATCAGATTGTTACGGGTCATTATCTCTCTGACCGGTTTCTGGTAATCCGCTTCAAAACGTAAATCCCTGTTTGTGAGAATACCGATCAGGATACCTTCATGATCAACAATGGGTATTCCTCCGATTTTATATTCCCTCATCAAATGAAGTGCATCACCAACTATGGCTTCCTGATGCAAAACAACCGGATCCTGGATCATACCGCTCTCTGATCTTTTTACGGATCTCACCTGATTAGCCTGATCCTGAATAGGCATATTTTTGTGAATCATTCCTAATCCTCCCTCCCGGGCTACAGCAATGGCCAATTGATACTCGGTAACCGTATCCATAGCAGCTGATAAAATGGGGGTATTTAACTTGATTTCTTTGGTTAACCAGGTTGATATATCAACATCTCTGGGCAATACTTCTGAAAAGGAGGGCTGCAGTAAAACATCATCAAATGTATAAGCTGCCAGAATTTCAGTTTCTTTGCTTGAATTTTTTGTTTCCATGTGCAAAGATACGATTATTCAGGATTTAAAAAATAAAATATACTCCATTTAAAGCTGGTTTGAGACATTCTGATTTAGACCATTTCATTTAAGTTTGCAAAATGATAGAACTTTATAATGACGATTATTTTATGAAAGAGGCCTTGAAAGAGGCTCGAAAAGGAGAAGAAGCAGGAGAAATTCCGGTGGGAGCTATCATAGCAACTCACAACAAAATCATTGCAAGGGGATATAATCAAACTGAATTGCTTAATGACGTAACCGCACATGCTGAAATCATCGCCATTACTTCAGCTAGCAATCATTTGGGATCAAAATATTTAAGAGAGTGCACATTGTATGTAACATTGGAGCCTTGCGTAATGTGTGCAGGTGCTTTATTTTGGACACAAATCGGAAAAGTAATATATGGAGCAAGTGACGATAAAAGAGGCTTTATGCGTTATGGTAAAGAATTGCTACATCCCACTACCCAACTTGAGTATGGTGTCAACCATCATCAATGCAGTGCTTTGATTTCTGCATTTTTTCAAAAACTGAGATAAAGTAGTGTCCCATTTGACGGTCAATTTTTTGTTAATCTTAGTTAATCTTTATTAAAATCAAGCAGAAATCAGAATCCTTCCTTTGTATAAATCCGTTATCAAATTAATCAAAACATAGCCATGATGAAATCTAGTTTTTTTCCCTGTGTTTGCTACCTGATTCTGGTTCTGTCTTTTGGTTTTGCCTCCTGTGGTAAAAGACTTACTCCTTTCAGTCAATACCTTTACGATGATTTCAATTGGTCTGAGAGAGATTTGAAGCAAATTCAATTTTATCTTTCCAGTGACCTGGTCTTATGGCGTGACATCAGCAGGGACAGAAGCAGCATCGAAGAAGGGAGGATCAGAATCAGAAGTGGAAGGCAAATAGAAGAAATAATCATTAAACGAGGCACTCCAGGTACATTCATTTTTTCACCAAAAGAAAATCGCTTTGCCATTAGCTTCGATCCTTATAATGACAACAGGTATCTGATGTTCGGGCCTGACAGAAACCTTGACCACCAATATGTGCTATTAGGAAGGGATTGGGGCGACCGGTTTGGATATGTTACTTATGACAGTAAAGTATATCAGACCGAAATAGCAAGTGCATTTACCAGGCTGATGGTTGATTTGAGTGGTAGGGAAAACGTTAAAACCAGAAGAAGAGTTGAGTCAGGAAGAACCATCAGAAGACGGTAGTATTTTATAAATTAATGAAATGAATATAAAACTTGCGCATAAATTCTATACTGCGGATTACTAAAATTGTTATAACCAATTTAAGGCTGGATTTATCTTGATGGTAAAGTAAATGTTCGTCTGCTATTAATTTTCAAGTGATATCACTTATGGTACGCTAGTCTAATGAAATTCTTGAAGAATGGTCCTGAACTGAATACCCTTTTTCTTCGCCAGGCAGAAAAGGCACAAACCGACACAATCCATGTTTCTCTTTAACCTGTTTACCATCCAAAGTTTTTTTCAAAAGAATCATGGTTTTCAATTCTCCTTTACCTACAGGAATGACCAAGCGTCCTCCAGGGGCTAGTTGATCCATTAAAGTTTCTGGAATTGAGTCAGCTCCTGCAGTGACGATGACTTTATTAAAAGGTGCAAAACGGGGAGCGCCTTTATAACCATCTCCAAATAATGTCCGGATGTTTGTAAAGCCCAACTCTACCAACTTTTTGTTGGTTTTATCAAAAAGAAATTTCTGCCTTTCTATAGTATAGACCTTTGCACCCATGTGCGCCAAAATACACGCCTGAAAACCTGATCCGGTTCCAATTTCCAATACTTTGTCTCCTTTTTCTATTTGAAGCAATTGCGTCTGGAAAGCAACGGTGTAAGGTTGAGATATGGTCTGACCGGCATCAATAGGAAAAGCAACATCTTTATAGGCCCATTCGGAAAAAGCATCATCTAAAAACAAGTGTCTCTTCACTTCCATAAATGCTGAAAGTATTCTTTCATCGTGAATTCCTTTTTCTCTAAGCGACTTCACTAATTGTTGCCTCAATCCCCTTTGTCTGTATGTGTCTTTCAAGCCAATCGTTTTTTTTTGGTATTCATATTAAAATAAAATGCAATATATAATGATTTTTAAAATAAGCTATTAATTTTATGATAAAAAAATCTAACTCCCTCACCATCGAATAAAATTACCATTTTACCATCAGCAATACTTGTCCCGATGAAGAAGGAAATCCCCAAAGTTTTTGGGATCAAATTAAACCATCATATCTTCCTAACTTCTTACCTTTTTATTTTCTTAATAACTATGACCTATTTCTAACAATTACCTTTTAGTTAAAGGTTCAATTTGATTTGAATAATAACAAGCGATCCGTTGCTGATTTCAAATTAATCTATATATTTAGCATCATAAGTAAAATCTGAAAAAAAAAATGGTAACAGATATAAAATTTGGTACAGACGGATGGAGGGCCATCATTGCTTTGGATTACACTGTCGACAATGTTCGACGAGTTGCAGATGCAACGGCAAGATGGATGAAAAGCAAGAACATGAAACAGGTGGTCATTGGTTATGATACACGATTTGGAGGTCGGTTATTTGCTGAAAGTACCGCAGTAATCATGGCCGATCATGAAATACATGTTTTAATGGGAAAGTCTTTTGCCTCAACTCCCATGGTATCATTGGGCATTGTACATACCCAATCAGATATGGGAATTGTTATAACAGCCAGTCACAACCCTCCGTCATATAACGGATTTAAACTCAAATCCTCCTATGGAGGTCCTACAATACCCTCTGATATTTCCGAAGTCGAATCTTTGATTGCTAATGAAATACGTCTTCCTCAAATGTCTTTTCAGGAGCATTTGGATCAAGGTAAAATCCAAACCGTTGACCTGGAGGAAATGTATTTGAAGCATGTGGAAAGCCATTTCGATCTGGAAGCTATCCGTAAATCGGATATCAGGCTGGTATATGATGCGATGTATGGTGCCGGTCAGAATGTGATGAAAACCCTCTTTCCTGATGCTTTACTTTTGCATTGCGATGAAAATCCATCCTTCCGTGGTCAGGCTCCCGAGCCCATCGACCGAAACCTTCACAAATTATCAAGCACCGTCAAATCATCACCTCACCTCAACCTGGGTTTGGCCCATGATGGAGATGCGGACAGAATCGGCATGTACGATGAAGATGGCAATTTTGTAGATTCACACCATATTCTATTACTTCTCCTTTTATATCTCGCCAGATATAAAAAAATGTCAGGAAAAGTGGTTTATACCTTTTCAGTAACTGAAAAACTGAAGAAAATGGCTGAATACTTTGGATTTGATACTGAAGTCACCAAAATTGGTTTTAAATACATCGCAGAGATCATGACAACTGAAGATGTAATAGTGGGTGGAGAAGAATCAGGTGGTCTTGCGGTAAAAGGTCATATTCCGGAACGGGACGGAGTATGGATTGGATTGCTGATCATGGAATTTATGGCAAAAACCGAAAAATCATTGAAAGAACTCATTCAGGAAGTATATGATATTGTGGGTCCCTTTTCTTCTGACAGAGATGATCTTCATTTAGACAATGATATGAAGAAAGACATTATTTGGAAATGTGAAAACGGAAAGATCACTCATATTGGAAACAGACCTGTAGTAGCTACTGAATCGATTGATGGTTTTAAATTTTATGTGTCTGATGATGAATGGATTATGGTGCGACCGTCAGGAACTGAACCTGTTCTGAGAGTCTATGCACAAGCGAAGAATCACGTAGCGACCCGGCAATTGCTGGATGAGGCACATCAAAGTTTGAAACCGTAGTGATTCAATTGGAATTAAACTTGGCTTTGGAATAAAATGTATCCATTTACTTTCCCCCTGGGAAAAATATAGGGGATCGCGAATAATCCCTTCAATTCTATTTAAACGATTTCACCTCCACAACTGGAGCCTGCCCCCGCTGTACATCCATAACAGTGTTGATCGGTACGTATGGTTCTTTGGCTAAGTAAAAAAGCATCCCAATGATCGAGATGAAATGACGGGGAGTCCACTTTTAATTCCAGCATTTGATTAAAATCACAGTCGTAAATGTAACCATCCCAACCTACAGATACCGTATTGCGACACATCAATCCTTCCAAGGTAGATGGGTTATATGCAGCGATCAGTTTTTCCATATAATCAATATAATTTCCCGATTCAAGCAAATAATCCAGAAAACGGCTAATGGGCATATTGGTTATGGCATATAGAGAGTTGAAATCAACTCCAAATCTGTTTTTCAATTGTCTTTTAAACTCTGACTCCAATCCTGCCTGAGGTGCAGGTAAAAAAGCTCCGGAAGGGTTATAAACCAAGTCCAGGGTCAAGCCACTTCCTGATCTACCATAGCCTGCTTCATTAAGCATCTGAAGAGCAGAAATGGAGTCTTGAAATACACCCTCCCCTCTTTGACTATCTGTCCTGCTCTTAGAAAAATATGGAAGGGAAGATACAATATGGACTTCATTCTCTGCAAAAAAGTAAGGCAGATCACTGTATTTTTTATTGGCTTTCAAAATGGTCAAATTACAGCGATCCATTACTTTTCTGCCTGCTTTCCTTACTTCTCTCACAAACCATCTGAAATGAGAATTCATTTCCGGTGCTCCACCGGTAATGTCAACGGTATGAATGGATGACGTTTGCTTTATAATCTCAAGACATTTTTGCAGTGTCTCTTTACTCATATTTTCTTCTTTGCGATCTGGTCCGGCATCTACGTGGCAGTGTGCGCAGGATTGATTGCAAAGTTTTCCTATATTGATTTGAAAGATATCAATAGTCGAAGGTTTCAATTGCGAGGTGATATCCATTTGAACCTTATCACTGAAAAGAGGCAGATCTTTGCCAAATTTTTCATTATCATTTAAAACTTTGAGTTGAATGAATGTATCTGAAAGCTGATTTCCTCTGGATTTAAGTGACCGGGTACGTTGCTTAATTGCCATTTTCTAAAGTTTAATTTCCTATTGGATGTACTTAACAAAAGTACTAATCCTTTAATAGCTCAACATTTGAACTAATAAATTAACTAAATAAAGTAAGATATACTTAAGAATTTCAAGTTTGGGATTTTTTCTGTAATATTTTACAAGCCATTGCTAAATAATACTTATAAACCCGGTTAAGAATTCTTTCATATAGGATTCAGCGAAACATAAACGAATAGCTTGGAGATAAGTTTTCAATCCTTAAAGGATAAAAAATGAATTAAACTATATACCTCAATGCAGTGAATCTCAGCAAATTGCCGGAAGAATCTTTCCCTGTGCTTTTCCAAATCCCACTCTTTTAATTCCTGTTCCTGCATATCCATTTAAAATGATTTTATCTCCATCTTCAAGGAAATTTCTTTTTTCTCCACTTTTTAATAAAATGGGATTCTTCCCCCCCCATGACAATTCCAACATCGATCCGAATGAAGATCTCTCCTTTCCGCTGATGGTGCCCGAAGCAAGCATATCGCCAATGGATAAATTACACCCGTTACTGGTGTGATGTGCCAATTGCTGAGCCATACTCCAATAAAGATATTTATAATTGGAACGACAAATGACCTCTTCCTGTTCAAGGGGACTACATAGGGAAACTTCAAGGTTTATATCAAAATTTTGGTGTACATCGCTCACCAAATAGGGCAATGGTTGAGGTCTCTGAGTTGGCCCGGATACTCTGAATGGTTCTAATGCTTCCAAAGGGACTACCCATGGTGATATTGTAGATGCAAAGCTTTTCCCTAAAAAAGGGCCGAGAGGTACGTACTCCCATTTTTGAATATCCCGTGCCGACCAATCATTGAATAAAACCAAACCGAAAATATGATCTTCAGCTTGATGAATAGGTACCGGAAAACCTAAAGCGTTCTCTTTTCCAACCACAAATGCTACTTCCAATTCAAAATCAAGAAGTCGACAGGGACCAAATACCGGATTTGTACCTTCAGGTTTTGTTTGACCGCAAGGTCGTATTATTGGGGTTCCAGAAACCACTATAGAAGAAGCACGGCCATGGTACCCTACCGGCAAATGCTTCCAATTGGGCAGTAAAGCATTTTCAGGATCTCTGAACATTTTGCCTACATTGGTGGCATGCTCCTCACTGGAATAAAAGTCGGTATAATCTCTCACATATACGGGCATTTTCATGGATGCCTCCTTTTGATCTACAAAAACATTACGCAATGATTTCAAAGGCGATTGCTCATTACATAATTCATGCTGAATTTTCAGACGAAGGGCAGAGGTAACCGGTTTTCCCAATTGAATCAAAGCATTTAATGTTTCGCTTTCCCATATTTTAGAGTGAATTGAAAATTCGTTACATAGTCCGGCATCAGCAACCACTGCCATATCTACAATATGGTCACCCAACGCTATTCCCACTCTTGTTTTCCCACCCCGGGTAGAGAAAATTCCCCATGGTAAATTATAGATTGAAAAATCCGATTCTTTGGGTATCGGAAACCAGCAATTCAGATTTTCTTGATTCATATTGTAACCAACTCAAATATTTTCAATGGATTATATTACAACCATGATAAATGGTAGTCTCCCGTATCGATCTTCAAAGCATTTTTTGTCAACTTCAGTGGTCTGAAGGTATCAATCATGACGGCCAGTTCATAGGTTTCCTTTTTCCCAATACTTCCCTCATATGTGCCCGGGTGAGGACCATGGGGTATTCCCGAAGGATGGAGAGTGATGTACCCTTTATCTATGCCGGTTCTGCTCATAAAATCTCCATCCACATAATACAAAACTTCATCA
>DAOLDB010000034.1:0-43173 GCA_035327565.1 Saprospiraceae bacterium
TTGCTATGCCATTCTTAAAAGTACCCTGATGGACAGCCCATAGCATATGTTCCAGCACATAAGTTCCTTTTGATATTCTTTCAATATAAAAATCTGTTGAAACATCACCGGTCGTCTGATAAAAAGAGAGTCCTGAATTCCACCGGTAACCACTCACCTGCTCCCCGGGCTCCAAACCTGATGTTCGCATATCGCGCAAATGTAAAAATTCCATATCTCTGTCCACAGTTATGGACATTCTTGAAATAATCCGGTCACCGGGCTGAATGGAAGCATATTCAACAGGAATAAGTTTATCCACACCCTCCTCTCTGACCTTCTTAAACATCTGTTTTGTTACTGAAATCATCTTATCACCGGAGGGTTCAATCTCATGTAGCTCTACCATGTACGTTTGATACACCCCTCCCCAGGACATGTTGTCATTGTTATTTTCTACCGAGATGGTTCTTATATCTTTAACTTCATTAGGGGACCAGAACTTTTTCACTGAACCCGTACCGGTCAAAGGTGCACCCATATCAATCAAATCAGACTCATTCACATTAATTATTGGCTCATTTCTGTCACTAACCCATCCTGCAGACCCTCCTGTAGAGGTCAGGTTCCAAATCGCTCTTGCTGTCACCTCAGTGGATTGCCATCTTTGGGTCCTTTTATGCTCAAGAAGCCAAAGTTTCATCCCATGAATGAGGTGGCTTTCCGGTTTGATATGAAGAAATAAGTCCAGAATATATATATGCGTTTCCATAGGTCTCTGATACCATTGCCAACCCGATTGTGTCTTCCAATACACCAATCCTTTTTTATCACTTATTAATCTTTCCTCAAATGAGGAAAGTATATGACCGGCTAATTCAGGATTGCCGGATCTGAAAGCAATTCGGGCAATCATTGCCATTTCAAAATCATTCCTATCCTTCCAGGATTGCAATGCGTTCTTTAAGAAATAATGGTATGCCTGCTGTGTACCTTCCAGAAAGTCATTTTTCCACTGATGCCTGACAAATAGGTAATAGATATCCATTGGTTCAATCAATTCTTTCTCCTTAAGTTCTGGACTGCCTTTTTTTCTCTTCAAAATTCTTTGGTACCTCTCCAGGGATCTGTTGTCGGCAAATTCGATCAAACGAGTCAGAAATTTATTCTTATCCTCTTCAACCAATCCGGACTCTTCATATTCCCATACTATCATCATTTCTAGTACTTTAATTGAAATATAATCATTTGAGCGGCCTCCTGAAAACCAGGACAATCCTCCATCATCATTCTGTAATTCCATCAATTTTCTTAAAGCATTCTGACGGGTGTGATTCATAGTATTTTTATCCAGCCATTGTATTATGGAACGCATACGCTCGCTCTCGTCCATAGCTTCATTGAACCATGGTGTATGTTCAATGATGATGGACTTTACTTCCTGATTTTTTAATAAAGGTGATTCAAGCGCACTATCCCCTTCAATTTCCCACAATCGAATGGTTTCTTCAATGACCGGATGTGCTTCCATTAATTTTTTATAGAAAACACCCATGCTGTACAAAAGAGCCAACCTGTCAGCAGATTCATTGCTTCTCCCCTCCAATATAGGCGCCGATTGAATGGCCATCCAAACCGGATGAGGAACATACTCAAAAGTCAGAGAAGGTTGGTGTGATCTCTTCAAAAACTGATCCATATCCAATGTAATTGATTGATTTGCATGAAGCGAAAAAGCCCTGGATTCAGTGACCCACTCCCTGTTACTGATAACAGGAATGATTCCCTCTTCACCATCAGAATGTAAATCGCTGTCTGCTACGATGCGGTATACTACCGGGTCGGTCATATTTTCAGGAATGGCAATGTTCCATTCTACAGTATTTTGTCCATTAGACTGTAAACTCACCTGGACTGTATGATTACTATCTTTTAACCATTCTGTTATATCCTCTCCAGTCCTTCCGTTTTTTAAAAATAATGAGGCTTTAACGTTGAGCTGTTGATCAGATTCATTGGAAACCCTTGCTGTTATTCTCATTTGATCCCCTTGTCTGAAAAAACGAGGCAACAGAGGTTGAATCATCAATTGCTTTGAGGTTACTAATTCCCAGCTTCCAAACGCGGTCTGAAGCTCTTTGTTATGAGCAAAGATCAATAGTTTCCATTTAGTAAGCGCTTCACCCATGGTAAATGAAAACTGAAGCCTCCCGGTTTCGTCAGTTACCATTTGTGGATAAAAGAAAACTGTTTCTCTAAGGTTTTTACGAATAGAAAAGGGATCTTTCCCTTCTTTTACCGGATCGGCTTCGGGAGAAGCTGTATTGGGCAGCATTTGTGTAACTTCTATTTCCATGCCCATTTCTGACACGTCACTCATAACTGATCGTTTCATCATAGCTGAAGGATACAGATCGTAAATGAAAAATGAAAAGTTGAATAATGGATATCGAAGCTGGGATGGGGATGTGCGATCCTTAAAGTGGTTCCATTCGTGCCTCAAATGCCTGCCAAACTGCAAAGAATAACCTATACCTTCAGAACTCCAAACATGCCCCAATCCTGGATAAAAAGTTCGGCTCCATTTGTGAGGAGTAAAAAAATCCAATGATTGATCATACATTGTCATAGCTACTTCTACCGACCCAGCTGTACTCCCTTTTACTTCCAACCGCCATTCTTCTTCTTGTCCAGGTGTTACCTGATCTCTGAAAGTTTTAAGTTTGATATCCAGTTCTTTATGGGTCCACGGCACCTGTACATTAATAATTTCGGAAATAAACCGGTTGTTAATATTGCCGGATATCCTGATTGAAAAACCTCCATAATCAGATGTGCTAACAGGAACAGAATAAGTGGACTTGCTTTTTATTCTGATCCAACCACTTTTTTCAACTTTATAGTTTCTTATCGTCTCAACATATACATAAAGATTTTTATGGGGAGTACCCAATTGGAGTCTGACCGTTTCTCCCGGAGCATAAGATTCAGACACACCTGTATAAAACATATCCTTTAATTCTGGAAAACTTCCTTTTCGAAAGTCGGTGAGTATAATATAGTCTTCGTATTTTTCATTACCTACCGTAACAATCCATTTATAAAAACCGGCAGCCAAGCCTTTTAAAGACACAGTTTTAGATTCTCCTTCAGGGATATCCCCTCTTCTGACAACTCTGTTTTCACGCCAATTTTCCCACAATGCTGATTCATCTCCAACTACATATTCATGGAATTGAAATTCACCTTTGGGGGACATTTGTATTACTGTATACGATGAAGGCAAATCCAAATCATAACCGGATGGGTGGTATAAATTGTATTTAAGTTGAGGGTTGCCAGCTACATCGGTTTCTTTTTTGGAGCCTGAGCCAATAATTACAGCCTTTTTTGACAAGGTGATAGAATAAGAAGCCGATCTGCTTTCACCGGTAGCTTCAGTTACATCAGCGACAGTTGTAAATTCCCAAAAATCGCTCAATGACGACTCAGCATGAAAAGCTATATGAAACCTTCCATTTTGATCGGTTGCTGTAATTCCTTCTGCTATGATAGTTTCTTCTCCTCTGAAGGGCGGAAAAATGCCTCTCGAATACCTGTAAACATAAGGAAATCGTCTTGTAACCTTATAGCTCACTTGTGCATGGGCAACCGGTATCCGGTTATATGACTCAGCTTTCCCATGGATCGTAACCAGACTATCTAATTTCAATAAAGCATCAGGCTTCCCGAATTCAACAAAAAATGATGGTCTCTTATATTCTTCCACTCTAAAATAATATAACATATGACCATGGTCAGTGCTAACCTCTATGCTATAGCTTCCTGCCAGCCCGGTAGTTGGCAGGGTAAAAGCTGAGGATACACTTCCAAAAGCATTGGTTTTCAAATTATTCTCAGCCACTAATCGCCGGTTAACATCCCAAAGTCTTACCCTGAGCTCTTTATTGGTTAAAATGGAAGGCATTCCCTTTTCATTTTCGAAAAGATGAAGAATTTTAAAATATATGGTTTGTCCCGGCCGGTATATGGCCCGGTCAGATAGAACATAAAAATTCTCTCTTTGATGGATATATTGCTCATTATGAGTGCTGTATAAGTAAGCTGATGCATCGGTATCCAATGTATCATTGGCTAATCTGATTCTGTATTGGAATGAACGGGTATTCATGTCACGCACCCATACTACCTTTCCATCCTGGTCTGAGGTTCTGGTCCCTGCAAAAATTCTTTCATTTCTTCTGGACTGAGAATTGTACCGGAACGTAAAAAAGTCCATTTGAGCATTCCGTAAAGGCCTTCCTGAAGTCCGGTCTGTGACAATCCATATGGGCTCATCTGTCATGGGGATTTTAACAGCTGAAATATCACTGACCTGGAAGGGTAAAACATAGAATCCACTTTCTAACTTTTGAAAATCCTCATCTTCTGAAAACAAAAGCAAATAACGTCCTAATGGCAGTTTGCTTCCTGTGAATACATTTTGCTCTGAAGCTATGAATTCTTTTACATCAAGCGTTAAAGTTCCTTTTTCTCTTGGGGTAAGTGTAAGCCATATTTTCTGGTTTTCTTCATTAAATTGCCACATATTCATATTTGCATCTCTGAATGGAATGGCTATAAGCCTGTAATGCAGCTTATTAATATTTTTTGACTGAACAGTAAAACGGTAATGCTCTCTGGTTGAATACACTTCTTTGGACTTCACAGTAAACTCAGGCCTGCGAATGTCCTGGCTTAATGCCATAAGTCTTGCAGAAAAATAATCATCTCCACTTGCCTGTTCGCATACTACCAATGCTTCCTTTAACAAGGCAATATTCCTTTCACCGGTTTCCTCATCGGCTCGTCTCTTTAAAAAGTTTGCCTTGTAAAAAAAGAATTGATTTTTAAGGGCAGCACTATTCTCTTTCTCTATATAGCTGTTCAAAACCGAAAGGAATCGTTCATTTTTATCTTTTACACCTGACTCCTGGTATACATACTCTAACCTGGTGAGGTCAGCATGAAACATGGCTGATATATTTCCTTGACTATGATGATGTTTGATCAATGATTGATATATGGACAGAATACGTTGCCTGTTATCATTTTCTACTTCTTCAATAGGTATTTGAATAAATGACAAATAATCACCATGCCATTCTTCCATGGATAAAGGAGGACTAAAATCGGATATACCCATTAACGTTTGGCTCAACTGCTCAATGATTTGATGGCTCAAAAAATCAGCAATGGAAGGCCTCAAATTCAGACCCAAAGAATCATAATCATTCAAAATGGGTTTATACTCATCCATTGAGGTGAATAACTGCTCAAAGCCTACCAAAGCTTGTTCCAGATGGTGTAATATGGCCTGTTCGTAATGACGGGGCGCCCACTCTCCCATAGATGAAACACTTTCAGTGTAGGTTCTATCACTAATTTTGTAGAAAACATTATGGTAATAATTTCGAATATGCTGTGCGGTAAGAAAATGAACCAAATTGGATATAGGCAATTCCCATTTTGAGGATTCTTCGATAAGGAATTCAATGCTTTCAGCTGATTCATGATCTGAAAGATTAGAAATAAGTTTGGCTACATGATAAATGGATTTGATCATCTGGGGATGATTATTTTCTTCGGTGGCGTATTTGTAAATTATCCGGCTTTTTTCAAGGGCTGACCGGTATTTTCTCTCAGCAATGAGATTATCCACTTCCTTCCATTCAATTTCGTAATCGATGGGATCTTTCTGGTTAAAGTTCATACCAGATAAAGTTAGAAGAATTAAAACTATCCATCTCATGATCATGATTTATATTATGTGAGTAATTTTTTTTATTATCATTTCATTGGGCAATATCGATTTTGATCACTGTATTGTAATAAACCGGAAATTGTTCATTTGCGATGGGATGAAGAATATCAATTGTTTTAGTTTAAGATGCAAACTTTAGCTTAATTACATATTCGTTGAAAAAAATATGATTTGCCCGGGGATAGACTTGATTTAAAAGATACTTTGAGAAAGTTCAATTGAGCATACTAGTGCATTCACGCTCTTATAAAAAGAAGTATGATGCTTTAAGCGGAATCGTTTCACTCACTTCAAAGCATTGTTAACAGTCGAGATGACTCTCGAAATTTGATTAATTAGCTTTCTTCTTACGCCTCGTCTTAAATAACTCCACAATTTCTTTTTCTTTCAGGAAACCCAATTCCAGAAATACATGAGAAACCCACTTTTTAATGTCCTGGTAATCTTTTCCTCTTTTATCTGTAAATTTTTTAAGCAGCTTGCGTATGTACACCATACTCAACTCTTTGAGATCCTGATTGAACTTTTGATTCGCAAAAATTCCCATGTATTGAACAAAGACCTTGTTGACCTCAAAGTAGTCATGATAGGCATCTATTTCAAGATTTTGCAGATATTTCTCAAAATATTTGAATATTGAAGCCCTCACACATTGGTTTTCCAAAGATCTTCCTTCATGGGAATCATAATAAATTCGGACCGCATCAATAGATTGTTCAGAGACATAACCCATACCATGAACAATATCCATGAGTTGATAGTAATTCGTTACTTCACCCTTTATACTTTTATCAATCAGCTTTGAAAATCTTATATCCTGAATATGTTTTACTCCAAATTCACTTTCCTGTAGATATGAAAGATAATTGAAGAATGTTTCTTCAAAATCATTTTTCACCTTTCTTAAATCATTGAAAGCTTTATTGAATTCTCGGCTAATTTTTTCAGGCAGGTCAAAAAACATTCCGATAATCATCATGATTTCAAGGTATTCATCATACGTCCGGAATGATTCATTGTTGATAAAATCATCCAGGTAATTGATTAAACTGGAATTTTCATAAGGACTATTTGCCCTGAAAATGAGAAATTCTTTAATAGATGGAGCTAAAATTTGCAGATCGGTTGTATTTGAAGGAAACTCTGCTGACAGATAATTCAAACTCTGAAACTGCTTCCTGTAATTGATTAAACCCAATTTTCTGCCTTGAGCAGTCCGGTATTTTTCCAGCTTTTGAGCCTGTAAAAATTGCTTTATTTTTTTATTATCCACACTTTCTATAAAATTGGTAATCCATATGTCGCTGCTTAGAGCAAAACCAATTTGTATGGATTGACCAATTCTTTTGGAGATGACATCGAAATTAGAAGATTGAATAATTGCTGACAGGATATCTTTAAAATGATTCTGCGGCCGGTTGTATTTATAATGAGCATCAACATAGCCTCTCAATACTGAAAAGCCCAGGATCTTTGGTAAATAGAGACCCTCAAATTCAGGATCAAGTAGATTGAGTTCAATATCTACTAATTGCAAAGGATGTTTATCCGCCACTTCAAAATATAATTCCTGTATCATAGGCTCAAACGCATCGGCCAATTCTTTATAGTCATCCTCTTCTTCCTCTTCCAGATATCTGGCTAAAGCATCGGATGTCTGGATCGAATTTTTAATTTCTTCTAATTCCTTTTTGTATTTTTTATCCAAAGATTCCATATAACATATCAATTTAACAGGTGATTATTGGGTGAAAAATGTACTTTAATAAATGCAAGAAATGGTAAGCACATCTTATATAAATGGAAACCCGGTAAGACAATTAAGCCTTACCAGGTTTCTCAATAATTTCTAAATCAATGTTTTATTTAATTGAAAATCAAATTATTCTTCCTCAGAGGCAGAACTTTGACTTTCCACAGCAGTCGCTACAACTTCATGTGCGCTTTCTGAAAACACTGCCTTTTCAGCAGCGTCTGCTGATTCTGGCTTAGAGCTTACTTTACCGTCATCCAATATTGCTAATATCTCTTTTTTTCTTTTGGATTCGACCTCAAAGCGAGTCTTTATTTTTGAATCCTTGGCCTGAATAAATTCAGAAAATAAACGATCAGCTTCTTCCTGAGTAATAGCTCCTTTAGAAACGCCTTTTTGTAAATGATTTTTATAAAGGACACCTTTAAATCTTAAAATTGCCCTTGCCGTATGGGTAGGCTGTGCCCCACAGCTCAACCAATAATACGCTCTATCCCTGTCCAGATCAATGGTTGCAGGTTTAGTTAAAGGATTATAGGAGCCGATTTGTTCAATGAATTTCCCATCTCTGGGTGACCTTGCATCAGCAACGACCACATGATAGAAAGGTTGTTTTTTTCTGCCCCTTCGGGCTAATCTGATTTTTACTGCCATTTTGCTAAAAAATATTTAATGGAAAACCATACCTTCCCGTGTTGTAAATCAACCGGAAGACTTTTAACGGGCGCAAAGATAATAATTCTTTATTGCTTAAATCAGTTTATCCTAAACTTTTTATACAATCCATTGTGAATTTTCACTAAATACTACAATATCCCATTAATTTTGCAGGTCTTTAAAAATTTTTGTTATAAATGTAAAAACCTCGTTTATATAATCATCTGGTCTAATAATTCATTGTAATATGGGACAACTTAGCGAGCAGGAAATCATAAGGAGAGAAAATCTCAATAAAATTATTGAATTGGGAGTGGATCCCTATCCGTCTTTCACCTTTGTGTTGAATACAAATACAGAAGAAATCAGACACAAGGCTGTTGACAATCTGGAGTCTCTCCAGGACATCCGTATAGCTGGCCGGTTGATGTCCCAACGAGTGATGGGTAAAGCTTCCTTTGCCGAGTTGATGGATGCCCATGGGAGAATTCAGCTTTATATCTCCAGGGATGATATTTGTCCGGATGAAGATAAAAGTCTTTATAATGAAGTTTTCAAAAAGTATTTAGATCTGGGAGATTTTATAGGAGTGAGTGGATTTGCCTTTTTCACTAAAATGGGAGAGCTGACGATCCATGTAAAAGAATTGACCCTGTTGTCAAAAAGCCTGAAACCTTTACCGGTAGTGAAACGGGATGATACGGGTAAGGTATATGACGCTTTTACCGATCCGGAACAACGATACAGGCAGCGGTATGTGGATCTTGCAGTTAATCCTGAAGTCAGGGAGGTTTTCAGAAAACGTACCATGATTTACAATTCTATACGGGAGTATTTAAATGCAAAAGGATATCTTGAAGTAGAAACTCCTATCCTTCAGCCTATATACGGTGGAGCGGCAGCGAGGCCTTTTACCACACATCACAATACCCTTGATATGAAGTTGTATCTCAGAATAGCCAACGAATTGTACTTAAAAAGGCTTATAGTAGGAGGATTTGATGGGGTATATGAATTTTCCAAAGATTTCAGAAATGAAGGCATGAGCAGATTCCATAATCCTGAATTTACTCAAATTGAATTATACGTCGCCTATAAAGATTATCTATGGATGATGGACCTGGTTGAAGAAATGATAGAAAAAGTAGTTCTGGATTTGCATGGAAGCACTGAATTAGTGGTAGGTGATCATCGTATAGATTTTAAAAGACCGTGGAAGCGTTTTTCGATGTTTGAAGTGATAGCGCATTTTACAGGGATTGATATATCCTCTATGGATGAGATTCAACTCCGTCAAACGGCTAATGACCTTGACATCCATCTTGAACCCACCATGGGAAAAGGTAAAATTATAGATGAGATATTTGGAGAAAAATGTGAAAAACACTTGATCCAACCTACTTTTATCACGGATTATCCTATAGAAATGTCTCCTTTAGCCAAGAAACATAAGCATAAACCTGGCTTAGTGGAACGTTTTGAAGCCATTTGCAATGGCAAAGAAATCTGTAATGCCTTTTCAGAACTTAATGACCCAATTGACCAGAGAAAAAGATTTGAAGAACAAATTCTTCTGGGGCAAAGAGGAGATGAGGAAGCCATGGTAATGGATGAAGATTTTCTCAGGGCGCTTGAATACGGTATGCCTCCAACGGCTGGGTTGGGGATCGGAATGGATAGGTTGGCAATGATTTTAACCAACCAGAAAAGCATTCAGGATGTTCTTTTCTTTCCTCAGATGAAACACAAAGCTCATTAACTTTTGAGATTTGCGTTATTGTATCGAAGTTATATGTTGCATTTCATACTTGCATAGATATTCCAGATGGTACTTTCTGCAAAGCTGAATATTGTTCTAAGCAATTGTCATCCTAAAAGTTTTGGAGCTAAATAAAGTAAGTGAACAACTGCTATAAAGGAGTTTGCCTCAATTTTCAAAGTTATTCATCCACAACACTATAAAGTACCCCCATCCGGTGAAGAAATTGATACATTTGGATTATCTCCATCGCTTTCATGTCAATCGTGGAAAGAACTACCTGAAGATATTGAATCTCCCTGTTATTGACTAAAAATACAGAACTTTCACCCAAAGAAAATTTTTGAATTTCTGCTTTGTACAATCGTTCACTATCCCTTTGCATTTGTTCAAACAAATCCATTTGCTCAGAAATATTATAGACGGCAAAAAGTGCGGCCTCCAATTGATTCTCAAGCGCATTGATTACATTATTTAATTCCAGTCTGTTTTGTTGCTGCTGAACTTTGATTTGTTCTACCCTCCCTTTGGCTGTTCTGAACCACAAAGGCATTTGAAATCGGAAACCATATTGATGATTATCATTTAACCAGGGTTGAGATACAAAACTCATTTGGGGATTTAAAAGTAAATTAGCGTGTATATCCAGTCTGGGTTTGAGCTGTTCTTTTTCCAGCGTTTCATATACAGTCAATTGTTGCCATGCATTATTAATATCCTTGACTATTGGGTGCATGAATAATTTTTGTTTATACTGAAGACGATCAGCATGGACAGCATACATGCGATACGCCTGTGCATTTTCCCACATTTCAAATTCCTCCACATTTGAATAAGAGGAAGGCATTTGTGGATTCTCCCATAAAAACTCTTGTAATTTACGTCGTAGCAGAGTTACATTTAACTCCATTGCCTGATATTGTAAACGTATTCGGTTATTTTGAAGAAAAGCTTCCAGGGTATCAATGGCAGGGATTTCTCCCTGTTCAAAGGACCTTTTCATCCCTTCCAATACTTCGTCGTTATTGATAAGAACTTCTCCAAGAATCTTTAATTTATTCAAGGCAGCCGTCCACTCCCAATATACCTGAAGAGCATCTAATAAAAGATCATTGAGAAGCATTTGATATTGTAATTCCTGCCCTTCGAGGTACAACTGTGCAACCTGTAGACGTGCTCTTCGATCATCCATCCTTCTTCCCTGCAATAGAGGCAAACTAAATCCGGCATATCCTTGACCAGTAACGCCAGAAAGATTCTCAGGATTTAAATTCAGACCAGAATTTGCGTCAAATCCGGCGTGAAGATTCATCCCTAATGGCGCCAAAGGCTGCTCGACAAAAACATTGGATTTATTATAGTACAATTTTTCATCAAAATGCTTCCTTGAATACCCAGCGCCAATGACAGGGTCAAAAAATCCCTTAGCAGATCTTATCTCCTCTTCACCATATCTGATTTGCATTCTGCCACTTTCCAACACAGGGTGATTTTGCCTTAATTGCCTGATAAAATTAAGTTCATCGAAAGGAAGACTTTGTGCAAATGATAGATTGGATCCATAGGACAAGCAAACCAATATCAAAAGAAACCTGACCATATCACTTTACTTTTCTTAGAGGCTCTTTAGTCTTTACAGGATAATTAGGTTTTTCGACATTTTCATAAAAATCAGGAGGAAATCCGTTCAATTGTCTCCATATTTCAAACCATACCGGCACATCATTCAGCAATACAAAACCTTTTGCCCCTGAGCCCACTCTTAGCAACTCAGGCCAGTCTCTGTCTTCAGCATCTGGCCCTACAAGTATTCGAAAAAGATTATTGTTATCTGCGAAATTATCAATGGCTATGATCGAACCTCCAAAAGTTCCAAAAGATATCTGAGGCCACCCTGAAAATACAAAAGCCGGCCATCCATCAAAAATGAATCGAACATGATTTCCCCTTCGCAATAGAGGTAAATCAATAGGTCGGACATACATTTCTACTGCCAACTCATAATCTGAAGGCATGATACTCAATAATGGCTCCCCTTCTTTGATATTCTCTCCTACTCCGGTTTTTAAAGCCCTTGTTATATAACCGTTTTGCGGTGCTGTAATATATCTGTATTGCGTTCGCATTTCGATATTTACATAAATATTCTCCATTCTTTGCAAATCGGCCTCAGTATCATATTTATTGGTAATAGCAGAAAAAAGAGTTGCATTGGTGCTTGCTATTTTTTCATTGAACTCAAATTGGACGGCTATCAATTCCACTTTTGTATTAAGCAATTCATTTTGCGAAATCAAATACCTGTTTTCAGCATCAATATATCTAGCTCTGGTTTCCTGAAGTCTCAACCTTCTCCCCTCAGTCTCTGTCAATGATTTAAGTCCTTCAGCTAATAATTTTTCAATACGGTCAGCCTGATATTCTGCGATCTGGAAATCAACCAAAGCTGCTTCTCTTTGGATACTATCAGAAATAACTCTGAGCTCTGCCTGCTTGATCCGGTTTTCCAATTGCTCAGTCCGCACTTTCAGTATGGTCTGAAGAGAATTTATCTGATCCTTCAAAGCGTCAATTCTGTCCTCATATGCCAGTAGGGTTCCTCTTCTTGCATCCAATTGAATATTTGTCCTGTCTAAAAGAGCAGGATCAAAAAATGCATCCTGGATTTCTATAATTTTCAATATGGTGTCCCCCCTTGTCACATATTCTCCTTCCATTACTAACCATTCATCTATACGCCCCGATATAACCGAATGAATGGTCTGTGGCCGGTGTGAAGGATTTACGGTGGTTAATATTCCATCACCCTGGACATTTTGAGTCCAGGGGAGAAACAAAATGATTACTAGAATGATAAAAAAGTATACAAATACACGGCCAACGGTAGTTATTTTGATTTCATTTTCTGCTTGCTGGAAACTATGAAATTCATTTACGTTCACTTTATGTTTGATAGACTGAGGGCTAATATTAAGCATAATTAAAAATTAAGCTTTTTAAACCATAAAGCATTTTGTACTTCTTCATAACTGCCTTCCTCCAAAATTCTTCCGTTTTCAAGATACACGATTTTGTCAAAAAACTCAGCATATCGGGTGTGATTGGAAATGGCTATAACGGTTCGACTTATATCTTGTCCAAATAATTCGAGAAAAAATTCAACCTGTCTAACTGAATCTACATGGTGAACGGTTTCATCAAGAAGCAACAACTTTGGTTTGTGAACAATACATCGTGCTAAAACGATTTTGGTGATGATGCTTTTCGACAACCCTTTACCTTCCGGTGCTAACTCAGTATGTACTCCCTTTTCAAAATTTTGAACTATTGGTTTTAACTCAACCAGATCAATAGCATTCAATACATCATGAATTGGAACATCCCTGCCCATAGTGATATTTTCCAACAAGCTTCCATTAAAAATTGCTTCAGAAGCCATACTATCGCCAATAAAAGATCGCATCGATTCGAGGTTCAGGGATTTTAAGGGAGTACCATTCATCCGGATGGTACCACTATAATGCTCATACATTCCTGCAATCAATTGCAAAAGGATACTTTTCCCGGATCCGCTTAATCCGGTTATCAACACATGGTCTCCTGGATTGATATCCAGATAAATGTTTTTCAAAATGGGCTCATTGATTCCTTCCCATTTTAAAGAAACATTTTCAATTTTGATTGAAATTCCTTTCTCATAGTCTTCTATGTGTTGTATGTATCCTTCTTTGTCCAAAGGTAGATCCAGAACATTTCCAATTTTTTCGATGGCTGTTAAAGTAGCATAAATGGAATCCATACTTGAAATTAACTTTTCGACAGAAGCTAATATGATAATGATTACAATTTCTGCTGCCACAAATTGGCCTATATTCAATTGTTGATTAATGACAAGCATTCCACCTAACATTAAAAAAGCTGCGGCTATAAGCACTTTGAACCCTATAATTGCATAATAATGAAGTAAAAGATTTTTAAAATGTTTTGTACGGGCTGACAAATATCTGGAAACTAATTCGTTCGATTTCTTCATAGGCAAAGCAGTTGTTCCCGCCATTTTAAATGATTCCAGGTTTCTTGCTACTTCCTCAAGCCAATGTGCCACTTGATATTTATGCTTCGATTCGACTAAAGAAGTCCTCAAACCAATCGGACCCAATATCCACACAATAAATCCTACAAGCATGATAGCCAACAATCCAAAGAGGATAAAAAATGGATGGTAAAAACATAGTAGAACCAATCCAATAAAAATCTGCAAACTGGAAGATGCAAAGTCAATCAATAACTTTGGAAGACCCTTCTGTATTGATAAAGTATCAAAAAATCGATTCATCAACTCAGGAGCATAGTACTGTTGCAATGATTTCAATTGGATCCGTGGTGTTCTGAATGCAAATTCAAAAGCACTTTTTGTAAAAACCTTTCTTTGCAATAATTCGGCAATAGAAAGTTGGAGAATTTGCAAATAACCATTGATGGCATAACCGGCTACTACAATTGCAATGAGCACATAAAATGAAGTTGTTACTCTCCCGCTGGCTATCAGATTGATAATTGCCTGCAAACCCAAAGGAAGTGAAAGTGCAACCAAAGAATTTAATATGGCAAATAGATAAAGATTTCCTAATATTTTAGTATCCGGTTGAAGGAGTTTCCAGAATCGTTGAATGGGTCTTAATTTCACTATCTGTTCCTGAGCCATATGATCTATGAATTATCAAACATCACAAATTCAATTCTGCGAACAATTATTATGGGAAACAGTATTTCTACCTGTCCCGGAAAAATAATGAAACTTCTTACTAAAATGTTTAAAATTAAATCCAACCAGTACCTAAAATAGTTGATTCTGAGTTTATCCTCCCATATTATTTGCACATTCTTCAATAAAATATAGAAATTACACACCTTTTCAGGATAACTGAAAAAGAAAACTTTCATAGATGTTCTTCTCTTTTATCCTATACTCTGATCCTTTTTTACAAAGATGGAAACGATGGCTGCTACAACAAGCACAAAAATTGCACTGGTAAGGATATTCAGAAACATAGCACCAGGAGTAAATCTTGACTGAAAATCCTCTTCTGTTTTTTCCAAAGCATCATTGATCACCTCCTCAGAAGTTCCTAATTTTTCGAGAATTACGCGTGACGATTCTAAAGCCTGGTCCTTCAATGTATCTATAATGGAAGGATCAATTAATTGAATGAGAATCAAAGAAAAAATACCTGAAATAAAAAGTCCGACAAATCCTACTAAAAAATTCAGCTTTAAAGCTTCGCCATAAGGTAAAACACCTTCATGAATCTCTTTATATTCCCTGGAGGCAAACACCATCACTCCTATCATTACCAGAAAGCTAATCAGGGTTTGCGTCCACAATCCTATGGAAGAAATATAATAACTGTAGAGTGCAAGTACTATGGAAATCCCACCATAAATCAAACCGTATTTTAACCATGTATTTTGCAAGTTCATATCGTATTGTTTTAATTATTGTTTAATAAATGGTAAAGTTATAATATTCTCTGAGTAATCCCCAACACTGGTCTCAGATAACCGTGTAAATTCAATGGTATGTATGCCCTCTTTTAAATTGTTTGCAGGAAAAAAACATCGAATACCTTGTTCGGAATTGTGAGTATGCACTGAAAAAAAACAATGATCATAATTTACTTGGTTGGAATCAATTTCAATCTTTACAAATGATAGATATAACTCCAGTATTCTCCTGATTTTAAGATCGCTATATTCATTTATTTTCCTTTTCCATTCGGCTTCCTGGAACTCAATGACATGATTTATTGAATCTCTCTTAAACATTTCATCTGTATTGCTCACTGTATCACTTAACTTTTTTAGCTCTCTTCTCTCCCTATACAATCCTGAAATAATTCTCGATCTTTCTTTTTCCATCATTACAAGCTCAGGATCTTTAATGAAGGACCGGTTAAACCAACCGAATGAAAAACCCTTTTTCCTGTATGGCGTGATTAAATCTTTAGATTCTATCAATTGATCCAGTTTTTCATCAATTACAATAAAAAACGAAGAATATTTTTTTGTAATCTCATAACTTTCAAGTGTGAAAACTGGTAATCGTTTCTTTTGGAGCTTCCTTTCACTTCCCTCAAATTCATGTAAAAAAGAAGCTCTCAAATCGTCATAATAGTAATTTAAAATCCCTGAGCCGGTAGAAACAAGATGGCTTTTGGGGGGGACGAAAGGCTGCGGATGATTTTCCAATATATTGCTTCCAAACAGAACAAATAAGATATAAGGGATAGAAAAATAGAAAAATTTTCTGGTATACCTGTTGTCCATAAAATTGTACAGAATCGGCCTGTAGAGAAAGGAGAGCGTGGTATAAGTAAAAAACCGGTATATAAAATAGTAGATCCTTGAAATCGATTTTTCTTTAATTCTCTTAAATCCCCCCAATGTAATCAAATCAATAAAAATGATGGTGCCCAATACCAAATAAAGCAATACAATCATCATTGCTATATTCATCCAAAAACCTGATTCCTCACCAACCCTCAATAATAAGTATGCAATCGTTAAGAGTTGCATAACGAAAATCATGAGTGATGTAAACAAAAGAAATAAAAGAAATGTAAAAGAAAAGATGATACTGCAAAGGCGCTCCAATCGCTCTATGTAGGCATCATAACTTCCAACTTGCTTTTTAAGGTGATAGGTGAAGCGTTCTGCAAAATGAAATGAATCATAATTGATTTCCTTTGAAACATATCTCAGGCCAATGGTTCCTATCCATAATCCCCGCAGTATGACATGAACAACCATATTGATAAAAAAAATGACCCAACCTTTTTGGATAATGAAAATAATGAGATAACCAATGAACTTAAATTCACCGGTAACGGAAGCATCAACAAACTGATTTAAGTCATGGATGACAGACCGGGCTGCATATATTCCAAATAATGCCAATCCGGATATTAATAATTCTAATTGCCATGACTCCTGCTGCAGTCGCTCAAGCCATGCCTTGAAATGCTGGGATGGGCTGGAGTCTGCCGGATTTTCCTTCATTGTTAAATATTCAAAAAGTAATACTTATTAAATATAATGAATTGATCATTTAATTTTGTATAATAATATGCAGTCTTCAAAGATAATAATTCTGTGGACGCTATTTTATGATCTTTACTATTTCAATTTAAATGACCATTTTACAAATATTCTGGCAACCATTATTTTTTCAGCATTCCTGGCAGTAGAAACCAATCCAATAGTACCAGGTTTTCCCTCATTGACCAATTGGGTTAAAAATTCATGCAATTCATCTCCATCTTCACAATGAAAATATACTCTCCCTGTAGCTTTTTTGTAGTATTCAGCCTGAATGTCAGTGACAAGCATTGACCATTCACCCCAACTTGAAGAAATTACTGTGCTCAGAAGTCCGGTGGACAACTCTCCTGCACCTGCCATGGCAGCAAAATATAATGACCCAAAAGGATTTTTGGTAGTCCATCCATATTTTAAAGAAACTACACATTCCTGATGGTCAAAAGATTCCAGTTTCACATTCCAGAAAGCGATCGATGGAAGTCGTAACCACATGCCCAACCTGAATTTCCATGGATTGTTATATGTCTTAATTAATGCTTCTCTCCTGTGCATATTTGGGTTTTTATCCATAAATGATAATTTGTTCACAATTACACCGACGTACACTCAACCCCCAAATGAATAAAACTTCCAGGCTTACGCTTTTATTCTTTCATCCCAGCGGCATCACAAGGTACTTTTGTATATGCTAAAATAATCTAAATATTCAAATTTGATAAGTTTACAGAGTCCATGGCAAAAGAAGAAGGACTTTCCTTCCGGAAAGTCCCTCATTGAACTGAACTATTCGAAAATATGATGACAATCTAACTCTTAACGGTATTGATTATGAAAGCTACTACTTTGTAAGGATCTGCATTGGAAGCAGGTCTTCGGTCTTCCAAATAGCCCTTCCAACCATTCTCAACTACAGCAATTGGAATGCGAATTGAAGCACCTCTGTCTGAAACACCATATGAAAATTTATCCATGCTTTGTGTCTCATGCTTTCCTGTCAATCTCAAGTGATTATCAGCCCCATATACTGCAAAAGCAGCTTCAATTCTTTCTTTTGGTCTGAATTTTTCACAGATTTCTTCAAAAATCTCCTTTTTCCCTGCGTTTCTTAGTGTGGAATTGGAAAAATTAGTATGCATACCGGAACCATTCCAGTCTCCCTGAACAGGTTTTGGATGTAGGTTAATTCGCACCCCAAATTCTTCACCTACTCTTTCCAACAAATACCTGGCAGCCCACAATTGGTCGCCGGCCTCTTTCGCGCCCTTTGCAAAGACCTGATATTCCCATTGCCCTTTCATCACCTCTGCATTGATGCCTTCAATATTTATACCGGCTTCAATACAAAGATGTAAATGCTTTTCAGTTAATGCTCTACCTACAGCATATTCTGCTCCAACAGAACAGTAATAAGGCCCTTGCGGTGGCGGATAATATCCGGAAGCCGGAAATCCAAGTGGGGTATGGTGATCCAAATCCCAAAAAGTGTATTCCTGCTCAAAACCAAACCAAAAATCATTATCATCATCATTAATAAGTGCCCTGCCATTGGAAGCATGCGGGGTTCTATCCGGATTGAGAACTTCACAAATAACCAGATATCCATTCTCTCTGTCAGGGTCAGTAAAAAGTCTAACAGGTTTAAGCAGACAGTCAGACTTGTCACCACTTGCCTGATTGGTCGAAGAACCATCAAATGACCAAAGCGGACAATCTTCAGGCGCCCCCGTAAATTTATCTGCACTGATTATTTTTGTTTTGCTCCTCATCATCTGAGTTGGGAGATTACCATCCAGCCAGATGTACTCTAATTTAATTTTTGTCATTCATCGATATTTTTACAATAGTTATTAAAATTGGAATCAAAAGTAGAAGAGTATAAGAATTAAGCATATTTAAATTTTGCTTTATATGCTATTCTCAAAGCTTCAAAAAATTATATTTACATCTGTATTTCAATCATTTACAATTTACGCTTCTGTTATGCCTATTGCCCATACTGACCAGTTGTTTCAATTGATAAAAAGCCTCGATAAGGCAGAAAAAAGAAATTTCAAGCTCTATGTAAAGCGTCTTGAGAGCAATAAAGACCCTTTGTTTTTAAAAGTGTTTGAAGTTTTAGACAAAATGGAAGTGCTCGATGAAAATACCCTGAGTCAAAAACTGGCGGAAATAAGCTCTACAAATTTGATAAATATCAAAAGGCACTTATATGCTCAAATTATCACTTCACTTCGTTTAATCCATAATAAAAAGGAAGTCCGCCTTCAAATCAGAGAACATATCGATTATGCTGAAATTTTGTATGGCAAAGGATTATATCTTCAGGCATTGAAAATATTGGATAAAGCAAAAATCATTGCTGAAAAAGCCAATCAGGACCTTTTGCTTTTTGAAGTGTTGGAATTTGAAAAGTTGATAGAGTCACGTCATATCACCAGAAGTCGCCAGGTTGAAAATAAAGTAGAATGGCTTATTGATCAGTCACAGCTAAAAAAGGAGCATCTGTCCAATGCCTCTGATTTGCTCAACCTCAACTTAAAAATACATGGTTTTTATATTAAGAAGGGACATGTACGTACAGAACTTGACCGATTCATTCTACGTGATTACTTTTATTCCAACCTCAGAAATATAAGTAAAAAACCTCAGGGCTTCTTTGAAAAAGTGTATCTCCATCAGGCTTATATGTGGTACTATTATACCTGCCTGGAGTTGCCTTGGTGTTACCGCCATTCAAAAAAATGGGTAGATACATTTATTCAAAAGCCATATATGAAAACAAAGGATCCTGATTTACTTATGAGGGGCTTACATTATCTGCTTACCTCTGCTTTTTATATGAAGCACAGGGATGCTTTCCGGAAATATTTTCGAATTTTTGAAGATTTTCACGAACATTATCATAGCACTTTCAATGCCACTTCTCAACTTACTTATTTTATTTATGGCTGGAATGCACGTATCAATAATCACTTCCTTAAAGGGGAATTCACAGAGGTTGTAGATATGATACCCGAAATAGAAAAAGAATTACATCATTTTGATCATGTTCTGGATAAACACAGGCGCATCACTTTTTACTATAAAATATCCTGGGCATTGATTGCTGTTGGAGATTATAATCAAGCCATTGACTATATCAATCGAATTTTTGAATTTGAGCAATCTAAGCTCCGAAATGAAGTATTATGCTATATACGAATTCTTCAATTAATTGCTCATCATCATTTGGGGCATCACGAATGGGTTCATAATACCATTCCTTCAGTTGTTCGATATTTCAAAGTATACCAGGAAAGCAATCCTGTACAAAAAGAGGTCACCAAACTTTTGTCAAGTTTTAAAAGCACCGGACATTTTTATAAAGAGAGCCAATTGAAAAATTTAAAAAATAAATTAGAATTAATATTCAAAGATCCTTTACAACGAAGACCTTTTATTTATTTTAACTTTATTGATTGGATCAGGGCTATTGAAAATCAAACAACCATAGAAATGATCGTCAAAAAAGATTATTCCGATTACCTGGACAATAAACTCTATAAATGAAAAAGGCGTTTTATACGGTTTTTTTTTGCTGGAGTTTCCATGGAATCCATGCTCAAACCGATTCAATTTTTGTGATTGACCAAAGTGATTTGGAGAATATAGTTGAAAATGATGAAATCGAAGGAGACCTTGATATTTTCAACACCTGGGATCAATTGAGTTATTTTGCTGAAAATCCTTTAAACATTAATAAAGCAACTTATGATGAACTTAATTTTCTGAATCTATTGCATCAATACCAGATCCTTGCCCTTTTAGATTACCGTCAAAAATTTGGCGATTTGATCAGTATCTATGAATTGCAAGCCATTCCGGGTTGGAATCTCATCACCATCGAAAGAGTCAGACCATTCATCACCGTTAGAGAGAAAACATTGGATCGCGAGGAATTCAGGAATATGTTGTCCGCTGGTAACCATGAAATTGTCAGCCGGGTCAAAAGAGTAATGCAGCAAAGGGCAGGCTTTGACCCAATGCGCAATCCCCAATACCTGGGAGATGCTAATGATATATTTTTCCGCTACCAGTACAATTATGGCAATAAACTTCGATGGGGTTACACAGGAGAAAAGGATCCTGGCGAATTATTTTTCAGAGGTATAAACAGCCATGGTTTTGACTTTAACTCTGCCTTTGTGCACTATTATGATCCCCGAACCCGTATTAAATCCGTTTCAATTGGGGATTATACCATCAGCATGGGTCAGGGTCTCATCCTCCACAATACTTTTGGATCAGGCAAATCCACTCAGGTCATCAATATAAAACGGGGTGGTCGACCGATAAGACCTTATACTTCTATCAATGAAACCAATTTTTTCAGAGGAGGCGCAACTACTTTACAATTATCAAACCATCTGGAAGTAACAGCATTCTATTCCCGAAAACGAACCAATGGAACAACAACCATTGACACCACCCTTGACGATGGTTTTGAAACATTTACCAGCATTAATCCTTCCGGATTCCATCGCACTCAAAGTGAGATTGATCGCAAAGGAACCATTACCCAGATGAATACCGGAGGAATTGTACAATTCAATTCTGGTGGTCTTCGGCTTGGTGCCAACTATTTGAATACCAGGTTTGACAGAACATTGGAGCCTACCGATTTTCTGTATCGACAATTTGCATTCCGGGGGAATGCATTGGACAATTACAGTACTGATATATCTTACCGGTATAAAAATTTTAATTTCTTTTCAGAAGCAGCTATGAGCGGAAATGGTGGCACAGCCCTATTGTCCGGAGTTCAGGCAGTCTTACATCCAAAATTAGATATCGCCATATTATACCGGGATTACTCAAAAGACTATCAGGTCATTCAGGCGAATGCCTTTGGAGAAGCAGGACAACCGGTGAACGAAAGAGGACTCTATTTTGGAGCTGAATTCAGGCTCTCAAGATCCTATAGAATAGCGTTGTACCATGATACATGGTACCATCCGTGGTTGCGGTTCAGGGTAGATGCACCGAATGACGGCCACGAAACTTTTGTCCGCTTTGAATATACAAAAAGAAGAAAACATTTTTTTTATTTTCAATACAGACATGAAACCAAAGGAATCAATATAAGTACCGAAAACCCAATAAGAACAGTAGACAACAGACATCAACACCGATTCCGTGCACAATTCAATAATATTATTTTCCCTGGATTAGAACTCAGAAACCGGATAGAGTATGTATATTTCAAAAACATGGAAAAGGTGTCTGCAGGATGGCTACTGTTCCAGGATGTTTTGTACCGGCCTCCCGGTAAGAAATATGCATTTTCATCGAGATTGGCTTTCTTTGATACCGACGATTTTGATAGCAGAATTTATGCTTTTGAAAATGATATATTGTATGAGTTCAGAATTCCTTTTTTTCAAAATCGTGGCATGCGCTTCTACTTGAACAGCCGATATAAAATCAATAGAAATCTTACTGCAGAACTCCGTTTTGAAAATACTTACATTGACAATGTGTCAAGCATTGGTAGCAGTGGTGAAACCATATTGGGAAATAACCGTTCAGAAATAAAAATACAATTCCGGTATAGAAGGTAATGCCGGGTTTTAATTAAATCCAAAGGGATGGATGTGAATAACTATTGGATTGGAGATTGGGTTCTTCTGAAAAAATCAGGAAGAATAGGTAAGTATGAAGGCCTGAATAAAGAGGGTAAGGCTATTGTAAAGTTAGAAGATAAAAAAGTGTATTCATCATTGAAAAACATTGAGCCCTACCATTGGGAAGAAGCCGCTTCAATGGAATTGAACGAATGGGAAGATGAAAGACCCAAATCCACTTTTACTCCCTTGAATTTAAATTCAGAAAAAGATAGGATTGATTTACATATAGACCAATTGAATCCCGCCATGAAGAATGCCCTGCCTGCCATCATACTGGAGTATCAAATCAGAAAATGCAGATCCTTTCTAAAAGATGCATTGAACCACCGAGAGAAAATAATCACCATCATACATGGAAAAGGAAATGGAGTTTTAAGAGAAGCAGTCCATCATGTAATCAGTGAATTTCCGGAAGTAAGATTCACAATGTTCCAGTCTGATGGCGGAAGTACAGAAGTGTGGTTTTACTGAAGATAATGCACTGATGTTGAAAAATATCCATCATCGATCCATACATTTCTGAACGAAGGCATATAATGCTCAGGTTGAAACTCATCGAACCGGTAATCGATCTGTACAAAACAAGAAGGGGTAATAAAGCATTCCACATTGTGGAGAAAAATCGTTTTTTCCACATGATAATGACCTGTGAATAATCTGAAATTTCGATCAAAAGATGAGATCAAAGTCATGAAGCGATCATTTTGAGTGAATGCATAGCGCTTATCCATATGGGAAACACCTCCGAATAAAGGAGGATGATGCATAAAAAGGATTTTGCAGTCTAAATCCATTTTCAACTCCACCTTTATCCATTCAAATTGTCTGTCACTCATATAACCTTTGCCGGTGTCAAGAAACAATGCTGAAATTCCGTTTAAATCTGCTTTGTAATACAATTCGCCGGTTTCTGTATTATAATTTTTATCTAAGTTGAATATTTCTGCCATCATTCCGGAATGATCATGATTACCAGCTATGACAAAATATGGGATGTACGTTTGGTCCAAAATCGATTTTACCCATTGATACACTTCAATACTGGGGTCTCTGAAACACAGGTCACCACAAATCACAATATAATCCGGCTGATCGGTAACTACCCTGTTCACAATGTTTATAAAATGGCTGCGGCTATCCACATTCATCGCCAATTTGCCTGGCTCAGGTATGTGAATATCAGTAATTATGCAAAATTGATTTGTTTCCATTAGGGATAGAAGTCAATAAAGTTCAGTAGAAAAGACAAGAGGCTAAACATGTGAATGCTTAGCCTCATAATGTTGAATATTTATTAGAAGTTGAATTTTAAAAACCCATAGCACCACCCATGGATCCCATCATTTTCTGGAAATCCTTTAGATTCATTTTCTGATAACCATCAGTTTTTATTTCAAATACTTTATCTTTAACTTCTGTCTTTAAGTCAACTGCACGCATTACCATTGTCATGTTAGGTTCTGCAGACGCTATAACCATCTCTAAAGGGAATCCCTTTAATTCAACATTTTGCATTCCCTGCATGGTTTTAGGGTTGGCTTTGATTTCATTGGTTACATATAATGACATATTCATTCCTGGTATTTCTGGATTTTTTACATTTACCCTGTAACATTGATACCCAAGAATCACTTTAGTATCTGAATGATCCTCTTCAATTTTGGCACCTTTCATAGCATCATTATTTTCAGCTTCCATCCTATCTCTTTCTTCCTTTGTACTACTAATGTGCATTTTTTGACCCATTGCATTAAACAACATATCCATGTTTTCATTCTCGTTGTCCAATAAAGAAGTCATTTCAACCATACCTCCCATCATGTTCATTTTGGTAAGTGTCTTATTGCTATTGAAATAAACTTCCGTAATGGCACCTTTCATCATTTCCATACCCATGGCAATCTGGGGATTATCAGATTTGACATCTACCAGTTCCATTTTGATCATCCCTGATGTCAATTCTTTCTGAGCAAAAGACATCATAGAAACCCCCATACACAGAATTAGGCTGAATAAAAATTTTCTCATGTTCATATCTTGATTGTTTGATTAATTGATTATTAAGAATAATGTTTAAATAAAGTTTTAGTTTTAAAAGTTTTGCAAATGAGTATTATTCGATAAATTCATGCAAATATAAGACAAATTCACCCTTTATTTTTTGGATTGTTCGATCTGTAAATAATTTTTGCCATTTTTTCAAATGGAATTGAATCATTGTAATATAAACTTAAAATCCACTCTGTGTCAAATCCTCAAAGTACTGTTTAAAAATTAATGAAAATTAATATATCCATTCATCAATGTATTTGATGAATATCTTTGCCAGATTTTCCGCATCGGATATTGCTCTGTGTTGTACACCTGTAAATTCAAACCCTTCCCTATCCACTGTGTTCTTCAAGCCAGTGTATTTAACCATTTTTTTGAATTCGTGATATTGCGATTTTAGGTTGGTGTGATAATCGAGCCATCCGGTTTCAATTCGATGCAGGTTACAATCGTTTCTTAACAGATCAATGTCAAACTTGCCCCAGGAACACAACAGGTATTCTTCATCATAAATGTCAATCCAGTCTTGAAATTGCTGAATAACCTGAGGAAATTTTCTGGCTCCATCCACATCACTTTGTGTAATACTGGTAAGTTTTTGGCAAAATGGAGATAACTTAGGATTTGCTACGGGTTGAATAAAACTGGAAAATGATGAAATGGCTTCTCCAAAATGGTTAATCTTAAATGCCCCAATTTCAATAATCTCCTGAATTCCTTTAGGAGGTTTTCCCATCCAACAAGTAGCCTCCAGGTCATAAACTATAAAGTTCACTTATATGATTTAATCTTATCTATGAATTTACCGGCAGTTATCCTGCATTTACCGAATTAAGGTATTTAACTTCTTCCAAAACCTTTTCAAGCTGATAATGTTCCATACGGTTGTGATAAAAATATAATAATCGAATATCTTCTGTAGTGAGGACGCCCTCTTGAATTTTTAAAGGTTTTGCAATGTGATATATTCCTAAATTTTTTATTCCGTATAAAGCCATTTCCGGTACATTTTCTTTAAGAATGGTTTCAGATAGTTTGATTTCACCTTTCTCTTTCATGATGAGTAATTTGACTTTTAATTTTTCAAGAACCTTAAAAAAATAATCCAGGGACACTTGAAAAGATGATGTTTCCAGATTTATAAAATCCTCAAAAGGTAAATCTTTTTTAGTATTCAAAAACAACCTGTAGGCAACAAACGCCACCAGATGGGAACTCAGCACTACATTATTTCTGTAATAGCTTTCGAGTATTTTATCTCCAAGCATTTTAGTATATACTGTTTCTCTTTGATGGTCAGTAGTAACTGCATCATTCAGTAAGAAATATTTTTTTAAGTCAATGATTTCACCATACTTATCTAAACTATTTCCCTCCCCATCTACTTTATTTCCAAGGACGTCAAGAGGCTCACCAACGCTTATTGTTATTTTAGATTTCTCTGAAAATAATGCCCAGACAAATTTCATGATTTTTCTGTATGATGTGTATTGATCTCTGGATTTGACATATTTTTCTTTCGTTGTTAATTTTAAATGCTGGTCTATTAAATATTTGGCTTCCAGCACAAAGTGATAACTCATTATGATAGGCACAATAAATATTTTATTATCCTCATCATTCTGGATAAAATGTCGTTGTGTCTCCATGACAGAACCTAACAAACCAAGTTTCAACCGGGATTCTATGGCTCCGGTTCGCGATCGAGTACCCCCGGGAAAAAATAAATTATTGACTCCCTTTTGAAGGCTGTAACAAGCCATCGATTTCAAACATTCCAGGTAAATAGGATTCTTTTTTCTCCGGTCAACTTTATAAGCGCCCAGGCGATTCATAAAATAAGCTATCAATTCAACCTCATAAAGATTCAAACCAGCACCGTATGCAAAAGCCGGAACCCCTACTACTGCATCCATGGCATATCCAATCAGAATAGAATCTAAATTTGAAAAATGGGTGGGAACAACCACTACTGTACCTTTTGAAAATAATGACCTGAATTCATCCACAAAACCTGTCACCATGATTCTATCCTGGAGCTGGTATCGGTTACCCCAGATTCTTCGATGGTTTCTACCCGCAGCAGTATTCAAAAGGCGCTTAAAAAAAGAAGTGAGAAATCTACGCGCAAACTTAAAGGTTTTGGGGTTAAAACTTCCTGTTATCTCTTCGGAATAACGGTGAACTATCCTCCTCAATATTTCAATTTGCTCCTCTTCGCTTTTACAACTTTGAAATTCCCTTTCCAATTGGTTCCAATATCCAATTTCATCAGGAGGGTCTACTTTCCACGGAATATTCTTACATCGAATTTTCTCCAAATAGATCGTTTTTGCCACCATATCTTCGATCTCATGGGCGTGCAGATCCATCATTCTATTGAAGGAAAACTGCTGTAATTCAGCAACATAGGCAGCTCTGTTTCTACTGACTTTATAAATAGGCCAATCTTCAATTTCTGGGATGATATGTGGATAAACACTTTTCAAATTGTCTTTACTTTTTATTCAAATATTACAAAGGTAGTACTATTCAGGTATTTGATTGTAAAAACCATCTACCAGGTTGTTAATATAATGAAACAGCTCTTCAATCCCTTGTTTAGTTTCAGCGCTGGTAACAAATTGTGATGGCAAGTCATTCCAGTATGCTAACAAACCTTGCTGGATGATTTTAATGTTTTCCTTAATCCGGGAAGATTTTACCTTATCACTTTTTGTATATACCAGACAAAAAGGCACTGAGCGAGCACCAAGCCAATTAATAAATTCAAGGTCAATTTCCTGTAAAGGAAGTCTTGCATCCAGTAATACGAATGCACATATTAATTGTTTTCGAGTCACGAGATATCTTTCTATCATTTTTTCCCATTCCTCTCTTTTTCTTTTGCTTATTTTAGCATAACCATAACCTGGCAAGTCTACGATATGCCATTTTTTTTCTACCAGAAAAAAATTAAGCATTTGTGTTTTTCCTGGTGTCTTTGAAACTTTGGCTAATTCTTTCCGCCCTGTCAAAGCATTGATCAGCGATGATTTGCCGACATTTGAACGACCTATAAAAGCAAATTCAGGAATACTCATTTTGGGGCAATTCTGTTCGGATGGAAAGCTTCCTATATATTCAGGTTCAGTTTTGAGCATACGGCATAATTTTTGTCACATTAATATTTTATATAATGTGTAAATTCTTTGAAAAAAATATTTATTTCTTGATACTACATTTCATTTCCATTTCAATCATTGATTCAGCCCTTTGAAATGTATTGATCAAAAACTTTGAGTTCACTTTTTCATTCAAATCGTTTTAAATTTATAAAGAAAATAAAAATCCTATGCGTTCATACATGATTGGGTCAATTTTGTTCTTAGTGATGCCATTTTGCCACCTGAGTGGCCAAATCGAAATCGGAGTAAAGATGGGTTTATTTACATCAGACCAGATCATTGAAAACTTTCCCATCCAATCAGCAGGAAATCAAAGTATACAACTCAATTTACAAAATGCACAATATGGTGTACATTTTGGTGTATATAGCAGATTAAAACTGTTTGGATTATTCATTGAGCCGGGAGTAATACTTAATTCAACTGCCCAATTCTATACTTTGGAACAATTTAATGAAGGTGAGATTTTTAGATCAATCAAAACAGAACGATTCCACAATATTGACATACCTCTGTTATTTGGGTATAAAATATTGATTTTCAAAATATTTGCTGGACCTGTTGCGCATTTACAGTTAGAAGAAACTAAAGAACTTTTTAATAATAACTTATTCAGGCATCATTTCAGAAAAGCTGTATACGGGCTACAGGCGGGTGTTGGATTAGACATTGGAAAACTAAGGTTTTCCACTACTTACGAAGGCAATCTGCCCTGGTCAGGGCAGGCGATAGAATTAGGAGATCACAGTTACACTTTACGCCGCAATCCATCAAGAATTATTTTTTCAATGGGTATAAAATTGTAAGAACCAGGAACCAATCGGGATTTTATATTATTTGATTGATAGTGTGCAAATTAATTGATCAGGGATTTGCAACTGTTAAAACCAGCACTGAGAACCTCTCCCATAAAGGAGGGGTTTTTTTATGCTTTTTTCAACGTGAACCCAAAAGTGGAACCTACTCCTGGTGTACTTCGAACATGTACAGTTTGATTATGCGCTTCTATAATATGTTTCACAATGGACAAACCCAATCCCGAACCACCCTGGGATCTTGACCTGCTGGCATCCACTCTGTAAAATCGGTCAAATAGATGTTTTAAATGTTCTTCCTCTATACCAATTCCATTATCTGATAATTCAATCAACACATTTTGATCTACATCATAAAGACTGATCCGGGTTAGTCCTTTGTCTTTTCCGTATTTTACAGAATTGACAATCAGATTATTTAAAACCTGCCTGATACTTTCTCTATCCCCCAAAACTGTAAAATGTTGGTCAGCATTCTCCTTATACTTCAAAGATATACTTTTCTCAGCTGCAACCACCTGCAAATCATTGATCACTTCGTCGATCAGGTTCTTAATGTCAAATGGTTTAATGTCTAAAAAAGCCTGACCACTTTCCAACTTACTGATTACCTCCAGGTCTTCAACAATGTTCTGGAGCCTGTCCACATTGATGGCTGCTCTTTCAAGATACTTCACATTAATGTTGTGATCATATAACCCCCCATCGAGTAAAGTATGCAGATATCCCTGGATGGAAAAAATAGGAGTTTTTAGTTCGTGTGAAATATTCCCCACGTAATTTTTCCGGTAGTTTTCAAGCGTTTTTAAAGTTTCAATTTCTTTTTCTTTCTTTTTACCCCATTCAATCACTTCCAGGTTGACATCCTCAATACTGGTTTCATTAAAATGGATAGGTTGTTTGGCAGAGGAAGGACCTAACTTTGATTCATATATAAACTTATAGATCAGTTTAATTTTCCTAAAAACATATCTTTCCAATAATGACTTGACTACCAAATAAGAAACGACTATGTGTGAGATTAGTATCAAGGGCATCCACCATAAAGAGATTTTTATAAATCCCATGGCATATAAAAGGATAATGACCAAGAAACTGAATGCGGCAACTATGGCCGTGATCATGATAGTAATCTGCCGAAGAGTAAAATTTTTGTGCAAGGTTACATGTCAAATTTGTATCCCACCCCTTTCATGGTGTGGATGTAATGGCTCCCTATTTTTTCACGTAGCTTCCTGATGTGAACATCTATAGTTCTGTCTCCAACAATGACATCATTTCCCCAAACTTTAGAAAGAATTTCTGATCTCTTGAACACTTTTCCCGGCTTGGAAGTCAACAAGGTCAACAATTCGAATTCTTTCTTCGCCAATGGAATTTCCTTATCCTTTAAGAATACGGTAAACTGCTCGTTATTAATCTTTAAGTCTCCAAAAGTGATTAATGTTTCCTGCTTGAAACTCAAATCCGGATGCCTGCGAATCAAAGCTTTTACGCGCGCCTTAAAAACGTTAGGTTTGATAGGTTTATTTATAAAATCATCCCCTCCAATCTCAAGAGCGGTTATCTGCGTGAATGACTCAGATCTGGCTGTAAGAAATGCGATAATAGTATCTTTATGCTGTGGTATTTCACGTAATTTTTCACAAACCTCAATTCCATCCATGCCTGGCATCATAATGTCGAGAACAATCAAATGAGGGTTAAAAGTATTTGCCTTATCAATCGCTTCCTGACCATCAAACGCAGTTTCCACAATATAACCTTCTTTTTGAAGATTATAATTAAGAAACTCTATAATATCCTCTTCGTCATCCACAATCAGAATTCTAACTTCAGATTCCATGGAGATTAATTTATTTTCTAACAAATGCGCAAAGATAGAACCCTTATCATCCCTTAAGTTTAATTCCTTATTAAATAAACGTTAACTCAATTCAGTTTTTATCATTACCCAACTCTTTCATTGTTGCATTTAAACGGTCGTACACTTTATCTTCTAATGCTTTCATTTTATGAGCATCCGATTGAATAATTTTCATGTTATTCTCGAGTTCCTCTTTGCTAATCCCATGAATCTTTAATATTAAGTTCAGAAATTCCTCGCGTACGCTGTCACGATGCAAATGATGATGTCTTTTGACCTGGTTATCAATTAATCGTAAATCTACCAGAATATCAACAGCTTTATCCTCATCCCAGGAAATTTTAGAGGCATGGTTATAACAGCCCATCAATAGGCAGCAAAATAAAAACCAAAGGGGTAAATCCTGAATAATTTTCTTTATTTTCATGTGGACCTGGTATAAATGTATGATAAACTACTTAAACTTTTTTGGGTAAAGAAAACGTTTCAAATTGGCAAACTCGAACCTAAAATCATTCCATTCATTTATTCTGGTTTCAAGAATGAGCAACCCACTGGTAGGTACGTTATCAATGGGATGAGGTAATGAACACTGATTTGCCAACCATGTGATACCAGGATTATGCCCAATCAACATAACATCATTATCATCATCGGTAAAACCGTTAATCACTTCTAAAAATTCTTCAGGGCCTCCATGGTATAAAGACGGTACGAAAAACACCTTAGCGTCAGGAACATTAAACTCTTTGATAAAGGGACCGCTGGTAAGTCTGGTTCTTTGTGAAGGACTTAAATAAATACTTTGAATCCGGTATCCGGCACTTTTCAATTTTTGAGCCATGAAAGGAGCATCTCGCTTCCCCCGGTTATTCAAAGGCCGGTCAAAGTCCTGTAAACCCGGATGATCCCATGATGACTTAGCATGTCTCAGGATAAATAGCCTTTTTATGATGCCTCCATGATCATCCATTATAATGTATTTTTAACAAAGGTAAATATAAGAAATATCCCATGAATGCAGACATGTAGTGCCTCTATACTTTGTGGTTGTAAAATATCCTGGATTTTGAATAAAATTAAAGGAAATCTTGCTGATCAAGTGGTAGAATATCAAAAAAATAATACTTTAGGAGTTTAATCTTCACTAATAGTATTATGGGAAAGTACCATCTTTATTTTTTTATTTTTTTAATGTCGGTTTATGGTTGTAAATCAGACCATTTACAGACTGGTAAAAACTATGAATATCAAGGATTAAGTTGGCCAGAATGGGCTATCAATGCCAACATATATGAAGTAAATATACGGCAATACACTGACGAAGGCAGCTTTAAGGCGTTTACAAATCACATCCCCAGACTCAAAGAAATGGGCGTGGATATACTATGGCTCATGCCTGTATTCCCTATCAGTGAGACCAAAAAGAAAGGTAGCCTCGGGAGCTATTATGCAGTAAGTAATTATACTGCTGTTAACCCGGAATTTGGTACTATTGAAGATTTCAGAGCATTAGTAAATACAGCCACTGCATATGAAATGAAAATCATTTTGGATTGGGTTCCCAATCACACAGGTTGGGATCACATTTGGATCACTGAAAATCCTGACTTCTATACAGTAGATCAAGATGGAAATATAACAGACCCTATACAGCCGGAAACAGGAGAAAGTTGGGGTTGGACAGATGTTGCTGATCTTAATTATGACAATATTGAAATGAGGCAACAAATGATCGATGCCATGTTATATTGGGTAAATGAAGAAAATATTATGGGATTCCGTCAGGATGTGGCTGGTGAAGTACCTCTGGACTTTTGGAAAGAAGCTACTTCTGCTTTACTCCAGGCCAATCCCAATCTATTTTTATTAGCAGAAGCCCAGAAGCCAGAGCATTTTGATCATCAGGTTTTCCATGCAGGATATGGTTGGGATTTTCATCATATATTAAATGATGTAGCAAAAGGAGAAAAAAACGCAGACGATATATTTGAATGGTTGACTAACGAAAAACCCAAATACAAAAATGGGACATTAATGCATTTCACATCCAATCACGATGAAAACTCATGGCAAGGCACTGAATTTGAAAGAATGGGCTCGCTGGCATCGTCAATGGCTATAATTACCCATACCATTGATGGTATTCCTTTAATATACAGTGGTCAGGAAGAGCCGCTAAGAAGAAGACTTGAATTTTTCGAAAAAGATAATATTGCCTTCAACAGGTTTGCTTATGAAAATTTCTATAAAAAGTTAAATGAACTGAAACATAAAAACCGTGCATTGTGGAATGGCCCTTATGGTGGGGTTACCCAAAGGTGGTTAGGAAGACCTGATGTATTAGCTTATTTGAGACAGAGCAATGGTGATCAGATAATCGTTATGGTCAATCTATCTGATAAAGCGGCAAAAATTCAAATTTCCGAAAATGTATCCGGATTTATGGATGTATTTACAGGGAACGAAATTCAAATAGAAAAAGATGAAATGTATGTATTGCATAAAAACTCCTTTGCTCTTTGGTCTAACCGTTAAAAGTCTATAATATATCAATACCATCATAACCCCCCAAATCTATAAACCCAGACAAAATTGTAATTGGATGAAAAGTAATTTATGATGAAAAAGCCCGCATTATCTTTTTGGGACATATGGAATATGAGCTTCGGCTTTTTTGGGATACAATTTGGATTTGCTTTACAAAATGGCAATGTTAGTCGCATTTTCCAAACTCTTGGAGCAGAAATCGATGATATAGCTATTTTATGGGTAGCGGCTCCCATGACAGGATTAATAGTCCAACCCATTATTGGCTATTTGAGTGATCGAACCTGGCATCCCAGATGGGGCCGTAGACGACCTTTCTTCTTTGTGGGTGCAGTATTCGCTTCTATTGCATTGTTTATTATGCCCAATTCCCCCTATCTGTGGTTTGCCGCCGGTATGCTATGGATCATGGACGCTTCCATCAATATTGCAATGGAACCTTTTCGTGCTTTTGTAGGTGATAATTTGCCTTCCGAACAAAGAACTAAAGGATTTGCTATGCAGAGTTTTTTTATAGGTTCCGGAGCATTTATAGCATCTTGGTTACCCAAATTATTCGACTCTATAGGGGTTAGCAATACGGCTCCTGCACAAACCATCCCCGATACAGTAAAGTATTCATTTTATGTGGGAAGCATTGTTTTCCTATTGTCCGTATTATGGACAGTTTTTAAATCCAAAGAATATTCACCAGAAGAATTACAAAGCTTTGATGATGCAGAAGGTGAATTTGAAAGAGACGAACAACCCACACATTGGTATAGACAGAATGGAAGTCGCCACATCGTTGGAGGATCTATAGCAGCTATCATCGGTATTTTAATCTCATTAGCCATTTATCAATTCCAATTGAAAAAAGACTTGTATGTATTGAGTTTAGGTATGATCACATTCTTTGGGCTATTATTTGTCGTTTCAGGTCTCCTTCAAAGAAGTGAAAAAATTAAAAATGGATTTGTGACCATAATGAATGATTTTCAGTTTATGCCAAAAACTATGGTTCAATTAGCGTTTGTGCAATTTTTTTCGTGGTTTGCATTGTTTTCAATGTGGATTTATGCCACTCCTGCAATTACAGGGCATATATATGGCACCAGTGACACGTCAAGCACACTATATAATGAAGGAGCTAATATTGTGAGTGGGATGATGGGCAATTATAATCTTGTTGCTGCATTGGTGGCTTTTCTTCTTCCGGTCATGGCAAAATTAACTACCCGGAAATTTACACATTTTGCTGCATTGACGTTGGGTGGATTAGGGTTGATATCCATCTATTATTTAGAAAGAGGCATGATATTACAATGGTTACCCATGATTGGTGTGGGTGTGGCCTGGGCCAGTATTCTGTCCGTACCTTATGCCATTCTGGCCGGGGCACTTCCTGCCAGTAAAATGGGGTACTATATGGGAGTTTTTAACTTTTTTATCGTGATTCCACAGCTCATGGCAGCGGCTTTACTGGGATTTATTTTATCTTCGTTTTTTAACAATCAACCCATTTTTGCCCTGGTGACAGGAGGGGCTTCCATGATCCTTGCTGGATTACTTACTTTTATGGTTAACGATGTAGATGACGTTTCCGGTTGATCACCAATGTAGCTTTGTGTAAATTTGACACAATGATTATCTTTACTCGATTGAATGCAGTGGACACCTGGGTTTATTATCTTTTTTTTCATAATTTTATACACGGCATCTGTGAATAAAGAATAATCAAATAATACCTTTAAGATATGCTATACCGAATAATTTTTCCTGTTTTAGTCATCATATTTCCACTAATTATATCATCCCAGATCGTAACACTGGAACCTCCCTTCCCCACCATGTTTGATGATATTACGGTTACCTACGATGCAACACAGGGAAACAGAGGGCTTTTAGGCGTGGCCCAGGTGTATGTTCATACGGGAGTCATCCTGGAAGGAAGTACGGGTTGGCAAAATGTAGTTACAACATGGGGTGTGGATGATCCGAAAGGAAAAATGACCAATATCGGAAACGATAGACATCAGATTTCTTATAACATAAAGGAATATTATGGACTGAGCGACCAGGATAAAGTTTTACAATTAGCTTTTGTATTTAGAAATGTAAATGGTTCAAGAGAAGGCAAAACTGCGAATAACCAGGATATTTTTGTACCCATCAGTGATGGGTCGCAGGAGCTCAATAGTTTTTTTCAACTTCCTGAAAGAAAAACTTTCACCACGCAAATGGGTAATTCTTTCCCTATCAAAGTGATTACATCAAGAGAAGCAAGTATTGAACTCTTTGACAATGAGCAATTAATAGCAAGTATTCAGGGTACAGAGCTGGATTATCATTACACGGTAACCGTGGATGGGAATCATACCATAAGGTATATTGCCAAAGCCGGCATGGAGGAACAAACCGATTTTTTTTCATTTGCAGTTAATCCTCCGGTTCTGACTAAACCATTACCAGAGGGTGTTGAAGCCGGTTTAAATGAAATCGATAATCATACTGCCGTTTTTTCTTTGCATGCACCAGGCAAGGATAATGTTTATATCATAGGTGATTTTACTGATTGGAAAGTAGATACTACATTTTTTATGAATGTCAATGAGGAAGGAACCTGGTGGAAAACAGTGACCCATCTTGAGCCAGGCATCGAATATGGATATCAATATTTAGTTAACGGCAATCTGTTGATCGGCGATCCCTACTCTACCCTGGTTTTAGATGAAAACCACGATCGATTTATTCCAGAAGATGTATTTCCCAATCTTCGACCCTTTCCAGGTGACAAAACAACAGGAATTGTGACAGTATTTGAATTGGGGAAGGAACCTTATGTATGGCAGGCCAACAATTACATCAGACCTGCCAAAGAAAATCTTATCATTTATGAGCTATTGGTACGTGACTTCCTGGCTGACAGGAGTTATCGTAGTCTTATTGATACTTTGGATTACCTTGAGCGATTGGGAATCAACGCCATCGAATTAATGCCTGTTCAGGAATTTGAAGGGAATAATAGCTGGGGATACAACCCCAGCTATCATATGGCCTTGGATAAATATTACGGAGATCCGGAGACATTCAAAAGACTCATTGACGAAGCCCATAAAAGAGGTATGGCAGTAATAATAGATGTGGTCTATAACCATGCTTTTGGACAAAGCCCTTTAGTCAGATTGTATTGGGACCAACAAAACAACAGACCTTCTGAAGACAATCCCTGGTTAAATCCTGTTGCCAGACATCCTTTCAATGTAGGCTTTGATTTTAATCATGAAAGTCATGCAACACAATTCTGGGTAAAAAAAGTAATGAAGTATTGGATTGAAGAATACAATATTGATGGATTCCGGTTTGATTTGTCAAAGGGGTTTACACAAAATTTTACCACCGACGTAGGCATTTGGTCTCAATATGATGCCTCAAGAGTGGCCATATTAAAAGATTATGCTGATTTTCTATGGAGTATTGATAATGAGTTTTATGTAATTCTTGAGCATTTTGCAGACAATAGTGAAGAAAGAGAGCTTAGTAATTATGGTATGATGTTTTGGGGTAATCTCAACTTTGCTTATACAGAAGCAGCCATGGGATATCACGATTCCAATAAATCCAACTTTAGCTGGATTTCTCATAAAAACAGAGGTTGGAACCATCCTCATGTCATTGGTTATATGGAAAGCCATGATGAAGAGAGGATGATGTTCAAAAATCTTAGTTTTGGTAATGCAGGTTCCGGCTATAATATCCGAAGTCTGGATATTGCATTAAAACGAGTTGAATTGGCAGCTAACTTTTTTATTCCTATTCCTGGACCTAAGATGATATGGCAATTTGGAGAATTGGGTTACGATGTATCAATAAATGATTGCGGAGACGGAACCATCAATAACAATTGTCGGCTCAATGACAGGCCTGTACGTTGGTTTTATCAGGATGAAATCAGAAGAAAAAGGGTTTACCAGATTTTTGCTGCTCTCAATACTTTAAAGCAAAACTATGAAGTCTTTCTTACCGATGATTTCAACCTCCAGGTAGGTGGTGCATTGAAGTCTATAAAGCTCAATAGTCCTACCGAAAACGTAGTCATTATAGGAAATTTTGATGTTATGCCGGGAGTACTACAAGTAGATTTTCAACACATGGGTACCTGGTATGAATTTTATAGCGGGACTGAATTAGAGGTCAACCAAATCTCGCAAAGTTTTCAGCTGGAAGCAGGTGAATACCGGTTTTATACGGATTTTCCTTTGGATCGACCAGATATTGTTTCTTCTGTTTATCAAACTCCATATGGCGAGGTCAGCCTGAACTTATATCCCAACCCTGCTTCTGATCTCACACACATACATATCAATTATCCCCGTGCTACCAGAGTGTTTTTTACGATTTTCGATCTTCAGGGGCGAATGATGCAAAGTTTTCAAGGAGAATTGATTGAAGGAACCAGTGTAGTCCCGGTCAGGATCGATGATTTACCTTCCGGTCAATATATATTTAATATCAGAGATGTGTTAGGGCATCAGTTTTCCACCCGATTTATTAAAATCGAATAGTATGAATGTCGCGATCATTCAATAATTAAAAAAGACTCCATTTCTATTTTTCAAAGAATACCTAAATTTTTCATTAAAAGAAAAGCATGCGTTTATTTAAACCACAAATGCATAAAATGAATGAATAAGGTTAACATATCGCTAAAATTTTGTTAAAACCGGAATGAAATCAGTATACAATCACCAACTTCTTTATTAAATAAGTAGTCTTTTGATTTGAAAGATCGCATTACAAAGTAAATATACGTATTATGAAAAAAATACTCATCTTAGGATTCGTCTTCTGTTTTTTTAGTGCTTGTGAAAAAACAGAAAGCACATCGCAATATCCTGATGTAGATACAAGTACATTGGAGGCTGCCATTTCTGTATTTGGCTGGGATATATTTAAAAGCACTTTTGAAGATCAGGAAAATGCATTAATCTCACCGTTAAGCATTCATACTGCATTATCAATGGCATTAATGGGAGCAGATGGTAATACTTTTGAGAAAATGAAAGAGGCGATGGGTGTAAAAAATCTTTCCCGGGAAGAAATAAGAGATGGTCATGCAACACTTCGTGGCAAATTATTGAGTACACACGATGCCACTTTTCTCTCTACCCAAAATGCAGTATTCTATGACCCTCAACGCATTAATATTTTTTCACCATACTTAAATAACCTGGAAAAAGGATTTCAGCATGAGTTGGAAGAATTAAATTTCAATAACCCATCGGCTGTAGATGAAATCAACACCTGGGCTTCATATGTTACACAGGACAGGATTCAAAAGATACTTGAGAGCATTGATGCAGAGGAAATAATGTTTTTGATCAATGCACTATATTTCCTGGGTGACTGGGAATTGGGATTTGCTCCTGAGATTACTTTCAACCGGGAATTCAGAAACTATGACAGAACTATATCTCAAGTGTCTATGATGCATTCTGATGACAACAGACCCTTTTTCATCAATGATGATTATTCAGCTCTGGATATGGATTTTAAAGGAAATGAATACGCAATGACTTTTATTTTACCTTCTAACGGCGATATTCAAACATTTATCAATCGTTTTAAGGGTGTAGAATGGTATGCTTTTTATACTGATCTGATATCCAATAAAATAAATAATGAAAGAGTCTTGACTAAATTACCCAGATTCGAAATCTCAACGCATTACCAACTCAAAGATCATTTGATTCAATTGGGAATGACCCATACTTTTGATGGTTCTGACTTTACATTGATGGGTACATCCCCATTAGGAAGAATATTCCTTTCCAGAGTAATGCATGATGCTTTTATAAAAGTGGATGAAAAAGGAGTTGAAGGAGCTGCTGTGACTACTGTAGGGGTCGCAGCTACATCATTACCCCCTACCATTCAATTTGACAAACCCTTTTTATACGTTATCAGACATAAAGAAACTGGAGTACCTGTTTTTTTGGGTGCCGTTTTGAAATTATAAATTTGTGAAAAGAGCAGGCCAAAGGCCAAATGAAGGATTAAATTTCGAATAAAATACCCTCTTCTGTTCTTCTTTTGTATGCCTCTTTGTCAAATGAATATAAACGGGCTGGGCGATGCGAAACATCTTTTTGTGTCTCATTATGTTTTATTAGGATATCCAGTGATCTTAACTTGCGTCTGAAATTCCTTTTGTCCAGTTCTATATCAAGAATAATCTCATAGAGTGATTGCAGTTGCATCAAAGTAAATTTACTGGGTAACAGATTAAAACCAATCGGCTTCTCACGTACTCTCTTCTTTAGTCTATTCACACATTCATAAAGTATATGACTGTGATCGAATGCCATTTGATCCAGAGTACTCACATCTTTCCAGTAAACCTTGTCACTGCCCAGGGAAATCCCCGAATATTCATCCAGTTTTATCAGTGAATAATAGGCAGTGCTTACAACTCTACCTAAAGGATGTCTGTCAACCTCACTGAAAGTGGCCACCTGTTCAAGGTAAAGATTATCGAGACCGGTTCTTTGATATAGCACTCTACGGGCAGCTTGATCCAAAGTCTCATCCCCTCTGAGTAAATCTCCTACCAATGAAGGTAATCCTTCAAAGGGTGGCATATTGCACTCAAGAAGTAGGACCTTTAGAGAGTCATAGTCATATCCAAAAATGACGCAATCCACCGAAAAGGCAAGCTTACTTTCCTCACCAATATGAGTTAACCATATATTGATGTTTTCTTTACCGTTATTATTCATTTTAATCTCCAACTATAGATTCAGCAATAATACTTTAGCAAGTAACATTTGGTTGGGAGCTATGGAGGGAGAATCTCCCTATCACAGCACAATATTAAAAAAATATATTAACATTGGACTTAAATCGAGTGAGATTATCATGATAGAAATTTGGTGGATAGGTGCAACAAAAGAAAAGTACATCCAGGAAGGTGTTGAAGAATATATGTCAAGATTGAAGCATTATACTAAAATAAAGATTCGAGTCTTTAGCGATAACCATAAAGTCAGGGATAAAGAATCGGTTAAGAGAACTGAAACTTCAGCCATTCTTAAAGCCATTTCAAAGGAAGACTTCCTTGTTTTATTAGATGAACGGGGAAAAACATTAACTTCAATAGAATTTGCTAAAAAATTGGAACAGTGGACAAATGTATCCACCAGAAATATTATCTTCCTGGTGGGAGGTTCCTTTGGAGTATCCCATCAACTCAGGGATGAAGCCCACTGGGTTCTTTCTATGTCTTCATTTACATTTTCCCACCAGATGATCCGCTTATTCCTGCTTGAGCAATTATACCGGGCTTTTACAATATTGAGAAATGAAAATTATCATAATGAATAAATAGTTAGAAGCTATATATAAAAATTTATCTACAAATAAATCCTATATGAATATCACATTAATCATTATTCTGGTGACATTATTTACATCTTACAAGTGTTTTCAAAGTCAATCACTATTTAACAAACTGAAAAACCATCCTTACTCAGTAGTAAAAAATCGCGAATACTACCGGCTGATCACCTCTGGGTTTGTTCATGGGGATTGGGTACACCTCATAGTAAACATGTTTGTATTATATGAATTTGGCAAAATCGTTGAAAGCATTTACATTGAATTATTTGGCCAATTGACAGGGATCATTTTTTATCTCGCTATGTACTTTATTGTACTTATTCTGGCTGATATCCCATCTTTAAGACAACATCATAATCATCCGTCCTTTTCCAGCATTGGGGCTTCAGGTGCAGTTTCAGGAGTTTTGTTTACCTACATATTATTTTACCCATGGTCATGGTTGGGTTTATTTTTTGTGATACCTATTCCCGCAGTAGTATTTGGAATACTTTATCTTGTTTATTCAACCTGGGCATCAAAAAGCAAAAAAGACAACATTGACCATTCTGCTCATTTTGCAGGAGCCATTGCAGGAATGCTCATCATCATCATTCTACATCCAAAAGTTATCAACCTTTTTCTTGAAAGGATAACTCAATTCCAGGGTCCTTTTTAATTGAGAAAATAAACATTATTGTTACGGTCAGTGTCAGCCATTCTGAATTCTTTATCGATATGTATGGCTTCTATCTCATTAGAGGGAATATCTATGTTCAACTCATAGTCTTGAACTACCCACGACCAACCCGGTAATACTGTTATGTTTTCTTTTGTATTTTGACTTTTATCGCCTCTCATTAATGTCAACGGTATATTAAAAATGAATTCTTCCCCGTTTCGTTTTACCACAGTGATATCTAAAGGCATAGGAAATCTCCCAATCCGGCTAAGAACAACAGAAGTAGTCCGTTCTCCTGGATTAACTTCTTTAATGCCGTAATCAATGTTATGCGTAGTATAGACCATATACTCTTTGTACCAATCTAATTCCAGTCCGGATTGTAACTCCATGATTCTGATAAAATCATTGGGGTTAGGGTGTTTAAATTTCCATGTATCAAAATACCTGAGCAACCCTTTCCTAAAAGCCTTCTCACCTATAATTCCTTCTAATTGAATGAGAAATACATTTCCTTTCGTATAAGCCGCAACCCCATAAGCCCTATTGGTATTAAAGTGATCAGCGTGAGTCGAAAGAGGTTCTTCCAAGCCAGTAAGAGCGAAAGCAGCAAATCCCCTTATGGTACCTAAATGGGGATTATCCTGTACTTCTCCAGGGATCAGTTTCTCCCGGGTAAGGAAGTTCATTACCTCATTGGAGGTAAAAGTGGTGAATCCTTCATCCATCCAGGAATATAAACTTTCATTGGTGGCAAGCATCATATGATACCATGAATGCATCCATTCATGAATAGATACCCCAACAAGGCTTCTTAGGCTCCTTTCACCGGTGAGCAGTGTGCCCATTGGATATTCCATTCCTCCGTCTCCTCCCTGTATGAAGTAATAAACCGGATAAGGATATTCTCCATAATTTTCATTGATAAATGTGAGTGACTTATCCATGATAGCAGGGAGCAATTCCCAGTTCTCCTTCGTCCTTTCATTCTCTTTGTAAAAGAAATGAAGTACTGTTCCGTGTTCCGAAACGTGTGAGGTGTGAGTATACTCAGGATCGGCCGCCCACATAAAATCATGCACATTTTCCGCTATAAACTTCCAGGTAATCTTTTCTCCCTTTACTTTGGAAGACATCCCTTGTTCATTAGTATATCCATATCCAATTTCTTCCGCATTCATTAAAACGGCACCAGCGCCGACAATAAAATTCTTATCGATGGTAATATTTACATAAAAATCCCCCCAAACCCCATAAAATTCGCGACCTATGTAGGGATTGGCATGCCATCCCTGTTCATCGTAATTACAAAGCTTAGGGTACCACTGAGCCATAGAGTAAGCTACTCCTTCATCACTATAGCGTCCCATTCGACGGATCTGTAATGGAACCTGAGCAATGAAATCCATTTCAAATAAGGCTGTTCTGCCTGGCAATACCGGATCATTCAACTCAACTTCTAATATAGTACCCACTACCCTGTACTCAACAGGGTTTTTGTTGTGTCTCAGCTTGACAATCTTTTGAAAACCTATTTCATCCTCTTTTAAATGGAAAATACGGTCTCTGACTCTGGGGTCAGGATCCAGAATCGTTCTTGAACGAACATCCATGTCACTCCCCGGTTGAAAAGCATTCAAATAAAGATGATAAAAAACTTTATCCAATGTATCCGGAGAATTATTTATTAATGTTAGGTGCTGCTGCCCGGTGAACTGATGTGAATTCACATCAAAATCGATATTCATCTGATACACTACACGTTGCTGCCAACGCTCTTGCTGTGCAGAAATACTAAAAACCGAAATCATCTGATAAATAAAAATCAGAAATAGTGGTTTAATTCTCGAATCATTCATCATATTCATTTTTAGTTTCAGGATAAGATAGGTCCTTGGATGTTTTCCATTTCAATGTCTTTTTGGCAATCCAAAAAAATAAAATGGCTGCGACGAAAAAACCAAAA
>DAOLDB010000035.1:0-41482 GCA_035327565.1 Saprospiraceae bacterium
CAATAATTCTGTTGATTTTACTACCCGAAATATTCAAGTAAGGGAGTCAGAAGATGTAGTCACAATCAATGTTGATGTCATTCTCAACCGGATATATATGAACCGGGAAATCGATCTTGCGGATATTTATTATGATTTGGATAGAGCGGAAATCAGGGAGGATGCCGAACCTGCCCTGGATCAATTGGTCAAAATGATGAAAGATAATCCGGATATAAGAATTCAACTTTCCTCCCACACCGATTGCAGAGCTGATGATGAGTACAATCTGGATTTATCTCAGCGCAGGGCCATATCAGCAGTGATGTATATTATTTCAAAGGGAATTGAAAAAGAAAGATTGGTTCCGAGGGGCTATGGTAAAACCCAATTGCGCATTGATTGTGTTTGCGAAGAGTGTACTGAAGAAGAGCACCAACAAAACCGAAGGACTACGTTTAAAGTCATTATTTGATCTTTACGATTTTGCGAGTAAGTGATTTATTGTGAAATTGAAGCCTGACAAAGTAAATCCCTGAGATTAGATTTTCAAGTTCAATATTTTCATCATTGAAATTTCCTGTCAGTTGATAAACTTCATATCCGTTCACATCAAATATTGAAACGTTCAGAATGGGTTCAATTGCTTGTATTCGTATTTGACTGGAAAATGGATTAGGGCTAATGATCGCTGGGCTTATGGTGGCTGGGTTGAATGTTGAGGTGGTCTGATCTACCACCGGACATTGTGTAGCATAACAACCATTATTGTCCGTGATGGTTAAGCAGTAAGATCCGGAAGCTAAATTGGTTCTGATTTGAGGTCCATCAGGTAAGTCTTGCCAGTCAATTCGATAGGGTGGAGTACCTCCTGCTACATTGAGTTCTATGGATCCGTTTTTCTGATCTCCGGTTGCTGGATTCACTTTGATTTGAGTGGTGATGGGATGAGTAGCGATGACTGCGATCGATTGACTTTTTATCATGCAATCATTATTGTCCGTCACCGTTAAAATGTAATTTCCTACAGGAAGATTCAGCGCATTTTGAGTGGTTTGTCCATCACTCCAAAGATAACGGTAAGGCGGAGTGCCGCCCTGGATCTGCACCTGGATCTGGCCATTCTTGTCACTATTACAGCGATTCATAGTAGGCTGAATCTGAGCAATGATCAATTCAGGTATTGCTTGAATGTTTGTGAATGCAGAGGTGCCTACACATCCTTCCCCATCAGTAATTGTAACATTGTAATTGCCGGAGGGAAGGAAAAATATGGAATCCCTGTTACTGTTTTTAATTCGTTGTTTTCCATTACTCCAATTGAAATCAACCGGCATTTTTGTAGTGTTTGCTAATGCCATAATGGCAGCAAAAGAATCTCTTGCACATTCGTTCGTCTGAAGCAAGGATGTAGATACATGCACGGGAATATTTGCTAAATCTACTTTGATATTATCATTACTTGCTTTGCACCCAAATCGATCAATCACCCGCATACTGTAAGTGCCGGTGAGAACATTTTCGAGGTATGGAGGTCCTTCGGTGTTATTCCAAAAGTAAACAAAGTCGCCGCCTCCTCCGGTAACATTGACAGAAATGAATCCATCTTCAGATAGTCTGCAACTGGCTTTCTTTGTGCTATCCAATTTTATCTGTATCGAAGATGCATTTTCTACATGGATCAAAGGAGATTGGGCTGTACATCCTTTGGCATCCTTTACAAAAAGCTGATATCTTCCGGGTGGAATATTGACAATGTCTTCAGTATGTATATTTTGGGCAAAAAATAAATGATCAGGAGAAGACCAAGTAAATTCATATGGCGCTGTTCCACCGGAAGTATTCATCTGAATTGCGCCTGAGCTTTCATTGAAACATGTAGCCCCTTTTATTCCCACCACTGAAAGTGAAAGGGAAGGAGGGTCCTTGAGTTCAGTATTGATAATCTGTACGCATCCTCGGGCATCATTGATAGTAACAGAATATTTACCTGCTTTTAACCCCTGAAGTATAGAAGTAGATTGACCGGTATTCCAACTATATTGAACGGGAGGTAGGGCATTGATAATTCCAATAGAAATGAGACCATTGCTTGCTCCATGGCAAATGGGTTCACGTTTTAATTGTATGCCCGCTGTAAACCTTGGTGTGGCTTCAATGTTAATTTGGCCGGACTCAACTGAACAACCACTTTGATCGGTCACTGTTACACTGTACTTTCCTTCACCTATTTGGGTAAGGTCTTGTGAATTTTTCCCATTACTCCACTGATAATTGTAGGGAGGGTTGCCTCCGGTCACATCAATGTCAATGAATCCTGTTTGCTGAGCACATAGTGTATTCTTTACTTCCCGGATGAAAATATTAGGTGAATTTGAAATATTTATCATGATAGAAGGAGAAATGCTAAGACAAGATGAAGCATCTTTAATCTCAGCAAAATACATCCCTGCATGTAAATTTTCAATTTGCTGGCCACTCATGCCATTATTCCAAGTCACCTGATACGGAGCAGTACCTCCTGTAATCGACAAGCTTATAGAAGCATCTCCGGCCTGAGGACAGGATTCGTTTTTAAGCGAAACAACCTGTGCAATAATGGGGTTATCTAAAGGATGATCATCGATCATCCCATTGCAGTTTTCATCAATAAGATTACATGGGATTTCTTCAGCGTCAGGGTGGATGTCAGGATTTGTGTCGTCGCAATCACCATCATTTTCAACATATCCCTGGGGGGGCTCCATCATACAAATGGCTAAAAAATTATTAGCATCACCAAAACCGTCACCATCCAAATCTGCAAAATAGATTGGTAAGTCACTGATTATCTTGGCCCCGAAAAAATCGATTTGATCTAAAGCGATGTCCCCACGCTGATTATTTGAGGTAATACCTATGAATCGGAAGATTGCCAATTGACCGGTATAAGTACTGAGATCAAGAATTTGTCGTTGCCATTCATTTTCCTGGTTTCCGGCTTTTGAAAACAACTCATGCCATTCACTTCCTCCATCTGTACTGATAAGTAAAGAAAGAGATTCAATTCCATCTCCAAACATGTGATAATAAAAAGACATGTCGCAATTATCATCAGAAGGAGGGATTTCAATACATCGGCTTTCCAGTATAGCTTTATTGTTGACTCCACAGATTTCAGGAGAATTTACAATATAAATGTAATTGCCATTGCCGGATATATCAGAATCCGGTCCGGTGAGTGCAGAAAGAGTAGGACCATTATTTACCAACCAATCCTGATCATCCTCTTCAACATTATACCATCCATTAAATTCATAGGGACAAATACTCAGGCAATTATTATCGCATGGTTCAAAAAGATCAAAACTCTCAGAGAGGGTTACTTTCTGGCATGTGGTTTGAAAAGTAACAGGACAGGAATACCCTGATCTTTTATCTCCGCAATCCCCCTGAATAAAAATTTCATAGCTGGTTTCTGGCTGTAAGCCTTGTATTAACAATCCTTCATTAAAACAAGAAGTGAAGAAATTGAGATGGGAGCCCGGAGCTTGACCTGCAAAGACCACTGAAACAATTACATTATTACATTGAAGAGTTGGATCCCATAAGATTGAAGCAGAATTATTGCTGATTTCAGTAATTCGGAGATTCAGAGGTATAGGACAAATTAAAGGTTCGAATTGTATTTTAAAATATTTTAATAATCCTATATCATCAATGGCCCTGTCGCAAACAATTAATTTCCACATACCGTTTACAGATGTACCATCGTAAAGCTCAGCCAATGGTTGTTCTGGTGCGAAGACTCCGGTAAGGCTTGAGCCTGTATGTTGTGACACCGGGAGGCATGACTCGTCAGAAAAAGAGCAGGTTGAAGTACATGTTGTGTCCTCAGGATTCCCATAATTCACCATGCCAATCCCACGGTAGGTAGTCAGGGGGATTCTTTTTCCCCCGGGAGATTCCAACTCAATCTGAAGATCAGCAGGCCAACTGTGCTCAATAATTAATTCAACATTTGCAATGGTTGTATGTTTCCCAAGCAACATACCCGGAAATTCATCTACCCAGAGTAAAAATTCTTCAGTACGTGGGCAGGAATTATCTTTTATATCCAGGTTTAGCTGACAATCCTGTTCGTTTGCAATGGCCGTTCTTACAAGAAATGGGCCTGACCAAGTGCTTTTATTGCCATTGTTACATACTGTCCTAGCCCACAATTCAAAGGCTTTACCCGGATCCAGATCGTCTAATGTAATCATCTTTGCCGTGACCAAAGGTGCATTAGGCTCTAAACTCCTGGTAAACCCAATTTCACCCCATTCAATTTCCCATCCGGAAGGATTGCTATTAAAATCGATCCATTGAACCCTCACTGAATGAGTGGTAATGTGATCAGAAACTGTAAAAATTGGAGCAGTACATGAAGGTCCTGTGCCCTGGCCCATCGAGAAGTGGCAGAAGATAATATATAACCATAAACAGAACCACCATTTTAACATAGTAGAAAGAGGTTCTTTTCGTTCAAAGGATTAAATGACGATATTAACCATTCTTCCCGGAACTATAATAAATTTTTTATGAATTTTGCCATCTATCCATTTTTTAATACTTTCCATATTTAAAACGATACTTTGTACTTCATCAGTACTCATATCCAATGGTAACGTGATGGTATCTCTTTTTTTACCATTAATGCATACAGGGTATACGATGTTGTCCTTGATAAGATACTTTTCTTCAAACTCTGGAAAAGAGGAGGTATGCACAGAACCCACTTTATTGAACCTGTGATAAAGCTCTTCCGTAATAAACGGAGCAAAAGGAGCCATTAATCTCAAAAGAGGTTCCAGGACTTCTGCTGAAGTTGTACCGCTTTTTTTTAATTCATTGACACACACCATAAATGCGCTAACAGCCGTATTGAATGATAATTTTTCAATGTCATCAGTAACTTTTTTAATGGTGGCATGTAATGTTTTCAAATCTGACTGGTTTGCCTGGGCATTGCTTATTTTCCATCCGTTTTCATCGAAATAGAGAGACCAGAATTTTCTCAGGAATTTAGCAACTCCATCGATTCCTTTGGTGTCCCAGGGTTTTGCCTGATCAATAGGCCCGAGAAACATCTCGTACATCCTGAAACAATCTGCACCGTATTTTTCAACAATATCATCGGGATTGACCACATTATGATATCTCTTGCTCATTTTTCCCACCTCCGAACCTAGACGGATAGTAAAATCTTCCGGTAAATTTTCTATTGTAAATGTTCCCTGCTCACTTTGAAACCTGGCGTCGCGATATTCTGGCATCCATTCTACAAAGGATAATATACCCTTCTTATCCAGATAGCTGGAGGTGCTTCCATAATTTTTCACATATTGTGTGTGAATGGAAATTTTAATTGCTGAATCGATGCCCTCATCTAATAAATCAAAACACACAAAAGTGTTGAAGCCGTCAATTTTTTCTTTTCTCAGTAAGATAGTAGAAATAATGCCCTGGATCATTCCCTGATTCACCAGTTTTTTAAAGGGTTCATAAGTAGGCACGAGATTTTTATCATATAAAAACTTATGCCAGAATCTTGAATACATTAGATGACCAACGGCATGCTCAGTACCACCAATATAAAGATCAACATCTTTCCAGTATTCAACTGCTTCACGACTCGCAAATTCCTTTTCATTATTAGCATCCATGTATCTTAAAAAATACCAGCTTGATCCGGCAAATCCAGGCATTGTATCGGTCTCACGATACCGGCCATCACCCATATCAGTCCATTCAGCAAGCCTGGAGAGAGGTGATTTACCTCCCTGGCCTGGTTTAAAGTCTTCCAATTCCGGCAAACATAAAGGGAGGTCTGCTTCAGGCAAGCCATGGGCAACCCCCTCCTGGTCATAATAAATAGGAAAAGGCTCTCCCCAGTATCTTTGGCGGGAAAAATTTGCATCTCTCAACTTGTAATTGATTTTTTTCTGACCTATACCCATGGATTCGATTTTGTCATACATCAATAGGATAGCGTCTGGCACCTCAATGCCATTGAGAAAACCGGAATTTATTACCACTCCTGTTTTGTCGTGTAGAGTTGATCCCGGATAATTGCTTTTATCAATAACATCGATTACCGGCAAATTGAACTTTTTTGCAAAAGCAAAATCTCTTTCGTCGTCACTTGGCACAGCCATGATGGCACCGGTACCATAATCTTTCAAAACATATTCACCAATCCATACCGGAATTTTCTCTTTTGTAAAAGGATGGATCGCGTATGCCCCGGTAAAAACACCTGTCACCTCTTTTACTTCAGACATTCTATCCACTTCTGAACGACTGCTTACATACTGTTTATACTCATCCACTTGCTTTTTCTGTGATGCAGTCGTAATCCGATCAACAAGATCATGCTCTGGAGCCAGTACCATATATGTAGCGCCAAAAATTGTATCTGGCCTGGTAGTGAAAATTTCAATTTTCTCACTGTGTCCATCCAAATCAAAAAACAATTGAGCCCCTTCACTTCTTCCAATCCAATTTCTTTGCATCATTTTCAAAGAATCAGACCAATCCAGATGATCCAGGTCGTTCAAAAGTCTTTCGGCATAAGCTGTAATTCTTAATGACCACTGTTTCATAGCCCTCTTTTCTACAGGATATCCTCCTCTCTCTGAAAATCCATCCCTGACTTCATCATTGGCCAGCACAGTACCTAAAGCTTCACACCAATTCACATAACCCGTTTTTCTGTATGCAAGCCGGTATCCCATAAGCACTTCATCTTTTTTTATGGCATCCATAGATAACCACTCGCCAGCAGTAAAAAAACCTTCATGGCTATGATGTGCATTCACTTTAGTGTTACCCGCTTTTTCAAATGTTTTAATCAGATCAGTGATAGGTTTCGCTTTATTTTCGTCCCGATCGTAATAATGATGGAATAACTGTAAAAAAATCCATTGAGTCCACTTATAGTATGAAGGATCACTTGTTTTGACTTCCCTTGACCAGTCAAATGAAAAACCTATATTGTCTAATTGCTTTCGGTATTGACTGATATTTTGATCTGTAGATATAGAAGGGTGAATACCTGATTGTATGGCATATTGTTCTGCCGGAAGACCAAACGCATCATATCCCATGGGATGTAACACATTGAAGCCTTTTAATCGCTTATATCTTGCGTAAATATCCGAAGCAATATACCCCAATGGGTGACCCACGTGCAATCCCGAGCCGGATGGATAGGGAAACATATCCAACACGTAAAATTTTGGTTTTGAAGAGTCATTTTCGACTTTATATACTTGGCTTTCAGTCCAGTACTTTTTCCACTTTTTTTCTATGACTGAAGGTTGAAAATCCATAAGCAGTAATATTTTCTATATTAATTCCTGACAATGACTATTAAAAAATTCAATAAGGTGCAAAATTAGGAAATATATATGGTGGAACCGAAGGATATTGGGCAGTAGTATAACTTTTTTATCACAGGTTCATATATATTGTATAGCAAGGTGTATCAGGCACAGGATTTGTCCTGCCTCTCTTTAAATCGTTGAAAGTCTGCCAGCAGGGTAGCCCACAAAGAAACAAACATTGACATTATTAATCTTGAATATTTCCATTTACCTGGATAAAATGGAGAAGTAATTCCTCATTCCAGCAAGGACTATTGCTATGCTGAAAAAACCCAACATGCCCACCAAAGGGAGGATCCAGAAAGTGAACCTGTTCATTGGTATCGCACTCAGCATACGGGAAGCATTCATAAGCTAAAAAAGGATCATCTTTAGCATTGATGATGAGGGTTGGGATGGAAATATTCTGGATAAATTGCCTGGAACTGCACTTATTGTAATAGTCATCAGCATTCTCAAAGCCATGAACAGGTGCGGTGTAAAGATTGTCAAATGCATATAAACCATCAATTTTTACAGATGAAGGAGATAAGTATATATCCGGATATTGCCGGTGTTTCAGGATGGCTTTAGATAAAAGAGAATTCAGAAATCTTTTTTCGTATAAATAGTTGTACCATCTGGCAATCTTTCTTGCGCTGGAGGCAAGATCGCAGGGTACCGAAATGGCTACAATAGATTGTATGGGTTCAGGTAAGGTGAAAATTCCGTCGCCAGCGTATTTCAACACTAAATTACCTCCCAGACTGAACCCGATTAAAGAAATATGATTGTAGATTGATTGATACTTCATTACTACTGCATGCAGATCATCAGTAAAGCCACTGTGGTACATGACAGGTTTTAAATTGATCTCTCCACTACAAGCTCTGTAATTCATTGCAGCAATATCCCATCCATGCGCTGCCAATAATTGTGCTGAATGGATTATATACTGTGACGAAGAGCTGCCCTCCAACCCATGGCATAGGATAGCAAGCTTTTCTTTTCGGCGGAATTGAGTGTCTACATCTATAAAATCTCCGTCAAAGGTAGTCAGCCTGTTTCTTTGGAAGGGAAATCCAGTATTCTTTCTTAAGACATAAGGAGCAATAGTGTTGATATGTCCATTTTTAACCCACCATGACGGTTTGTATAACTTCGGATTAATAATTGGCATTAGCCTTTATATTTGTAAATACTTCCTTGAGGATATCAGGATAATCGGTGATAATACCATCAATGTTTTTGTCTATCAATGAAGCCATTTCTTCAGCGTCATTGACCGTCCACGGAATTAAACGCATATTGTTGTTTTTGCAATAATTGATAAGAGAAGTATTGATGAGACGGTAGTGTGGACTATAAATATCTGGTATAAACCCAAGCATTTCGATATTGCTCTCCGGTCCTTTTATATTTTCAATCAATAAAGCCAATTTGATATCCGGGTATTTATTTTTTAATAATTGCAATGGTCTTACATCAAAAGATTGTATAATTACCCTGTCTCTCAGATTATGTTTGTCAATTACCTCCATAACCAATTGGACAAATATATGAATAGAAGGGTGATATCTGTTATCTCCTTCAGGTCTGCTTTTGATTTCAATATTATAATACAGTGGTTCTTCGCGATTATTTTCTTTTATCCAGGACTCTGCAAAAGCAAAAACTTCAGCTAAAAGTGGTTTATAGGCAGGAGTTTTCACCTGATTTTTAAATCCTGAATGTTCTTTTAAACCCACGTCCCAGCTTTTTATATCATCATAGTACATTTCAAAGAGATTATATTCCATTTCATTTTCAGCATTGATTTCAATGCCTGAGGGAGGTGTCGAAATGACATGATTAAACCACGGTTCATGGGATACTACGACCTGAGAATCTTTACTGATACAAAGATCCAATTCAAGGGTAGTAACCCCGATTTCGAGTGCTTTTCTGAAAGAAGGGATAGTGTTTTCAGGATAAAGGCCTCTGGCACCCCTGTGGCCCTGGATGTCAAGTGCAGAAACAGATTTTGGGCGTTCCATACATGATATCATTGAAATGAAGAGCAATATGAAAAAAATATTTAATTGAGGTAGTTTTTTCATTTTCAAAAATCATTGAATTACATGAAGACTTAGAGAATAGTATAATCAGGAGTTATTATTTGATACATATGGATTCAGATGTTAAACAGCTACGAGTAGTTTTAGATTTCAAGTTTTTTTAAAAATTCATAAATACTTCGGTATACTGTTCTGGGCTTTGAAAAAAATTTTTCTTTGGTCATCCATTTAGCTTTTTCAATATCTTCACTTTGTTGAGGAATAAGTTTTTGCTTATGGGCTTCCATAAGAAACCAATGGGATTTTTTTATTGCCCGTTTATTGCCTCCGGTCTTAAAAGTATGACGGGTGCTCCCCAATTTCTTAATCAATTTGATATCCGAAATTCCTGTTTCTTCCATTACCTCTCGAATTGCTGCTTCTTTTTTGGTTTCACCATTTTCCCATTTACCCTTTGGTAAATCCCAATGCTTTTTTCTGAATATGAAGAGTATTTGTTTTTCAGGAGTTACAACCACCCCACCAGCAGCAGGTAAATCAATATAAAGACTTTTAAAATCCCGTTTGAGTTGACCATAATTATAATAGTGGATCAAAACCGTTTTGGAATTAGGATTTTTTTCTAATAAGTCAATATAGTTTAACAATGATTTAATTTTGCCATTGTATTCTGCGATCAGATCAAAATTATAAAACCGGAGAAGATAGGTGGCGGTCTCAGTTGAACACAATATAAGTTCAGATTCATTGATGTATATTTCGTACATTTGCAAACCCTTAATGATATCGGTTGCCAAATGACTTAAATATGGTTCCATACGAAGAATAAAATTTGATCAAACAATAATGAAATCTACAGGTGAATATCTTTTATCCAGGGAGATTGCTTCTATGTTACTGCAAATAAAAGCAATAAAACTCAGTCCTGGTAATCCTTTTACATGGGCATCTGGGATAAAGTCTCCAATTTATTGTGATAATAGAATCATTTTAAGTCATCCTGAAGTAAGAGGTTTTGTGACTCATGCCTTTATTCAAATCAGCAAAGAATTTTCACCATTTGATCTGATCGCCGGAGTAGCTACCTCAGGGATAGCATTTGGTGCATTGGTAGCCCATGATTTAAAAATGCCCATGGTGTATGTAAGGTCATCAGCCAAGCAACACGGTCGGCAAAATTTGATAGAAGGAGAAATAAAAGCAGGGAGTAAAGTGCTTATCATAGAAGATCTTATTTCAACGGGACAAAGCAGTTTGCATGCCTTTGATGCAATTCAATCTACCGGGAATGAAGTGAAAGCAGTATTGTCCATATTCAATTATGGATTCCAGATGGCTATTGAAAACTTTTGCAGTAAAAAATGCAAATTTTCATCAATAACCCATTTTCAAACTTTGATCAATGAGGCCATAGAGCAAAATTATATTACTGAATCTGAATTAACTCTTTTAATGGATTGGAGGACAGATCCTCGGAATTGGTATAGTAAACATTTTGGATAAATAACCTGAAAACTAATCATTTAAGAAAAGTCAATGGTTTTATTTCACAATAATAAATCATTGTAAGACAAAAATTGTATTCTCGTGAGAAGTAAATGGGCTTACAATAAAGGTTGAAATATTTTGAATTTAGGTCTGCAAATTTTACTTTTCGATCAAAATTTATAGTTCCGCCTGTTAATAACAATTTTTATGAATATCATCAATCAAGAATCAGAGGTTTTCCTGGAAAATTATATCAACAATTTTTCTCCAACGGGATTTGAAAGTGGAGGGCAGAAATTGTGGTTGGAATATATTCGCCCCTATATTGATGAATATCATTTGGACAATTATGGTACTCTTTATGCAGTGATCAACCCCGGAAAGGATTACCGTGTAGTCATTGAAGGGCATGCCGATGAAATATCATGGTATGTGAATTATATATCTAAGGAGGGATTTATCAATGTAATTCGAAATGGAGGTTCCGATCACATTATTGCCCCTTCAAAAAGGGTGAATATTCACACGCGTGATGGGATGATAAGAGGAGTTTTTGGATGGCCTGCAATTCACACCCGAAAAGGGAAGGATGTCAATCTGATGCCAACCCTTGACAATATTTTTATTGATGTAGGCGCAAAAAATAAGGAGGAAGTGGAGAAAATGGGTGTACATGTTGGCTGTATGATTACATACGATGATACATTCGAAAAATTGAACAATACGTACTACGTGGGTAGAGCATTAGACAACCGGTTGGGTGGTTTTTGCATCGCTGAGGTGGCACGATTGCTTAAAGAGAATAAAGTAAAACTTCCATATACATTGTACATTGTCAACAGTGTTCAGGAAGAAATCGGATTGCGCGGAGCGGAAATGATTGCACAGACCATTCGGCCACATATGGCTATTGTTACCGATGTATGCCATGATACAGGAACGCCATTGGTGAACAGTAAAAAGGAAGGAGATGTAAAATGCGGTTCTGGACCATGTTTAACTTATGCCCCCGCAGTGCATCGCAGATTGCTTGAAATGATTATAAATACAGCAGAACAAAAGGAAATACCATTCCAAAGAGCAGCGGCGAGCAGGAGTACAGGTACTGATACAGATGCGTTTGCCTATAGTAATGGTGGGGTGCCCTCAGCACTTATTTCTCTGCCTCTGAGGTATATGCACACTACAGTAGAAATGGCCCACAAAAGTGATGTTGAAAATGTAATAAAGCTGATCTATGAGTTTTTACTAACTATTGACGGCCCGGTCAACTTTAAATATTTTTAACAAACCTCCTATGCGCCAATGGGTAAGGTTTTGCCTTGCGGGCATTAACTTCTGGGTCTATTCAGGTATCCACTTAGGGGCTTGCCTTTTCTTATTTACAAAATATATATGTATATATCTGGGGATACAAGTGACGCCAGTGTACATGTTTTTTATTGGCGCAGCCACCATTTGCACATATAGCCTCCACCGTTATCTGGGGCCAAGGTATACATTTTATCTGTTAGAAAAAGATGGAGTCAAACAATACGTTTGGAAAAAGCACTATAATCTGATTGTGTTTGGATTATTTTCCTTGTTGTTACTGACAATGTTAGTCAGGTTTTTTACATGGTATTTTATCCTCCTGGTACCACCATCTTTCATCACTTTGTTTTACCTGTTCCCATTTCCTGGATGGGGGAAAACTCTTAAGCAATTGCCTTATCTCAAAACTTTTTTAATTCCATTCGTATTTGTGTGGGTAGCGGTATTGATCCCGACGATTATCCAGAACCAAATGCCTGAATTTTATTTAACATTGTCAACAGTAGTGTGGGTTTTTATCTTTGTTTTTTCCATTACCCTTCCTTTTGATGTCAGGGATAAGCATTTTGACAAAGAAGAAGGAATAAAGACATTGGTTCATGATCTGGGAAAGAGGCAGTCGATAGTGTTATCAATAGCTATGCTTTTACTTATACCGGCAATACATTTTGTGTTGTGGTCATCTCACACAATAGAAATATTCCATCTTGTAGTCATCTTTTGCGTGATATTGATAACCACCCTTTTGATCAGAAAGAGTGCAACACAAAGGGATGATTTATACTTTTACCTCTATTTGGACGGATCGCTTTCTTTGTTTTATTGGTTTTATTTTGCTTTAAAGTGGTTGTTTTGATGAAAATATATTTTAGATTCCTCTAACCTCTCTTTATGGATTCACGTCTTTAAGTGTGAATCAAATAATCAATAGAATATGAATGTAAGATTTTTCATAGTAGCTATCTCAGTAATGTTTTTGATGTCTTGTGGAAAAGATAATGATCAACTGCCTTTGATGGAATTGAATCATACCTTTCAAAATAATAAGGAAGGTTGGGAAGTGGTTTATTCTGATTATCCTGTAGGTGATGAAGGTAATTTTGAATTTGTTTTTGAGCGTACAGAATTGCCTGAACCTTTGGATCATTCCAAAATGTCATTAATGCTGGGAGGCACAAATAGAAGCGATGACCTTTTCATGGGTCTGAAGCGTAAAATTACCGGACTAAGTCCGGGAGAAAATTATTCCATTAGTTTCTTGATTGAGTTTGCTTCGAATGTTCCCGATGGTGCGGTGGGAGTGGGAGGTAGTCCGGGGAGCAGTGTGTATGTTAAAGCGGGAGCGAGTGAAATTGAGCCGGTAAATATAGTGGATGAACTCAACTGGTATCGTTTGAATATCGATAAAGGGAACCAGGCTCAGGAGGGAGAAAATATGGTGATACTCGGTAATTTTGAAAACGGAACAGATAAAGATATCTATACTCTGAAAACTGTAAGTAATGATCACAAATTACAAATGAAAGCCAATAATGAAGGTGAAATTTGGTTAATCATTGGGACTGACTCCGGTTTTGAAAGCAGAACTGAGATCTATTATAACAGGATTTCAATAGAAGTGTACTAAACTGACTACAGCATTAATTTTTAGTAGTCATTTTGTTCAATCAATTAATCATTAAATATAAAAATATGAACAGATTTATTTTTCTAATCTTATTCTTACCCATCTTCCTTACATCTTGTCTCCAGGATGAATGTACTTCTATAAGAGAATTTGCAGTGTACACACCTGTGATGATGCATGCTAATGATTTCAGAATGAATGAGATCAATGTAGAACCCCAAAGACCGCTTGAGAACCCGGGAAAGCTATATTTTTATGATTTGTTTTTATTGATTAATGAGGCGGGAAAGGGAATTCATTTTTATGATGTTTCCAATCCGGCCAACCCTGTGCAAGTTGCATTTTACAATATTCCCGGCAACTTTGACATGGCCATTCGTGACAATATACTGTACGCTGACAATGTCATAGATTTGATTGCCATCGATATCATCAATATTCAGAATCCAAGAATCATTTCAAGGGTCGAAAATTACAGTAATCAATGGGAGCCTGAAAATCAAATGTTTCAAGCCTATGCTGTACGAACTGAAAGAGTGGAAAGGTTGGATTGTTCTGATGGCAATTTCAACAACCCATGGTTTTGGAGGGGAGGTGGCTTTTTTGTGACATTTGACCGAGCAGCCGAAATTGGTGGGGTAGCAGGTGTCAGACCTGATTTCGCAGCAGGAGGGGGCGGTTCTGGTGTCGGAGGTTCCTTTGCCCGGTTTACGCTTCACGAACACTACCTGTATACTGTTGACCACAATAGTCTGTTGGTTTGGGACATCGACAATAGAAATCTGGAAAAAATCAATACCAAAAATCTGGGTTGGGGTATAGAAACAATTTTTCCATACGAAGATAAATTATTCATTGGATCCAATAGTGGCATGTTTATATTTGATAATTCCAACCCTTCCAATCCTGTTCAGTTATCAGTATTCCAACATGCCATGGCATGTGACCCTGTGGTGGTTGAAGGAAATTATGCTTATGTAACTCTCCGTGACGGTAATGAATGCCAGGGTTTCATCAATCAAATGGATGTAGTAGATATCACTTCACTCACAAATCCGGTACTGGTACGTTCTTATCCAATGACTAATCCTCATGGTTTAGCCATTAATCAGGGTACTATTTATCTGGGTGAAGGTCGACATGGTTTGAGAGTTTTGGATGCATCGAATCCAGATAATGTCAGAAGGCTTGAGTTTTACAGAAACATTCCAACCTATGATGTCATTTATTTACCTGGAGGTATATTGTTTGTTGTTGGAGAAGGAGGATTTTTCATTTTTGATGCTGCTGACAATAAGAAAATAAAACTCTTAAGTGAAATAAGAGCTATAGGCAGATAATTCGATCAAAGTGAATATGTGTTATAGCGTGTAAATGAAATGGTTGATTTGAGATTGATGAAATAAATAATAGATGGTGTTTGATGCCGGAAATGAAGAGTTATCTCTGAGTTTCCGGTTTTTCTATTGAAAGATTAAAATGATGGTTAGAATGAAAAACCTTATATGTTTTATGCTCTGGTGGATCACTACTGTTTCGGTGGCTCAGGAAAATAAATTGCCTTCAATATATGTAAAGTTGGATAATGGCAGTGTGTTTACGGGTTTGCTTTTGGAATATAAGGCTGACGAATCCTATACGATACTCATTGGTGACAATCGATTTACATTTCCGGTTTCAGTAATTGATAAATTGAAAATATTGGATGATGGAGAAATATCTTTCCAACGATTCAGGGAAAAAGTTTTTTATCATCGACTATCAGGTGGATTATTAGGTAATGAAAATTTAATTGGTTTTACGTTCCATTATACATTTTCTTATCAATTGACTCACCGGTTGTCAGGGGGTGCCGGTGTTGGGATTGATAATTATATGAGAAGCAGTGGTTACGACTTATTTCCAATATTCATTGAAAGTCGATACAATCTATTAAAGGACGGCAGTTCTCCATTTTTATTTTTAAAATCCGGATACTCCATAGCTAAAGCGAGATTGAGCAGGGGGCAGACTCAGGCAGAGGGAGGACTACTTTTTAATCCCGGGTTAGGTGTAAGGCTAGGCAGCAGGGATCTTATGGTGGACTTATATGGTGGTGTGCGGATCCAAAGGGCCCGGTACGTTTATGCCTTTTCTGACCAATCCATAACGGATACCCATACTTTTAAACGGATTGAATTTGGGATAGGGTTTATGTTTTAATATTTTTTGAAAAGCAATTCTTTGAACAAAAAATTTAACTCCAAGTTAAATTTTTCATGAAATATTTATATTTGCATTAGAAAGAGAGGTCAATGTGAAATAGTCATTACCTTTACGGCTGCAGGGTTGGGTGTAGCTCAAAGATCCTGCCTCTATTCGTGAATCAAAGGATTGTATTTCAATGAAAATATTGGTTTGTATAAGTAAGACCCCAGAAACTACAGCAAAGATTTCTTTTAATTCAGATCAGACGGCTTTTAATTCGGATGGTATACAATACATCATGAACCCTTATGATGAATGGTATGCATTGGTTCGTGCTGTGGAACTGGTTGAACAAAATGGGGGATCAGTTACAGTGATTAATGCAGGATCTGCATCCAATGAAATCATCATCCGCAAAGCGCTCGCAATTGGCGCTGATGATGCGGTCAGAATTGATTTTGAGCCTTCCTCTGCGATGGAGGTGGCAATGGAAGTTGCCCGGTATGCTGAGGATAAGGAGTTTGATATTATTTTTACGGGAAAAGAGACTATTGATTACAATGGTTCTGAAGTGGGGGGCATGATAGCGGAATCTCTGGGTTTACCCTACATATCTTTTGCATCCGGACTTAAGTACGATGGGGATAAATTTACACTTAGGCGTGAAGTGGAGGGAGGGGTTGAAATAGTAGCAGTAGAAGGTCCATTGGTAGTTTCTTCAGCCAAAGGCCTGGCTGAACAGCGGATACCTAATATGCGTGGAATCATGATGGCAAAAAGAAAACCATTGGAAGTCATTGCACCGGGTGATTTTCTTTCCCCGATACGCACGGTTAAGTATGATTTACCTCCTGAAAAGAAAGGAGTCAAAATGGTCGATCCCGGCGAAATGGATGAATTGGTCAGATTATTACATGAAGAAGCTAAAGTGATTTAATATTAAAAATTAGAAGTATGTCTGTTCTGGTATATGTAGAGGCAAAAGACAAGTTGTTTAAAAAAGCGGCCTGGGAAGTTTTAACGTATGGCAAAAAAATTGCCCAAGCTGCAGGGGATAGATGTATAGCTTTGGTGTGTGGCGAAGCAGATGAAATATCGGTTTTGGATGAGTATGGTGCAGATGAAATCATTCACGTTACCAACCGGGAGCTCAATGATTTTGATTCTGCGCAACATGCTCATGTCATTGCACATATTGCAAAAGAGAGAAATGCTCAATGTGTCATAATGAACCACTCTGCTAAAGGAAAATCCCTCATTGGCAGAGTGGCAGTCCGGTTGAATGCAGGGTCAGTAAGTGGCGTGAATAGTATTCCTGAATTGCATCCTGAATTTTCCGTAAAGAAATCCGTGTTTTCCGGTAAAGCTTCTGCAACATTTGCCATCACTACACCAATAAAGGTACTAAGCCTGATGGGCAATACATTGCCACCGGAAAAAATAAAAGGAAAGGGTGAAACGATCACACTTTCGATAGAACTCCCTGAAAGAAGAGAGAAAGTCATAGACCGGAAGATTGTTTCTGGCAGAGTTCCTCTTCCGGAAGCAGAACGGGTGGTTTCTGCGGGTCGTGGAATGAAGGGTCCTGAAAATTGGAGTATCATCGAAGAATTGGCTGATGCGCTGAATGCAACTACCGCATGTTCAAGACCGGTGGCTGACAGCGGATGGCGCCCCCATCATGAGCATGTAGGCCAAACCGGAGTAGCCATAAGGCCTGATTTATATATTGCTGCCGGAATTTCTGGAGCCATTCAGCATCTTGCCGGAGTTAATAATTCCAAAGTGATCGTAGTGATCAATAAGGATCCTGAAGCCCCATTTTTTAAAGCGGCGGATTATGGTGTATTAGGGGACTTATTTGAGGTAGTTCCTAAATTCACCGAAGCGTTGAAGAAGTATAAAAGTTAAATTAAGGCAGAGGATATTTTCTGCCTTTACATCAGGGGGATGAAATGGAATATTCGTAGAGTGATTTTACCCGTTTTGGCTCTGATTGTATTTATTCTTCACATTGTATTTTCTTTTTTTCCTTCATGGGTCGAGTCTTTTTACTATGGTTTCATTTTTCAATGCATTCGCTATATTCATGACTTTACTTTAGGTTTATTGCCTTTTCCAGTGGTTTATTTCATTTTCATTGTTCTGCTGATTGGCTTGTATTGGGTATTTGTTTCACCTTTTCATAAAAATAAGCAGCAACCCTGGCACCATGTGGCAATGAATTTATTGAATTTCGTCAGTATGATCATATTCCTGTTTTATTTTCTTTGGGGTTTCAACTATCAAAGAACAACTTTGAGCAGTAGGATATTGAATACACCATTCGAGCTTTCAACTGAAGATTTTTTGAAGGAAATCAAAAAAGTGGATAGCCTTGTGGTGAATTACAGAGAGAGGTTGACTTCTATACAACCTGATGATATAATTGGGAAATTGAGTTTGGAAAATCACATAAGAGAACTTCAGACTAATGTTTTGAAATCATGGGGTGAGAAAACACCTGGCAGGGTGCGTGTGCGAGTGCTTCGTCCTCCCGGTATTTTACTTCGATTTTCCACTGCGGGTATATATATACCCTTTGCCAATGAAGGGCATATTGACAAAGGCCTTCATTCCCTTCAGGTTCCTTTTACTCTTGCGCATGAAATGGCACACGGATATGGGCTGACCGATGAGGGGGAATGCAATTTTGTAGCATGGGTCACTTGTTTATCCAGTACCCGACCCGATGTTCAATATTCTGGTATGTTGACTTATTACCGTTATCTGTTGCAAAACTATCGAAGACTGGATAAGCAAGCATATCAATCATTTTTGAACGACATGGATCCTTCTGTCTGGAGTGATATTGAAGCCATACATTCTCAGATGGATCGTTTTCCTGATATCATGCCTCAGGTAAGAGATTTTGTTTATGATTCGTACCTTCGTACTCATGGTATATCAGATGGATTGATGTCCTATAGTAGTGTAGTCAAATTAGCCATCCAATGGCAACACTCCGGATGGAATGAAGATATCATCAGGCATAGCGGTCTTTAGTAAGTAGGGTTACAAATCTAATTAAGACCTGATTGAGCTTTTCTATTGCTAATTCCACCTGCCATTTTTCTTTGTTTCTCGGTTCTACATAGTTGGAGATAGCTCGTATCTGAACACATGGGATGTTCAATATTCTGCTGGTGTAAAAAAATCCGGCCCCTTCCATACTTTCAATCTCTGCATCATACTTGTCCTTTAATAAAGCAATACTTAAGGGAGTACCGCTCACCCTGTTGACTGTCAATGCGCTTACTTTATTTAATTTAGGGTCATATGGAGTATTGAGATTCTCTAACCATCCATCTGAAAAAGGAAATTTATTGGGATCCTGTAATTCCAGATCAAACAAATCCAGTAAGGTGCCGTCGGCTTCTTCAGCACCGAGGTCAGCAAATCTGTCTTTGTAGACTTCGACCACATCTCCCGGTTTCAATCCCGCATGAAAAGCTCCTGCCAGGCCGGCATTAATCATAAAGTGAACCTGACTAATGCGCGGATGTCTTGCAATAGAAAACGCTGTATTCATTGCTCCAACACCTGTAACCAGAGGAAATATTGAATGACCGTTGAGACGGTATTCAAGAAAGCTTTTGTTTTCAGCCAGTTGTTCAACAAACTGCATAAAAGAAACCAATTCAAAGGAGGTGGGGGAACACATTAATATATTCATTATATACCTTAAGTTTTAAGGGTTATCTTCTTTATAAAAGGCAAATCCAAATCCACTGGAAATGCCTAGTAATCCATCGTAGGAAGCACTGCCCCGGATTTCCATTGCATTTTGAAAACGATAATTAAATCCAAATGAGTATTCAGAAAGGGTAGGGATCACACCAAATCTGAGACTAAATGATTCTCTGAATCCATAATCTATTCCTAATTTTAATGCGGGAGCAAGATCAATTATTTTTTCAAATTCAATATATACATCCAATTCAGGGGATAGAATAAATTTTGGACCCATTCTGATCCTTGATGGGATATTGTACTCTTCGTCAAAACTGACGCCTGCAGGACTGAATATGTGAACTCCGAGGTGCACGGTCTTTGAGATTTCAGTATACAGGCCAGCCTCAAAGCTAAAAAACAAACGGTTGCCAAATTCAGCTACCCGTACATTCATGACATCAAATTGAAGAGACGCAGAAAAATCGCGGCTCATTTTACGGGCATAGGCCAGTGCAAATTTTTGCTCCCTGTAAGTATCAAAACCATACTGTGCCAAAGTAAGTCCAAATGCACCGTCGCCCACCTGTAATGCAGTCCCTAATGAAAAAATGTCCAATCCCTGGATGTTGTACCTGCGCAAAGCATTGACTTCAATACCAAAACCATTGACATACGTCAATCCTGCCTGATTGCTGAAAATTGAGGAGAGTCCTTTCATGCTGACGGTTGCTCTTCCCAGACTCAAATGTTCAGGCCCACCGGCCAATTCAAAGCCGAGTTGTGCATGTGAAGCAGTAAAAAATGTAAGACAGGTAATCAATAATATCCCATTGAAAAGGAATTTAAGTTTAGATAGGTCAATTGAAAAAGGACCGTTGAATGACTTCAAAAATTGTAAGGGAAGCCATTTGCATGGATTTCTGATCTTGCCAATGATATGACCGGTATTCATGATAGCAATAATATAAGTTTCTTATCATATTATGGCGTGGTTCACGTTATATTTTACATTCTGCTATCATTCATAGAAGGTTTTATTTAAATAAATTATGATGTTTTTGTTTATTGATTGGGGAATACATTTTTTTCCAAGGTATGTAGGTAAGGAATTTGGAACTTATAATAAATGAGGAAGATTAAGATAGTTCGGTGATAAATATTTTGAAGGAGCGAATCAGGAAGCCAATTTTCAGGCTGTTTACACCCAACAGGAAATAAAAAGAAATGGTAAAATTCAGGTCTAATCATGCGCGAAGTAAAAGCAATGCATCCATTTTGAGACTGATTGTTCTTTCCTTATTATTTGTTTTATTGATGTATTGGATGGTAAAACCAGCTTTCCTAAGTGTTACTGACTCTTTTATCACAGAGAGAAACATATCGCCTGCATACTACATCCCTGATGGACCTTCTGGAAAAATAATATATAGAGATAAATACAGTTATGCGTTGGACTCCATTGGATGTGTTCAGTGGATCGCTTTTGACTTAAGGAAAAAAGATATTTTGGAAGAGGATCTCAATATTGAAGATTACCAATCCGAAAGATCTCCTAAACTACCTGCAAGTAAAAACAAATTGAGGGACAGTAATGATTGTGTTGCTTTGCCATGGATAAGGCAGTATAAGGAAATTTTAAGTGAAGAGGTTGAATACTTTAAGGATATTGAATATGGTCCAGTGAGTAATGATTTTATGCTATTATTTACTGATTTTGAAAATTGGGTGAGTGATTTGTTGAGCAAAAAAGATTTTTTAATCCTGATATCCGGGAGCAACTCAACAGTCGCTCATACTACTGGTGGGAAAGATGGAAGGTCAATATTTTATGTTATTTTGGACCCAACACCAGGCATGGAAAAATCGATAGCATTGAACATACCTATTCAATCAGACTATGGAAGATTAAAGGATTATTTTTTGCCGGTAGAGGAGTTAGAACAAAAAACTCCGTGGTTATTTTTTACCTTTTATCTCGAGAATTCTACATTGGAAAAGACCAAAAGGACAATGAAAGTTCAGGACTGGTATTGAGAAGTTGTCTTGATTATAAAAACAAAATCAAATGGGCTGACTGAATCTCTATAAAATACACTATCCTCTTTTGAACCTTACAAATATATTAGTAATCTCATTTTCAGGAATGCTTAAAAGAGAATACAGTAATGTTAATAAGCAAAAGATCTATCTTTTTTCAATCTGAAGATTTTTGTTTTTAATAACTACCGAGGCAAGGATTGATAAGAACAATCCCATAATGATCATTCCCCATTGACCTATTGTAGGTATGGGGTCGGGTTCTGCTGATTTGAGGCAGGTATATCTTTGTCCATGTATACCGTATTCATATTCATTATCATAGATATAAGTCTCAGATTCAAATACGATCACCAGATTGCCATTATTGTCCATGGCAGCACTGGGATCCCAAAAGCTGGTGCCGTTGTCTAGTTGTACAACCTGGAACTCATCTCCCATCCGTTCTCCCTGAGCATCGAAGCACTGAGCAAATATGACATCAAAAGGAAAACGAGCGTCTTCCCATGTAATCACGAAGTTTCCCATGCAATCCATTGTGATGGAAGGATCATCCTGATGGCCTGTGGTTCCGGTGTTCACGATGAATTCGTCACCCAAAGGGGAACCATCAGCCTGATATCGACGTGCTACTACGGCTCGATCATCCATGTCTTGATTAGTACTTTCCCAAACAACTACAAAGTTCCCCAAACAATCCATTGCAATATCCGGATCGGATTGACCTTCTGTTGTAAATTGATTGATTTGAAATTCGTCACCTAAAGGCAAACCAATGTTGTCAAACCTTCTCCCATATACACCATCCCCATCCCCATCCTGACCATCACTTTCCCACACCACCACAAAAGTTCCATCAGAATGCATGGCAATCCGTGGATCAATTTGACTATTGGTTGTGTGTTGATTTACTTGAATTTCTCCTGTCAAAGGCATCCCGGAAGCGTCAAAAAGACGGGCGAATATCTCATATCCCTCAACAAAATCACCAAGCTGATATAAACTTTCCCAGACTACTACAAAATTTCCATTTTCATCTATAGCAATATCAGGATCCTCCTGATCATCTGTAGTGTACAAATTAACTGGAAATTCCCCTCCAATTGGTGTCCCATTAGCCTGAAACCTCCTGCCAAATATACCAAAACCATCCTCATCCTGACCATCACTTACCCACACTACAATAAAGTCACCATTGGCTTGCATGGCAATGGACGGGTCTCCTTGATTATATGTATTATATTCATTAATAATAAATGGAGATCCCAAAGAAGTACCATTTGCTGCATAGCGCCTTCCATAAACATCTCTTTTACTATAATAATCTGTATATTCTTCCCACACCACTACATAGTTTCCATTGGCATCCATAGCTACACGTGGATCACCTTTGAAATTATTAGGAATCCCGGAGGAAATCAGAAAAGTATCATTGACAGGATCGCATTGTGCGTTGACCCGCTTTGGCACTGAGGCCATTGAAATTACGCCCAATGCAGATAATAGGGTTAATTTCCTTTGATACCTTTCAAGACAATGAATCTGGGGGATAATTTTATTTTTTTTCTTTGAATAGCTACTTTTTAAAATCCGCATTTCAAAACGGGATTTTTTATTTTTCAAAAGCGAGATGTAGTTCTTCATATTGGGTTAATGTGGTTTTATCGAATCAAATTAAAAACTAAGTTAAGTTATATTAACTATAATTATAAATTTGATGAATATATTTCTTTGATTTATGCAACAAAACATAATTTCAAATACCACATTAAAGTAGCTCATACGAAAAAATGTGACCGGGTATAAAAACTATAAGCCTGACATCTCATCCTGCAAGGCAACACTCATCACTAAAGGCCTGGTATCTACTATCGGAATTTGATTGAGAATATCCACTATCTCATTGCGTTTTTCATTAAATAAAGGAATGTAATCTTCCGATATGGGGTCAGGGGGGGGGAAATTTTCACGAAGGTGATTGATTTGCTTACCGTTTTTCCAAAACCTGAAACACACATGAGGCCCGGTAGCCAGTCCGGTAGCGCCGACATATCCTATTGTCTGACCTCTGCTTACTGTAGCTCCAGGAACAATTCCTTTATGAAATCGGCTCATGTGCAAATACTGCGTGGTATAGGTCTTGTCATGTCGTATTTTTACGTAAAACCCATTGTTTTTTGTATAGGTGGCTTCCAAAACCACTCCATCAGCAACGCTGTGAATGGGAGTCCCGTGAGGAGCTGCGTAATCAGTTCCTAAATGAGGAATGGTGGTTTTTTTAATGGGATGAAATCGTCTGAGATTATAATGCGAGCTGATTCGTGAATACTTGACGGGTGCTTTTAGAAAGGATTTTTTACTGGGTCTGCCTTCCCGGTCAAAGAAACCTTCATATTGATCCGATTCGAAATATATGGAATAATGCTCACCTCTATCATTTTTATAGTAAGCTCCAAGCATTTTACCCAAGGCCACCGGTTCGCCCTCTACATAATTCTGTTCATAAATCAGTTTAAATTCATCGCCTTTTTGAGTGTAATAAAAATCAACACTGGAAGCCAGCGAATTTTCCATAAGATCGACCAGGGCATAATCATTCCCTTTTCCAACTATGGCGTCCCACAATGAAGATTCTATTCGCCCTGAAACGGTTTCGATGCATGACGTGTATTCGCGTTCGACTATTTTTACTGAAACAGAATCCCTGAAATCAAACAATACAAAACGCAAAGGGTCGGGCTCATAAGCCAATGCAACGGTTGCATCACAGGCGTCTTCTTTGATGATCGCATAATTTTTACCACTACGGATCTTGCGCACATCAAATACATCTCTCGCTTTTCTTTCCAACTCAGCGATCAATGCATAAGAAATGCCATTGCGATATAGTATATCCCCTAAAAACTGATTAGGACTGAATATGGCCTCTTCAATATAAAAGTCATGAATGGAGAATCCGAATTTTTCAACTACGACTTTCTCATTGTTGGTTTCCATGGATTCCAACTCTGAATTTGTGTCTTCTTCAGTATCTTCTGATTGTTTTGACGGGTTGAAAAATGGAATAAACATGATGAATAATACCAATACTCCAGCCATTAAAAATGGACTGTACTTTTTGTTGCCGAATATATCGGACAAGGGATTGCTTTTGCTCACAATTGTAGTTTTACTCTATTATAAAAAATGATCCAGGGCGAAGCCAAAAATTATCATTCTCTTAAACCAGAGGTTAAAGTAATACATTTTTTTTATTTGATCATCATTGGGTAAGCGCTTTATTTTATAAATTTAGTAAAGGCTGTTCTTAGACTTAATTCACTTCATGAAAGACTGTATTACTTTCTGATTGAACAGAATTTCTCAGGTAGAATTTTTCCTTATGGAATAGCTATTAATAAAAGGCTCTGAATAAATGAACGGAAAAGATCAGGGTTCATTTTATAATGTAGAAAAAGTTTTACTGGAAAGTGCCGATTAAACCATCGTAAAACCATATATAGTTTAACACTAATATATTGATGGATTAACAATTTCTTATTGATCAGGCAATATTTTTGTTCAAATTTTGAATTCGATGAGTTTAATCTCTGCGGAGGAATTTGCAAAAATCATCCATGTTGATAAATATGGTTCTTTCGGACAGTTTGTTGCAGAGCACTTAATGGATATGCTTCAAATCTCTGCAGTAAATCGCATTTACGAAAAGTATGCACAGGATAAAGAGCTTGGTTTTTTAAATAATATAATCGATGAGTTGGGAATACAATTGGATATTCCAGAAGATGATTTTAAAAGGTTACCAAAATCGGGTCCTTTCATAGTGATTGCCAATCATCCTTTTGGTGCACTGGACGGAATCATTCTTTTACAGCTATTGTGTAACCGTTATCCGAATTTTAAAATATTAGGTAATTTTTTATTGCACAGGATTGAGCCTTTAAGACCCTATATCGCTGGAGTAAATCCTTTTGAAGATATGAAAGGAATTCAATCTAGTGTGCCTGGAGTCAGGGAAGCATTGAATCATTTAAAGAGCGGACATCCTCTTGGAATTTTTCCAGCAGGTGAAGTATCTACATTCCGAAACAAAAAAGAAAAAATTGTAGATAAAGATTGGCAGACATCTGCTATTAAATTTATAATGAAAGCTCGGGTGCCGGTAGTCTCGGTCTATTTCCATGGAAAAAACAGCATATTGTTTTATATGCTGTCGCGTTTAAATGGTAAGTTGAGAACGGCAAAGTTGCCTTCAGAATTTGTAAATAAAAAAAATCGGGTCATCCAGATTAGAATCGGAGGTCCGGTGAGTACAGATAAAATCAAGTCTTTTGATGATCCACTATTATTAAAGGAATTTCTAAGAAAGAAAACTTATATTCTTTCCAAAGGAATAAAAGAAAAACCTAAAAAATCTATTTTGAAGAGGTTGTTGCCGATGCCAAAAATCCATCCTATTGCTGAATTGGGTAATCAGGAAATGATTATCAGGGAAATGGACATCCTTAGAATAAAAGGAGATCTGCTTTTTCAGGTTAATAAATACGAAGTTTTTCTTGCGAGTGCCAAACAAATTCCTTTTGCACTACATGAGTTAGGTCGATTACGTGAGATTTCATTTCGAATGATCGGGGAGGGTACTTTAAAGGAGAGGGATATTGATACTTTTGATGCCACATATAAGCATTTGATCCTGTGGGATTCTGAAGAAGAAATCATAACTGGGGCTTATAGAATGGGATTGGGCCAGGATCTGTTTAATCAATCCGGAGTGAAAGGATTTTACCTGAATACCCTTTTCCGGTTTCATCCTGAATTTCATCCGATTTTACGTCAATCGGTTGAAATGGGAAGGGCTTTTGTCATCAAAGAGTATCAACAAAAACCTTTGCCTCTTTTTTTGCTTTGGAAGGGAATACTTCATACCTTAATGAGATATCCGGATTATAATTATCTTCTCGGCGGAGTGAGCATCAGTAACAGCTATTCAGATTTCTCAAAAGCAGTAATGATCGAATTCATAAAAGCTAATTATTTTGATCATAACCTGGCCAGATGGGTTAAACCAAGAAATGCATGCAAAATAAGAATAGATGAAAATCTCAAATCTTTTATAATGGAAATCACAGAATCTGATTTGAAGATTTTTGACAGAATGATTGGAGAATTAGAGTCGGATGGTAGGAAAATGCCTATATTATTAAAAAAATATTTTATGCAGAACGCAAAAATTATAGGTTTCAACACTGATCCCAGGTTCAATAATGCCATAGACGGTCTGGCCTATATACGAATTGCTGACATTCCTCCAGAGACAACACAAATTGCAATGAATAAAAAAGAAGGGGAAATGGTGTAATTTTTGGGTTGCTTTATTGCAACAGTTCTATTGCTTTTTCGATATATGTGTCAATTCCCTTTACTTCATCTTCATTAAGTAGATCCATACGGATATCCGGAAGTATGCCCGACTCAATATGTATACCATCCAAAGAAACGGTCTGAGATACCGAGCAGCGATACTGCCAACCATTAGGCAATTCTCCGAAACCTGGAATTCCACCTCCACCTCCGGTTTGGTCACCCAGGATTTTAACCTGGGGGAGAGTTTGCATCATGAGTGTAAAAAAAGTGGCAGCACTAAAACACTTTCTGTTGGTGAGCAGAATCACCGGCCCTGAGTATGTATTGGCACCTCTACCCGGAAAAGTAATTTTTTTCCACTCTGAAAAATCATTTATGCCCGGACCATTTTTAAGCCTTTCCATGCCATATTCTATTTCGTTAGATGAAAATAGTGATGCAAGTCTCCTGGCATTACCCAGATTTCCCCCACCATTGTCCCTGATATCGAGTATTATGCCTTTCGATACCCTTGCGAATGCATGCAATACATCAATATGACTATCAGTAATGGTGAGTGCAAAGGAGGGGTAGTAAATGTACAATAGGGTATCTAAAAAAGTATGGCGAAAAGGACCAGTGATTCTGAAGTCTTTCCCCAGATAATTTCTTTCAACATTATTAATATTAAAATTTGAGGGATAGTCCTGAAACCATTCCCAGTTTCTACTCCTGTCGAAAACAGAAGTGAGATTGACATGTCCGTCTTTCAGTTCGAACAGCATCTCTGATAAAATATCAAATAATTCAAGAGCATTTGTATTTCTGTGTATTGCAGGCCGGTATTTTAAATGAATTGAATCCCAATCAATACTTTTCAATTCGAAATAAGAGTATTTGATCTTAACATCATTCCAAAGATATTCAAAAACAGATTCAGGATCATCTGCCAATTCTTCTTCCAGACGGAAGATATTACAAGAGGGGAGTGAGGATAAACATAAGCTAACAAACCAGATCATTGACAGATAACAAATACACCTTGCAGGTTGGAATTTGGCTACATTTAAAGACAGTGCTTTCATCGCAATCGTGTTGAAAGTTGAATAAATAACCCATTTGTTTCCATTTCAACCGGTTGATTTGTATTAAGGCGATAAAAATCATAATGGTAAATAATAGTAATTTTATTTCCAGTGGAGAGCAACCAGGAAAATTGAGAATCAAATCCCAAAGCATATGCCTTTCCCGGATGAAATGCCTCAAATGAGCGGATCAGTCTTTCCAGGTAGGGTAGATCCGGATCATCAAAACCTGTTGGAAGACTGGAAAGGAAGGAGGGACGCATTAAAAATCCAATCACTTGCCAATGACCGGTGGTTAACCACCGAAATCGATGTTTTTTTATGTTAATAGGGATTTTAATTGCGGCCGCAGGACCAAAAGTGGTGAAGTATTCATAGTGGTCACTAAAATTGCTGAAGCCTCTGTTTTCCCTGTAAGTGTAGTTGTTTTGATTGGATATTCCCCAAAAGAATTTTTGACCAGGCTTTTCCCTTTTTTTGACATATGAAAAATTTGACAATCTGAATCGATAAAAAAGTACTGAATTACTGTGATTATTATTGTGTATACCTGTACTGAAAACGGATTGAAACTGATGAAAATTTCTTTTGCTTTCAATATAAAAGCCACCTATCCCACCTAAGCTCTTACCTTTATATGCCAAAGGAGACATTCTATCATCATTTTGTATAACATGTTCCAGAATGCCGGCAAAGTGAACATATACTTCTGATTTTTGTGCATGGATTTCATTGTTATACAAATTGTAAAATAGGAGAATAATTGTGAAACCCAATCTTCTTCCCAGCACGTTCATACAACACATTCTTTCAAGAGCAATCATAGCGCAGTATAATACTTCAATTTCAAAGATAGAACGATTGTAAAGAGTATAATATAATCACAATACTTTAATTATTCATTGCCCTTGCTCGCTCCTGGCCATAGACGGACCTGCTGTCAAGGATAGCATTAATTTTTTCTTGAAATACTATAGGTAGCTTATTTAAACGGCACATTATAAAGCGAAGGTTCTATCCTTTATAAACCGGGAGATTGATCACCCACCCACCAAAAGATTTGAAAGGGGCTGTGCAGAGAAATGCTAATATCATTGCCATGCCCGCAGGAAAAAATTACTTTAGGAAGGAAATTTTGTTATTCCAAAATACACAAGTTGAAGAGTAATATACTTCAATGATGAAAAAGCAGAAATGAAAGATTAACTCTTATAAGAAAGGATTTGGAAGAAAGTTAAGAAGATTCAATCACGGCTCTGAAGCAATATCGATCACTCTTTCATAGAAATAGAGCATTGGCCTGATGTTTTTCTTGACTTCACTGACCGTATAATATCCTGAGCCTAAGGCATTAAATGAGATTGCTTCACCTTGGGGTTCAGGAATGTAGTTCAACAGTCTTGGTTTTCTTGCCATAGCAGTTCCAATACTTTCACCAGGTTGGCGTGTCCAGTAGAATACCTTTTTATAGTTTTTAACCAGAATTTCAAGCCCGTCAGGAGAGATGTCACCTGCGGTAGCCGAGGTAAAAGGTAATGTGCCCACACTGTCCAGAAGAGTTACACTTTTTGGATGTAATTGATCGATTTGCGTTTTAAAAATAATATTGTACTTTTCTCTTTTGGTAACAATGTATAGGCCTTGGGAATGAGGATCGAACATCAAAGTTTCAGCATCTCTGGGGCCTGTGGGATATTGAAGTTCAAATATTTCAGCTTCTACCTCAACATTTTTTGAAAGGTCGGCAGGTTCTTCAAATCTGTAAATAAAAATGGATGGATATTTAGCCTCGTTATCTCCGATTTCACCCACATATATGTACCATTTTCCCGATTCAGGATCCTGCCCCATCGCAATATCTTCCCAATCCCGGTTTTTTACATTGGTGATGGTAATCTTTCCTTTGTGCTTTCCTGACTTATCCAATTTATAAATGTAAGGTTTTCCTCCGCTATCATTATGGGTATATAATAGGTTGGAATGTGTTCTGGAAGCCACCAAACCACTGGCCTCGGTAATTTTTTCATTTTCTAAAAGGCCTTTTTTTACCGGAGCTGCGAATGTTGAGTCTACTTCAAAATGACTTTTGGTAGAATGAGATATTGAATTAATATTTTCTCCTGGGATCAGCCAAAGAATAAAAAGGGAAATAATAGCAAGTAACATAATAATCCAAATGGGTTTCATTATTTAAAAATCAGAAATTTTAATTTTTGATGCAATATAATCTTCAGCTGAAGTCAATTTTATACCAAACTCTTCAGCGATCATTTCTGTATCATCAATGATACTGTCCGTTTGGGTGTTTACATAATTTAAAGCCATAATATTGGAAGCATGTTCATTAAATGGCGATAAAATTTTTGAAATAATATTAAGAACAAAAGGTGGGGTGGTTTTGGTTTTTAAGTGCACATTGAGATGTTTTTCAAATATTGCTTTGACTTCTAAGGGGGTAAGACTTTGCGGTCCTCCGATTTCAATGATCCTGTTGTACACTTTTGTGTTGCCGATTGCTCTGACATGAAATTCTGCTACATCATTTACGGAAATGAAGGAGGTTCGTTTATCACCTTTCCCGGATAAATTGAATTGTCCTTTTTGTACAATATCATTTCTGATGCCATTAAAAAATTTTCTTGCAAATGGATAATCTCTTGTTAATGAATGGGCCGGATTATTATTTAATACTATGTCAGTACCAAAAAATGCAAAATAGATATCCATAAATGCGGCGGGTCGGAAAATGGTATAATTCACTCCCGACTCCATCAGTTTCTTTTCCACCGCGCGTTTTACTTTCGAAAGTGGTATTTGTTTGTCATAATGTTGGAATGAAATCGCAGAAGTATATATGAATTGCCTGATGGAAGCTTTTTTAGCCGCCTCTATCAAAGCAATATTGCCATCCCTGTCTATTGCCTTAAAGGTGTCAGTTTTATATCTCGGTGAAACAGCATTTGCAGTTGATATAACCACATCCATTCCTTTAACAGCAACTTCCAGGGATTGTGGTTCCTTTATATCTCCAACCACTCTTTGAATACCTTTCAAAGTTAGTAATGGTTGGATTTCGGAGGTGGGTCGGTGGAAAGCATAGACCTCATGTCCAAGTTCCAAAGCTTTTTTAGAAATATTATACCCTAAAAGGCCTGTTGAACCAAGCACTAATACTTTCATTAATCGAGTTGTTTTTCATTTTATTTTGATCTAAGTTATACATTTTCAATAGAAAACTTTAATCAGATCGCATTTTTATTCAGCATGTTTATCAATATGCACCATTTTTATACGGAAATGAATGGTTTTTCAACCTAATACTGCCATTGTTTTAATAAATGGCTGACTATACAATCTTTTGCCGGTGGCTTTATATAAGGCATTGGCCACGGCAGCTCCGGCCGGTGGTAATGCAGGTTCTCCCAATCCGGTCGGACTTAGATTATTCTCTACAAAATGTACCTCCACATCAGGTGTCTCATGCATTTTAATTAATCGGAACTCATGGAAATTTTTTGATTTTGGAACTCCATTTTCAAATATCAAATCACCATACATGGCATGTCCAATGCCATCAATAACTCCCCCTTCCACCTGATTTTTTGCGGCAATTGGGTTCACGACAATCCCACAATCCACCGCTACGGTTACCTTGGTTACTAAAGGTTCACCATTTTTGAATTTTACATCAGCTACTTGGGCTACTGCCGTATTATGTGAATAATAAACTGAAACTCCCTGATAAAGTCCCGGTTCTTTTTTGCCCCATCCGGATTTTTCAGCGGCCAGTTTTAGTACCCCCTGCATTCTTTCCGGAGACCATTGCATGCGTTCATCCTGCTGATGTTGTTTTGCTTTTTCAAACAGACTCATCCTCAATTCCACAGCGTCTTGACCCAGAGCTTCAGCCACTTCATCAAAGAATGACTGCTCTGCATATGCCAGAAAATTGGTATAAGGTGCACGCCAGGCTCCAATAGAAATATTGCTGTCCAGGCGATGTGTTTCCACCAAATAATTGTCAATACACCATGCAGGAAAGAAATTAGGGATTAATCCATACATATTGCCATTGACACACGCCTCAGTCAAGTGATAGCCTGTAATTTCCCCATTTTTTAAAGCTGCTCTTATTTTATATTTTGTAGCAGGCCTGTAATATCCGGAAGCCATGTCATCTTCTCTGGTAAAAAGAAGTTGAATAGGTTTTCCCGATAATTGTGAAATTTCACAGGCTTCCAAAGCAAAATCTCCATAAAGTCTCCTTCCAAATCCTCCACCCATTCGTGTAAGCATAATATGGATATCCTCTCTTTCTCGTCCCAACGCTCTCGCTATTTGCATTTGGGTTCCTGCCGGCGTTTGGATAGGTCCGGTACAATCTACTTTTTCATCGGTTACATGTGCAAAGAAATTCATTGGCTCCAAACAATTGTGAGGTAAAAATGGCGCTTCAAAAACTCTTTCTATGACCTGATCTGCTTCCGCAAATGCTTTGACAACATCCCCATCGGATCGTCTCGGCTCTGATGCCGGTTCATCCAAAAGTTTTAATAATATTTCATTGTGATAATCGGTACTTTCTGCAGGAGAGTCTTGAGTCCAAACGGCTTTCAGTTCTTTTTTACCCTTCATTGCTGCCCAATTGGATGTAGCTATAACAGCAATTTTCTCTTTAAATCTAAACACATCTACTACACCCCCCACATTGCGCGCGTCTGTATCATCAAAAGACACCAGTTTTTGACCGAAAGCAGGAGGTCTCATTACTGAAGCATACAGCATTCCTTCTCTTCTTGTATCTATACCAAATAAAGGTTTGCCGGTTACAATTTTCTGCATGTCTACATTAGTGCGGTCGGTTCGGATGATAGTAAATTCTTCAGTTTTTTTAAGCTTGACTTCTTCTACATTTATTTCAATATCTGTAGCTTTGGCAGCTGCTTCTCCATAGGACATTGAGTGTCCATTTGAGGAAGAAATCATTCCTTTGGAAGTCGTGCATTCATCAGGATCAATGTCCCATTCACGGGCTGCAGCAGCAATTAATACTGCCTTTGCTGAAGCACCGGCTCTCCTCAGATTATCCCATTCTGCACGTATGGATTGACTACCTCCGGCAACCTGTCTTGTAAAGCTTTTGGTATTTAATGGTGCCTGCTCAACGATGACCTGATTCCAGTCGACATCAAGTTCATCCGCAACTATCATGGGCATGGATGTTTTAACATTTTGACCCACTTCAGGGTTTTGGGAAATAATGGTCACTACTCCATTTTCTCCAATTTTCAGGTATGAATTCATTTCAACCCATGAATCAGGAATTTCAAGCTCAGGGATGATTTCAGCTCTTTCCGGACGACTGCAAGAGGATAACCAGGTAAAACCGAGAACAATACCCCCTCCCGCAGCAGCACTTACTTTTACAAATGATCGACGATCCAACTTCTTGTTTATTGTTGTCATGATTAGTCAGTTTTAAGATTTTCGTGAAGCAGTTTTTATGGCAGCTTTTATGCGGTTGTATGTAGCACAGCGGCATATATGTCCAGACATAGCCTCTTCTATTTGTTCATCTGAAGGTCTTCTGACATCCTTTAACAGAGCCGCAGCGGACATGATTTGACCGGCCTGGCAATAACCGCATTGGGGTACGTCATGTTCTCTCCACGCTAATTGCAAAGGATGGTCTCCTTTTTCAGACAAACCTTCAATGGTAGTGATTTGAGCGTCTCCAATTCCAGATATCGGGATTATACATGATTTTACCGGTTTTCCATTCACATGGACAGTGCATGCCCCGCATTGTGCAATACCACACCCATATTTGGTACCCACCAGACCCAATGTGTCTCGAAGTACCCACAATAGAGGAGTGTCCTCATCTACAGATACCTCATAAATGTCCTTGTTGATGTTTAAAGTGTAATTTGTCATAGATATTTGAAGTTAGACTGGCTTAAAATTAATTACATTTACCCCATATCCCAAATTATTTGCAATATTATGAGCGGATTTTATCATTCTCTTAACAGTTTTACCATATATCCATTGAAATCCGCATCCGGTATTCATTTGAAATCGGCCAAAGCAGGAGCAGAAGGATTTTTCCTTGACAGAAGATGGATATTGATTGATCCGGTTGGAAAATTTGTATCGCAAAGAGTAGCTCCAAGGTTGGCATTAATAACCCAAACACTGCAGAAAGAAAAACCATTTGTTAGCCTGGGTAGTGAAACAAGGGAATTGCCTGAATTGAATGACAGCCATCCTTCAATTATTGTTTCGATATGGGGTGATGTTGTTGAAGCAGTATTAGCCGGTGACTTTTGGGATAGCTGGTTCAGTCGTTTTCTTGATAAACCAGTTCGATTGGCATATATGAAAGCAAAAGGAGATAGAATCAAAATCTTTGATATCTCTCCTGGCTATGCTCCGGTCTCTTTTGCGGATGGATATCCCTATCTGATTTTAGGTACTGCCAGTGTAGATGCCTTGAATCAGAGGCTAAATCAGCCTATACCTGTAAATCGTTTCAGACCTAATATTGTGATTAATACTGCAGAGCCCCATGAAGAAGACAAGTGGGATCGATTTCGGATCGGCAATGTTATATTTAAGTGTGTAAAACTATGCCCGCGGTGTGTGGTCACGACCATCGATCAAAAAACTGCATTACGGTCAGCAGAACCTCTTAAAACGTTAGCTTCCTATAGAAAAAATGGGAATGAAATATATTTTGCTGTGAATGCCATCGTTGAAAATGAAGGAATGGTTCATTTGGAAGATGAAATAGAAATACTTTCATGGAAATAAAAAACGGAAGCCAGCTCGCAGTACAAAGATTAACAGCACTTTGGGCATTAAATGAATGTGGCCTGGGTGGTGTATTGCATGCTTTGCAGGTTCCATTTAAAGGATTGTTTATTGGAGGTTTTGCAGTGATCATCATATCACTGATTTGTGTCGTGAGTAAAGATAAAAAAAGGTCACTCATTATGGCATGGATGGTAGTGATGTCGGTCAAATTAATTTTAAGTCCTCATACGAGTCCGGTAGCATATATAGCCGTAACATTTCAGGCATTTACAGGCTTGTTTTTATTTGCCTTAGTATCATCCCCCTATTTGGCTGCCATGTTGTTGTCAATCATAGCGATGCTTCAGTCAGCTATGCAAAAAATCATTGTGTTGAGTTTACTTTTTGGAAAATCGATCTGGGATGCCATTGACGAATGGGGAATCTGGGTAGGTGAAATCATGGGTTTTTGGATTCAAACTTCATCTTCATTATGGTTGATTTCTATTTATACGGGAATTTATTTTGTGGGAGGAATTGTGATCGGCCATATAGCAGGGCGATTAACACATACAGTATTTGAAGATTGGGAGAAAACAAGGTTCAGACTTACTTTGGATAAATATCATCAACTGAACATTACTTTTAATCGCCGGAAAAACCGGTATCGCTCCCTGTTGATTTTGTCCATTTTGTTGCTTTTAATTATAATTACTTTATTAATCAGGACAGAGGGGGATGCAGCCTGGTTTGATGCTTTAAAAGTAGTGAGCAGGGTAGTTGCCATTGTATTTATTTGGTTTGCATGGGTGGCGCCATTCATTGCCCGGTTTTTTCATAAGTATTTTGTAAGAAAGAGCGGGGAGTATTCTCAGGAGATTTCCCAAACCATGGAGTTGTTACCCTATATTGCCTGGATTATTAAAAGAGCATGGAAAGATTCTGGATCTCATGGATGGGTTCAAAAGATTCCTTTCTTTTTTCGCTTAGTAATAATGTATGTATTGCTCTTTAAAATGGAAGAAGAATGATATTGCTCCTAACCGGACCTGTCAGAACGGGAAAATCGACAGCACTAATGCAATGGGTTGAAAGCAGAAGTGATGTAGGAGGTGTAATTACGCCTGATGTAAATGGAGTTCGTAAAATCTATAACCCGAATACTAAAATCTATCATCCTATGGAATGGTATGATCCTGATATGTCTAAGGATTTGATCCGGGTGGGTAAATTCACATTTTTACAATCAGCATTTACAATGGGTTCGGAATGGATAAGATGTGCTGAAGTAGAGTTGGAAATACGGATTGTGATCATTGATGAAATTGGTAAACTTGAACTCGAAGGAAAAGGCTTTCATGATGCATTTTTAGAATGGAAATCAGCACCTCAAGGAAAAATAAGAATAGCCGTCGTGAGAGAAAGTTTGATTGAGAATGTGATTGATTACTTTCAATTAAATGTGTTTCAAAAAATAACCACAAATGATTTATTCTATGTTTGCAGTGAGTAATATTGATTTGAATTAAGTTTATGAATACATATTTAGAAGAAAACCGGATTAAAGGAGCTATTTTGCTTTTGGCAGCAGGCAGCTCTTCAAGACTGGGTTTTCCAAAGGCTTTGGTTAAATTTCATCAAAAGAAGCTGATCCAACACCTGCTTGAAGAATTCAATAAAGTATTTAATGCGGATACCTTCGTTGTAACCGGATGTCACCACGATGAAGTGATTCCCTTTATTTCATCCAATGTGTCAATCGTTTATAACAATCACTGGCAACAAGGAATGGGGAAATCCATAGCCAAAGGTATAGCTGAAATAATCAGGAGAGAATATGAATATGTGATCATCTGCATGGTAGACCAACCCTTTGTCAATGCACATCTTCTCAATTTGATGGTTGAATTTTTTCAAGCGGGGTTCTGTAAAATAATATTTACTGACTATGGTAAACAGACAGGTCCTCCCGTGCTTTTTGGAAAACAATATTTTAACCGTCTTATTGAATTAAAAGGTGATTCAGGAGCAAAAGATATAATCACAGCGAATAAGAGCGATACATTTGGAATTCATTACCCACTGGCAAAGGTGGATTTGGATACTGAATCGGATGTTAATGATTTTTATAGAAAAGTATGGGAAGAAGAATTGTAATCTTCATGAAATATCGATGCGCACAGGCTTTCTGATAGAAGAAAAAATATTTGAATACTTTTAAAAAACATGGATAATTTAAAATCAAATTTATATTTTGGCCATTTCTGAAAACCATCCTCTATGTATTTATAAGTGAGTACAATGCTATAAGTCAAAGAGAGTTAAAGAACTATCTTTTTTTTTCGGTTAATGCTGAATAATAATACATACAATAAGAGACGTATGGGTTGCGTACTTTGCTTAATTATTACATATAGGGGTTGAATGAATTGATATAAAATGAATATAATACTATGAAAATAGGTTTTTTGAAAAGTGAAGGGGATCCCCGTTGTCCTGTTACCCTAAAGACGTTAAAAAATTATGGTGTTTCTGTATTGCTTGAAGCAGGGCTGTCAGATACAGTAGGTGAAAACTATACACTTGGGGATGCGGTGGTTTATACAGAACGGAATAAGATTATAGAGAAGTGTGATATTATATTTTCTACATCACCACTCAAAGGAGACGAATTGCCTGCATTAAAGAAAGGAGCCACCCTGATTTCATTTTATAATGAATTCAGACCGGATCATACAGTATATGATGGAGACTTTCCTATTAGTGCATTTTCAATGGACATGATTCCACGTACTACATTGGCACAAGCTATGGATGTACTGTCATCTATGGCATCTTTAGCAGGATATAATGCGATTCTTTTAGCTGCATTGAGATTGCCCCGGTATTTTCCCATGATGATGACGGCAGCAGGTACGATAAAGCCTTCCACAGTTTTGGTCTTAGGAGCAGGTGTAGCAGGCTTACAGGCCATTGCTACAGCTCGCAGATTGGGTGCCCGTGTAGAAGCCTTTGATGTGCGGAAGGCAGTGAAAGAAGAAGTGGAAAGTCTGGGGGCGAAATTTGTAGAAGTAGAAGGTTCTGTCGATGATAAAGCTGCCGGGGGTTATGCGGTTGAACAAACTGAAGAGTATCAAAGGAGACAGAAGGAAAAAATTCATGAAAGAGTAAAAAATGCAGATGTAGTTGTTGCCACGGCTCAGATCAGAGGCAGACAAGCACCAGTATTAGTTACCAGGGAAATGGTTGAAGACATGAAGTTTGGTTCAGTTATCATTGATTTGGCGTCTTCTACCGGTGGAAATTGTGAAGTGACCCGTGACAAAGAAACTTACATTTATAAGGGAGTAACCATTATAGGAGATTCTGACCTGGCCTTTCATTCAGTGATGGATGCTTCTGAATTGCTCGCCAACAATGTTTATAATTATCTCTCTCTGTTTATCAAAGAAGGAAAACTCTTTATCGATATGAAAAATGAAATTATTTCCTCTTCTATAATGTATCCAAAATCAAATTAATATGACTCAGGTTATAGAATTTTTAAATGAAAATATTATATCCGTTTATTTATTGTTATTCACGGTGTTTCTGGGTTTTGAACTGATTTCAAAAGTACCCACAGTATTACACACTCCCCTGATGTCCGGAGCGAATGCCATCAGCGGTATTGTGATGGTGGGATCGATCATTTTCTTAAGAATGGCCGACCCACAAGACTATCTATCTCTTGCCATTGGCACATTGGCTATGATTATGGCCGTGATTAATATCGTGGGTGGATTTGCAGTCACCAACAGAATGCTATCAATGTTTAAGAAAAAAACTAAATAATGGAGGTATATTATCAATTGGCTTATTTGGCAGGTGCTATATGTTTTATTTTGGGGTTGCGAGGATTGAGTGATCCAAAGACAGCCAGAAGAGGAAATATAATTGCCGCAATCGGTATGGGTATTGCTGTGGTTGCATCACTTTTCTATCCTTTGGGAAATGTTCCCAATAATTTCATTTGGATTGCTGGAGCCGTGGCGGTTGGCTCTACAGTAGGGTGGATGAGTGCTTCAAAAGTTCAGATGACAGCCATGCCTCAATTGATTTCAATCTTTAATGGGCTGGGAGGAGGTAGTGCCATGCTATTGGCCCTTATTGAATTTATAGGTATTGATCATGTTATGAGTGAGAAATCTCTTTTACCTCTCATTATTCTCTTCACCATATTTGTGGGTTCTATATCATTTTCCGGTAGTATTCTTGCTTATTTAAAACTGGATGGTAAGGTTAATGACAAGCAGGTCGTTGTGAAAGGTCACCAGTATTTGAATATCTTTTTAATGATTGTCAGTATTGTTTTTCTGGTTTATACATTTATTGTCCCATCGACCTGGGCTATAGCCATCTGTGTTGTTTTATGCCTGATTTATGGTTTCTCCTTTGTAGCTCCCATCGGAGGGGCAGACATGCCCGTTGTCATTTCCCTATTGAATTCGGTCACAGGTATATCTGCAGCAGCGGCAGGCTTTTTGTATAATAACCAAATCATGATTTTGGGAGGGATTCTGGTAGGTGCAGCCGGCACAATTCTTACTATATTAATGTGTGAAGCTATGAATCGATCCCTCCTTAATGTGATCATCGGAGGATTTACCGCTACGGGTAGTGCTGCAAGCGATCATGGTGATCAGAATGTAACGTCCCTGACTCCAATGGATGCAGCTATTCTCCTGAATTATTCATCAAAAGTAATGATGGTGCCAGGATATGGTATGGCAGTAGCTCAGGCACAAAAGCAAGCCAAGGAACTCGACGAATTCCTCGGAAGAAATGGAGTAGAAGTAGTGTACGGAATCCATCCTGTAGCCGGTAGAATGCCTGGACACATGAATGTGTTATTGGCAGAAGTGGATATTAGCTATGACAAATTGTGTGATCTGGATGAATCCAATAGCCACCTTTCTGATACGGATGTCGTATTGGTGGTAGGAGCCAATGACGTCGTTAACCCATCAGCAAAAGATGATCCTGGATCTTCCATTTATGGTATGCCTGTCATCGAAGTATGGCGTGCAAAACAAGTCATCGTTTTTAAGAGAAGTATGAATCCTGGATATGCCGGGATTCAAAACCCCCTGTTTTTTAAAGATAATACTAAAATGCTTTTTGGTGATGCAACCGATTCCCTAAAAAAAATCATTGATGAAATCAAAACCTTGTAATTGATCCATGTTGGGAAATCCAATGATTGTGAACTTATCCCAGAAGCCATTGGTTGCAACAATTATTGATACTTTCAGTACCAAAATTTTTCAGATGAATCATGTTATTCATAAAGCGGGTAGTCGTGGATTTGCAGACCATGGATGGTTGCAATCGTATCATTCATTTAGTTTTGCCCAATATTACAACCCTGAACGGATGGGTTTCGGAGCATTACGCGTATTGAATGATGATACAGTTGCTCCCGGCCGCGGTTTTGGTATGCATCCTCATGATAATATGGAGATCATTTCGATACCATTGGAAGGAGACCTGGAACACAAAGATAGTATGGGAAATACCACAGTGATCAGGAAAGGAGACATACAAATAATGAGTGCCGGCACCGGAGTCTTTCACAGTGAATACAATAAAAACAGGGATCAACCTGTCAAATTTTTGCAAATATGGATGATTCCAAAACTAAGAAATGTAAAGCCCCGGTACGATCAGATTACTTTGGATTGGACTATATCCCCATCGGAGTGGAAACAAATTCTATCTCCTGATCCTGATGATGAAGGAGTATGGGTAAATCAGGATGCCTGGTTTTATATGGGGCGATTCGGTAAAGGAGTCTCATTTGAATATTCTGTCCAACATCCTGACAATGGCATTTATTTGTTTTTGTTGGAAGGAGGGATTGAAATTCATGGCGAAAAACTTGGAAGAAGGGATGCTATGGGTATCTGGAATTCCAATACTGTAATATGGATAGTGAATGAACCCACTCATTTGTTGTTGATGGAAATTCCCATGCTGAAGTAAACTGCCCGGTAAACTATCTATTCTTCAGATCACCCTGAGAAGTGTTTTTTTCATATTTTTATGGTAATGAATAAAATCACTATCACCATGAAGAAAATTTTCACTTCCATAGTTTTTATTATTTCAGGCATTTGTCTCGGACTGGGTTTTTCTTCATTCATTGATTTGCCGGCTGAATATAATTTAACACTCATCATCGGGTGAAATAGAATATTTAAATTAAATAGAATATGGTAAACAGATATATCCAGATATTGCTTTTTCTTCCTTTATCGGTTTATTGTTTATCCGGCCAGGTAACCGCCCTGGTGGGGGGAACACTAATTGATGGCTTTGGGGGAAAACCCATGCAAAACAGCGTAATCCTGATTGAAGGTGAAAAGATTGTCAAAGTAGGAAACCAGGACAATGTCTTCATACCTGAAGATGCACTGATAGTTT
>DAOLDB010000036.1:0-39095 GCA_035327565.1 Saprospiraceae bacterium
TTATACTTATGGTTGAGGCGGGAGCACCTATAGACGACCTGCTTCAATCCATGGTTCCCCACCTTGAAAGTGGCGATTTGATTGTCGATGGTGGCAATTCGCATTATAAAGTTACCGAATGGAGGCAAATAAATCTTGCGAAAACGGGCATACACTTTTTGGGTGTGGGTATTTCCGGTGGTGAAGAGGGAGCGTTATTGGGGCCCTCTATTATGCCCGGAGGTAGTGTATACGGGTATCAGCAATGGGAGCCTTTTTTGAAGAAAATAGCCGCAAAAAATCCGAAAGGAGTGCCATGCTGTACTCATGTAGGGACAGGAAGTTCAGGGCATTTTGTCAAAATGGTTCATAATGGAATCGAATACGCTGAAATGCAATTAATAGCTGAAATCTATGGAATTTTGCGTTTTGGTATGGGCTATGAACCGGAAAAGATTGCAAATATTTTCAAAGATTGGAATTCAGGATCACTACAAAGCTATTTGTTGCAAATCACTGCTGATATACTTACCCATACGACAGATGGGGTATTAACGCTGGATACAATATTAGATGTAGCCGGCAGCAAAGGAACAGGAGGCTGGACAACTGAAGCTGGCATCGAATATGGAGTTCCCATTCCTGTAATCAGTGCCGCTCTCAATGCGCGATTTATGTCGTCTTTAAAAATTGAAAGAAATGAAGCTTCATCACTCTACACATTGTCTGGAGAATCATCCGGGCTTCAAACAGAGAAGCTGGCTTCAGCTTACAGGTTGGCGCGTATTATTAACCATCACCAGGGTTTTCATTTAATACATGTGGCAGCCAATAAAAACGATTGGGGTATACGTTTGTCTGATTTGGCTTCAATCTGGACCCAGGGTTGTATTATCCGATCAAAACTTATGGAAGATACTTCAGAATACTTAATAGAAAAAACTTTGTTGTTTAAACATCCGGATATTATTTCGGCCATTCACAGGGATTTAAATGATATGATGGCGACAGTCGCACATGCAGCCAGGGAGATACAACCCATTCCTTGCCTCGAAAGCGCATTGACTTATCTCAAATCCTGGTTTCAGGCAGAATCATCGGCCCATCTTTTACAGGCCCAAAGAGATTATTTTGGTGCCCATACTTATAAAAGAAAGGATGATCCGGAAGGCGCTCCGGTACATACCCTATGGAAGTAAAAAGGAACATAGATCACAGATATTTCTCATTCCATGCTTATTAACAATAAACATTACCGTACCATCTGGGCAAAACCTTTGGATTCAAGGGTGATAGAAACGATTGACCAGCGCTTTCTTCCCCATGCTTTTAAAACAATAGATCTCAAACATCTGGATGATTTCGTATTTGCTATTAGCGAAATGGTGGTTCGCGGAGCTCCATTGATAGGAATAACAGCGGCATATGGATTGTATTCGGCATTGTTGGATGCTAATGAGAATAATGCCAATGAATTGTTGGAGAATGCTTACAATCGTTTACTGAATGCCAGACCCACCGCAAGTAATCTGCAATGGGCACTCAATATGCAAATGAAAGCCATTGGAAAAAGTCCTCTTCTTTCGGAAAAAATACAAATTGCACTGGAAAATGCCCAGCGTATGGCAGATGAAGACATCATGACATGCAGGCATATCGGGCAACATGGACTGTCTCTGATAAAAAAGATCAGTAGAAACAAGAATGGGAACCCGGTAAACATTCTCACTCATTGTAATGCCGGGTGGTTGGCCGCAGTGGATTACGGGACAGCAACGGCACCTATATATATGGCACATGATCTGGGAATACCGATTCATGTTTGGGTAGATGAAACAAGACCTCGTAACCAGGGAGCGGCTCTTACAGCGTGGGAATTACTTCAACACGGAATTCCTCATACAGTCATTGTGGATAATGCTGGAGGACATCTGATGCAAAGGGGCATGGTGGATGTATGTATAGTTGGATCGGATCGCACTTTGTTGAACGGCGATGTATGCAATAAAATAGGCACATATCTGAAGGCTCTTGCTGCTTTTGATAATCATGTTCCATTTTATGTAGCATTACCTTCCTCAACATTGGATTGGGAAACCAGTGAATCCTCTCTGATACCTATCGAAGAAAGAAACCTTGATGAAGTCAAATATGTACAGGGTTATGACGGGAGTAAAATAGTTCCTGTAAGGGTAACTCCTAAGGAAAGCCCAGCCTCTAATTTTGCATTTGATATAACCCCGGCACGCCTGATAACAGGGCTGATTACTGAGAGAGGGATATGCCAACCGGACAGAGAGTCTATATTAGTTTTGTTTTCCTGAGGGTATGGAGGTATGATCATCAAAACTACCTAAATATTTATTTCTCCTTGATCATTTTAATAATCAGCGAGATTTGCCCCAAATGATAATAACCATGTTCAATGACCCCTTCTATATTTCGAAGATATGTTCCGTATTTTTCATCCACAAAAGGTTCATCGAATTGTGTATCCTGTAAGTTTTCCACATGGGCTGCAAATTTTTCGGCATTAGCCAAAAAAGTATTTCTGAGATCATTCCAAATATTTTGAGATTCAATGAGAGGCATGTCAAAACTGTATTTATCCCGAATTACAAATTCACCCCCTTCAAAAACTTCAATAAGTCCTGCCAGATAATAATTGACATGAAAAATTAATGCGCCAATTGTATTCAGGTTTCCCAGTTTGGATGTAGCTTCAATCCAGGTTAATTTTTCAATAGCACATTTATAGTTAGTATTGGCAACCCATTTACCATCGAGATAAACCTCTCTGATTCGGTTGGCCATATATTGATTTCTATGCATATATTTATTTTGATTCATTTAAAGATGCAAGCAAGTCGTCGAGATCTAATCGTTGGGTGTACATATTTAAAGATCCATCCGGATTTTTAGGCCAGAGTTCATGGGGTCTGTCCCAATACAATTCGACTCCGTTTTTGTCGGGATCATCCAGATAGAGCGCTTCGGAAACGCCATGATCGGATGCCCCGGTTAAGGGATAACCGGCATTTTTAAGTCGAAGTAAAATGACAGCAAGGTCTTTTCTTGTCGGGTATAGGATAGCTGTATGAAACAGTCCGACTGTATTCCTGGGAGAAGGAGGCGCATTCTTACTGAACCAAACATTAAGTCCGATATGATGATGGTAACCTCCAGCGGATATAAAAGCGGCATCATTGCCGTAAGTTGCAGTCAATTCAAATCCAAGCAATCCACAATAAAAATCCAATGAATGCTGAATATCAGAAACTTTGAGGTGTACATGCCCTATCCGGGTTTCCTTGGGAATGATATATTGTGTCGTTGAGTTCATTACTAACTATGGATGGATGTGTTTTTCAAATGTATAAAAAGAAATATTAAAATGGTAAAAACCATAAAAAGGTTTTGTGAAAATTTACACTCCTGCTAAAATTGTTTATTTCTTTTACGATGTGCAATTCATTCATCGGACATAAGAAGTAGTTCCTCTAATATTTTTATTTTTTCAGCGACCATTTAAATAAATTGCATTCAACTGCTTATTGTTATTTCTTCATTTTCAACGAAATTTATAGTTTTAACGTTAATACATTAATAGTGAACTTCATAAATCATAAACATTAACCCTTTAACATGTCAATCATTTTTTAAATCTTTCATTTAAATCAAAATTCTATGTTAAAAAGATATCTTAAAGTCTCAATCCTAATAGTAATGATCACTTCATTATATGCTCAGACGCCTGCCAATCTATCTGACCCGGTAAAAGTGACTAAGGTAGAAGGAATTACTGAATACCAACTCAATAATGGACTGAGAGTACTTTTGTTTCCTGATCCAACCAAACAAACTATCACCGTGAATATTACCTATTTGGTTGGATCAAAGCATGAAAATTATGGTGAAACGGGCATGGCACACCTGTTAGAGCATCTTGTATTTAAGGGAACTCCCCGCCATCCTAATATCCCTCAAGAATTAACAGAAAGAGGTGCATTTCCCAATGGTACAACCTGGACTGACCGTACAAATTACTTTGAAACATTTACAGCTACCGATGATAACCTGAGATGGGCATTAGATCTGGAAGCTGATCGTATGATCAATTCATTTATTTCGAAAGAAGATTTGGACAGTGAAATGACAGTGGTTCGAAATGAATTTGAATCAGGTGAAAATAGTCCTTTCAGGATGCTTTGGCAGAGAATAATGTCTGCTGCTTTTGAATGGCACAATTATGGAAAATCAACCATTGGTGCACGATCAGATATTGAAAATGTGCCTATTGAAAGATTACAGGCTTTTTACAAAAAATATTACCAGCCGGATAATGCTGTTTTGGTGGTTGCCGGTAAAATTGATGAGGAAAAAACCCTGCGTTGGGTAAACGAATTTTTTGGACCCATTCCCCGACCTGACAGAACCATTATGCCTACTTATACCAGAGACCCGGAACAGGATGGAGAAAGAAACGTGACGGTCAGAAGGGTGGGTGATACGCAAATTGTAGGAGTGGGGTTTAAAACCTCTGCTGGATCACATCCCGATGCTGCCCCAATGGAGGTACTTAATAATATTATGGGAAACACCCCTTCCGGACGACTGTATAAAGCATTGATTGATTCAAAGAAAGCCTCTAATGTATTCACCTTTAATTTCCAGTGGAAGGAGCCTGGTTTTATGTTGGCTATGGCCGAAGTGCCTAAAGACAAGTCAGCTGAAGAGGCGATGCAAATTATGATCAATACATTTGATAATGTCAGAACAGAAATTCCAACATCCACAGAGGTGGAAAGGGCAAAAAATGCATTGATCAAGCAGATAGAATTGGCATTTAACTCGTCCGAAAGAATAGCCTTGCAACTAAGTGAATGGATTGGCGCCGGCGACTGGCGTTTGCTTTTCATTCACCGGGACAGATTGAAGGAAGTCACGGTGGATGATGTAACCCGGGTGGCCAAACATTATCTCAAACCAGATAACAGAACCACAGGCCGGTTTATTCCGGTGGAAAAGCCGGATAGAACAAAAATTCCAGGGGATATAAATGTGGCTGATCTGGTAAAGGATTACAAAGGTACCCAAAATATCGTCATGGGGGAGGAGTTTGAACCCACACCGGCAAATATAGAAGCAAGGACTATCCGGTATACATTAGACAATGGAATGAAAATAGCCATGCTTCCTAAAAAGACAAGAGGTGAGTCCGTTCAATTAAGGATATCCCTCCGTTTTGGTGATATAGACAATGTATGGGGCAAAGGTAAAGCAGGACAAATGGCAGCCACATTGATCAATCGAGGTACCAGTAAAATGAACAGAGAGGAAATCAAAGATGCCTTTGACCAAATGAAAGCGAATGTAAGTTTTTTTGGCAGCGCTTCCATTCTGGGCATCAATGTAGAGACTACTCGGGAAAACCTTACCAAAGTGCTGGCACTGGTGGAAGAGATTCTCAAAGACCCTGTATTTCCACAGGATGAATTTGAAAAGGCCATATTACAACAGGTGACATCCATTGAATCCAATATGAGTGAACCATCTGCTGTTGCATCTAATAAGCTTTCTACCTATATAGATCCTTACAAAGAAGGGGATCCCCGCCATACCGAAACTTTTGAAAAGAGTATTGCTGGTTGGAAGAGCCTTACACTGGATGAAGTCAAACAATTTTATAAAGATTTTATCGGGGTCAATCAAGGAAGTACATTAGGGATTGTAGGAGATTTTGATCAAAGTGAAACATATAGTATCATTAAAGATATGTTCGGAAACTGGAATTCATCTTCTTCCTATACCCGATTAGAGGGTAAAATGAAAGAAAAGGAAACCTTGAATGTCAATTTGGAAACTCCTGATAAAGCAAATGCTTTTTTCCTGGCACTTTTACAATTTGAAATGGGAGATTCCGATGAAGATTACCCCGCTTTTGTTCTTGGCAATTTCATGTTGGGAGGGGGATTCCTTAATTCGAGACTGGCTACCAGAATACGACAGAACGAAGGAATCAGCTATGGAGTGGGCTCCTTTTTTAATGCAGGTTCGATAGACAGAATAGCTTCTTTTAATGGCTATGCCATTTATGCACCTGAGAATGTTCACAGACTGGAAACAGCTTTCAGAGAAGAGATAGAAAAAGTATTGAAGGAAGGTTTTACAACAGAAGAGGTAGAGGCAGCCAAAAGCGGATGGTTGCAATCCAGATCAGTCAATCGTGCGCAGGATGCAGGCCTTGCCATGACCTTGAATAACTATATGTTTCTGAATAGAACCATGGAATGGGATCAAAGCCTGGAAGATAAAGTATTAGCACTATCTGCCGGCAAAATCAATCAGGTGATGAAAAAGTATATTAACCCGGATAAAATCCATATGGTAAAGGCAGGAGACTTTGCTAAAGATAATCAATCCGATTGAAATAAATCTTTGGTTGCGACTGCATTCCTGCGAATTAAATAGATTTACAGCTAAATATGCGTTTACAAACGTTGTGCAAACAAGTACAAACGTATGTAAACGTATATTATACGAATCTCATTTCTCTTAGCATACATTTTTGCATCGATATCGATCGGAAGATCACTTTTTTGTTTCATTCGTCCTTAAGGATTTTATTAATAAAAAATATGAGATTCATTAGGACACAAATCAGTATTAATTATGAACACTTTAAGAAATCATGTTCAATTGATTGGAAACCTGGGTAACGATGTGGAGTTTACCCAATTTGATAGTGGTTCAAAAATGGCAAGACTTACATTGGCTACCAATGAATTTTACAAAAACAACAAAGGAGAACAAGTCAAAGAAACCCAATGGCACACTATAGTTGCCTGGGGAAAATTGGCAGAAACCATGGAGAAAATTCTGAGTAAAGGAGTGGAGGTTGCTGTTAACGGGAAATTGCGCTACAGAACTTTTGAAGGAAAAGATGGTAAAAAGAGAACGGTTTCTGAGATTGTGGCGCAGGATTTTCTCAAAATTTCCAAAAAGGATCTGCCTTTTTAACATAGTTTAATCTGAAGGGTATGGTCCGGATAAGTAACGAAGTGGGTGTTCATTATTCATTTCGTTACTTTCCATTTTGAGTTTTTGCTGATGCCATCTATTTATTTTGAAGGAGTTTAAATCCATGGATACACCAATTCTAAAATGGCGCGAAAAATTGGATTGTAGCCGGAAGGTATATTTTAAATCATTGAGTTTTATTTAAAGACAGAATCCGGGTTTTAACTATATTTTGATTCCCAAAGTTTATGTACATTGAATCGGAAATGGTAAATCCATTTTTTGAAGATCAGGATGTTGCTAAATATTTAGCATGTCAATTACTTACAAAACAACAGGAACAATTATGAAATGGGAAGGTCGCCGCAAGAGCTCGAACATGGAAGATCGACGAATGAGTAATACTGGAAAAGCGGCCATGGGTGGTGGACTGGCCGGCATTCTTTTTCTTGTATTCCAGTTACTGATGGGAGGAGACAACAAGGAATTGTTACAATCACTGGAGAGTCAATTGAATCCACAAGGGGGAGTGAGCACTACAGAACTTTCACTTGAGGATCAGCGTCTGGGTGATTTTGTTGCCACGGTTCTTGCAGATACGGAAGATGTGTGGCACAAGCTATTCAGACAAAATGGTGCTTCTTACCGGGAGCCCAAGTTGGTATTGTTCAGAGATGCCGTCACATCTGCCTGTGGTGGTGCCTCCTCCAGTTCAGGACCGTTTTATTGTCCTGCAGATGAAACTGTTTACATGGATCTGGCATTTTTTGAGTTATTAAAAACGCGTTTTGGGGCAAGAGGGGGAGATTTTGCGATAGCATATGTTATTGCACATGAAATAGGTCATCATGTACAGAATCTTTCAGGAACCGTGAGAAGGGTACAGGAAATGAAAAGGGGGATGTCGGTGGCGGAAGGGAACAGAATTCAGGTGGCTATGGAATTGCAGGCTGACTTTTATGCCGGTGTGTGGGCCCATCATATCAAGAAATACCTGGATGAAAATGATATTGAGGAAGCATTGAGTGCTGCAGCTGCAGTAGGGAATGATGCGATACAAAAACGCACCCGGGGATATGTGGTGGAGGAGAGTTTTACGCACGGAACTTCCGATCAACGCATGCATTGGTTCCGGCATGGCTTTCGTACGGGTGATTTAAAAGAAGGAGATACGTTTTCAAAGATCAATTAAGAAAGTCAGGAGCGACTTTCCATTCAGTATTTTATACCATCCCATTATAGATAACTCGTATGGAGTGATTTACTACCTACCATGCATACTATTCAAAAGATTTGTTCCAGAACATCTAATGATTGAATGGTTTTAAATCCATCTATATGAATCTGATAATAGACTAATAAATCCCTGAGTAAACTCATTCTCAATTTTTTCGAAATAGATATGGACTCCCAAATTTTAGATTCCTGAGTTAAAAGGGCAAAAAGCATTTCACTTTTTTCTTTATTCATCCCAAGCCTTTCACTTTCGGATGTAGTAAATCTACCTGCTTCCATATTGAAATAGATTTTTTCATGACTATAATTTTCCATTGGTCGGATGCCCAGCCACTTAGTATAATCTACCAAAAATTTCAGATGAAAATGACCAAACCCATTTTGTATTCGGTCGAGCTGTATAAATTTGTCTTCTAAAAAGTCAAATAAGGCAGGATCTACATCCTCCAGTCTGACTGTATTTTCAATCACTTCCAATATAAATACTGCAATTGAAGATTTTTCAATTTTATAGGGCAGCTGACTATAATGATGGGCGGGTGAAACTTCGCGAATTCTGGCTAATTGTCCACTGGGTTTATTATATGCTACGATTTGTAAAAAGTTTCCATGCTGGAACAAAGAAGCAGGCATGGTAGATTTTGGTTTTCTTGCACCATTAATAATAAAAGACCGAACACCAAGCTCTCTTGTCAAAATATGTGTAATGATACTTGATTCGCTGTATTTAATGGTTTTGAGTACAAGTCCTTTTGATTTGAATATTTCCATTGTAAAGTAGGAATAGTGAGACGACGAACATCAATAACTTCAAAATTATTCCCAACCGTCAATCGGTTTTTGGTAATATTTTTTTTTTGATTCCCATCTTTTCTTTTGCCTTTCTAATATTAATGTAGCGATTGCACCGCTGACCGGTACAAGTGAATTGGGATGCATTACTTTTTGAACCATTTCTTCATCAATATCGAGCCGGTATAAATAACTCATCAAAAGTCCGGGGTCTGTTTCCAGCAATTCCGATACCCTCCCTTTTATGCGTTTTAGGAGCAATTCTTCTTTGTCCGGTTCATGAAGGTTGTCAATGTTAAAATCTGCGGGTATAATCTCCATGAAGATATGATTTTGCCTTGTCCAGGTATTGTCAGCGTGTAAATTCCAAAACTTCTTCGACATAGATTCTCGTGTTGGACAATCTGGGTACTTTATGCTGGCCTCCTGCCTTTCCTTTGGAACGAAGCCAGTTGAGAAAAGTACCCGCAGGTACATTGATAATCTGTAATGGCTGCAATGCCAAATCTTTAAATCTTTTTGCATCATAGTCTGAATTGACATCTCTTAAATGTCTATCAAGACGGCTTTCAAAAAGTGCGATATCTTCAGGAGTTTTTTCAAACTCGATTAACCAGAGATGTCCTCCCTGTCCGGGTTTATTCATATATATAGGCCCTACCGTGTATTCTTTAACGACAGCATTTAATTCACGACAAGTATTTGAAAGTGCCTGATCGGTATTTTCAACTATGACTTCCTCACCAAAAACATTGATAAAATGTTTAGTCCTCCCTGTGATTTTAATTTTATAAGGTTTAACCGAAATAAATTTTACAGTATCTCCAGGGGCATATCGATACAGTCCATTCAGTGCAGTGATCAGCAGAGTATAATTTTGACCGATTACAACCTGGTCCAGTTTGAATGCCTGAGCATTGGGTTTTCCCCAGTCTTCAGTCGGTACAAATTCATAGAAAATTCCATTGTCAGCAAGCAGAAGCAATCCATTTTCCTGTAATTGATCCTGAAATCCGAAATATCCTTCAGAGGCATTGTACACTTCAAAATAATGGAATTGGTCAGTGCCAATATATTGGTCGAATTGTTTTCTATACGGTTCAAAACCTACTCCTCCATGCAGATACATATTCAAATTAGGCCAAATCTCCTTAATAGTGGATTTGCCTGTTAACGCAAGCATTTTTTCAAATAATACAATGTTCCAGGTGGGTACACCTCCAAACATAACTATATCTTCTTTAATTACCTGGTTGGCCATTCGATCAATTTTTTCCTCCCAATCACTCATTAATGCGATATCAAAATCCGGGGTATAAAATGGCTTGCCAACCCAGGGCATTTTCAAAATCATTATGGCTGATACATCACCCACTGTCACTTTTGGATGATAGGGCCAGGAACTCAGGCTGCCTCCCATCACCAGTGATTTTTTTTCAAACAGCTGTGAACCCGCTACCTGATTGTATACTATACTCATGCCATCCCAACCTGAGCGAATCAAATTATTTCTCAAAAAAATATCTGGGACAGGAATATACTTGCTTTTCGACGATGTAGTTCCTGACGATTTTGCATACCACCAAACTGCTCCCGGCACAAGCAACCCCGGCTCTCCGGACATCATTCGTTCAATGTATAGTTGCAAATCTTCATATTCAACGATGGGTACAGCTGAATGAAAATCCTGATAATTTCTTATTTTATTAAAAGAATGGCTTTTGCCGTATAGAGTATCTTTGTTGTGATGCAGGATTTTGTTTAAAATAGATAGTTGATGAAAGCCGGGAAAACTTCGGATATTTTCAATCCTACGGAACCTGATTTTCAGATACTGTTTAATGGCTTTATTGAAATAATAGGACCACATCAGCAATGAGCTGTTTTAAAACTACAATATACATCAATTTTTGCAAAAAGGTTTGGCAAATCCACTTCTTGCATTTTAATTGATGGTCATAAATATTTATATAAAAAATTTTCAAGATAAGAATAGCTTGTTATAATGTATTAAATATATATAATCAAATATTTTTATATAATTTATAATAAATTGCTATATAATATTATTATATATTATTAATTATTGTAATTTTATTTATATTTGTAATCTAAAATATTCGATTATGACAAGGATTCTCAAAATTCTATCGTATGCAGTCGTTATATTTCTTGTTTACCTGCTTGTATTAAGTGCATTTAACAAATGGGGAAATGATGATATGGATACAAGTATAGAAGTGAAAACGAATTCATTATTTGGAGAGGATGAATTCTTCGATGATGAGGATTATACAATCAGTGAAGAGAAAACATTTGTGGAGGAGATTACCCAGCAACCTGCCATTGACTATGACATCATAGACAAAACGTTGGCTAAAAGAAAGGAAGATCAACTTCCTAAAGCTACGCCGGTATCAGAAAAGGAGAATGTTACACCGGTTATCAATCAGTCACCGATTCGTTCGAACACTTCTTATGGAGAGTACATGGTGATTGCCGGAAGTTATATCATCCATTCCAATGCAGGTAGTATGGTGGGTAAATTGCAACATATGGGATATAAAACAGCGGAAGTAGTCATATTTGATCTTTCACAGTATCATTCAGTGGTTGCAGCACGTACGGATGACCATAGCAGAGCTATGTCTATTGTTTCGGAATTAAAATCGAAGGGCATTGATTCTTATGTGCATCGTAAAAAATAAAAACACAGGTCAGTACATGTAACCATACCTGTGTTTATTTTTTTGGTAATCGGCCACTTAGTTAATGTTTAACTTTCCATATCTCATGTCAACAATTAATCTGGGCAATTTTCCATTCTCTCCAAACACTGCCTCAATGGATTCATCATTTCCATCAGTTATCTTTTCATGGAATAAGTAGCCGTCCATTAAATTAAGTCCGGTATATTTGCCTTTGAAAGAAAGTTTGTGATTGGGAAGATCTTTGAAAGACACATTAGTGTATTTGGTTTGAATATTTCCTCCCGTGAAGTCCTGTGATATTTGGTGTACTTTGATCGAACCATAAGCCATATCGGATTCGATCTTATTTGCACATTTTTCAATATCAAAAGTAGAATAACGGGCAATGGTTTTAATTCTGTCTACATGAGATACTTTAAAGTTGTCGTAAGCTCCTTCATTAAACAAGCTGTTTACAGTCCCAATATTATATTTGTCATATTTGCTGAATACTGATAGATCAGAAGATTCACCCACTTGTACCCTGGATTGTTTGGAATTGAATTCTACAGTAGGTGCTTTTTCCAGTTCAAGAGAAGAATATGCCAGTTTTACCTTCCCATCCTGGATAGAGGTGATTTTTGCTTTTCCATATCTGAGGTCCAGTATAACCTGGCCTTCGAGGTGGTTGGCCTCAATATTTCCATAACTGTTTTTAAGGTTTATAATTCCTGAATGATCTCCCATTACTATATTTCCATATTTATTATCCAGCTCCAGTTCAAGGTTTGAAGGCACATCCACTTTATAATTGATGGCGTAACCCACCGGAGAGGACAACATTCTGTTCCACCAGTATTTCCCTTTATTCATTTGTTTGGGATTGCTTACTGCATATATATGGTGTCCCTGGGTACTGAAATCTATAGAACTTTCTTTCAAAAAGGTTTCGCGGGCACTTTTACTACCGCTGTTTGTTATGATTCTGGCTTCCAAATTGATTTCTTTGGATTTTCCATGCGAAATCTCTATGTTGCCGTGTTTATTGATGATATGGAGGGCAGTTTGAGGATTCACCTGAAATGTTTTTCTGATTATCTTTTCAGACTCATCGCTTTGTCGTGAAAAAGAAAAAAGAAAATAACAGCCAAAAATGAGCAATAAAATATTAAATGTTGAGGTTTTCATTTTCCGTTGTGTTTAGAGATTCAGATTGTTTATCTTCCAATGTTTTAAGGATTTCAAGCTTGGTTTCATAATGATTGATGAGCGCTGAAATAATAGCTTCGAGATTGTCACTCTGAGAGGAAAGAAGTTCTGCTTTCAATTCCTGGTATATGGCATCCAATTGCAATAAATCATATTCAAGTGACTGATCGATATTACTTCCTTTGAGAGTAGTCAGTTTGTTATTGACCATTTTTACATAATCATTTTCTTTTTGCTGAAAATCCCTCATCATGGCAATTTCTTCTTTGTATACTTTATTGGTATTTATTTGGACAACATGATATCCAAAAATGGCGGTAATCACCAAAGTAATGGATGCTGCAATGCCACTGATGAAATAAAAGAATGGACTTTTTCCATGAGAGGATTTTTCGGATTTATCCAATTCTTTGGCAAGGTTCTGCCATATATGATCAGGTGCCCTATGGACTTGCATTTCATGCCGGTTTTCAATTATAAATTGTTCGAGTCTATCCTTTTTCATTTTTTTCATTTTTTTATGTTCAATTCCTATAGATTAAAATAGTCTGCTCAGGTTGTACTGTAATGTGATTCTTTCAATAATTCTTTCAATTTAAGTTTTGCTCTGCTGTATTGTGATTTAGAAGTCGATTCAGTGATGTTGAGTATTTCTCCAATTTCCTGATGATCATAGCCTTCTAATAAATACAGTGACAAAACTGTACGATATCCATCCGGAAGTAGTTCAATAGCTCTTCTCACTTTATCTACCTGGTATCGAACATCTACTTCATCATTTTCTTCATCAGGTAAAGAAATAATGGTATGGTCGATTTCCTGAAATACTGGCTTTTGCTTTCTCAGATAATCAATACTGTTATTGATTACAATTCTTTTTAACCATGCCCCTGGAGTTGAGCTGCCATTATAAGTATGAATATTATTAAATGCATCCATAAAGGATTTTTGTAAAATATCCTGTGCCTCATCATGATTGTTCACAATACGCACAGATACGTTATACATGGCATCGGCATAAGTTTTATAAAAGGTAAACTGTGCTGACCGCTCTCCTTTTATAAGTTTACTAACCAGTTCTTCTTTGTATTCAAGTGTCCTCAATGCTTTTCTGGTTGGGTTGTAATAATCTCTTTAATGCAGCAAAAAAAAATTCGTTTTTCTATTTGATTTACAGGCCTATATTTTACAAATATGTTGTCCAGAATATTATTCTCTCCATAATTAAAAAGAATTTTTAATCCTTGATCTCAAAAACTCTTTGCAATAATGACGATGCGATTAAGCGAAGGTTGCATCTTCCCGGGATTTTTTATTTCTTAATAATTTTAACTTCGGTTCGCCTGTTATATCTGTGTTCCTCCTCGGAGCAGTTAACTCTATCTTTGCACCGGTTTCTTATTTGGGTTTCACCGTGTCCAAAAGTTCGGATACGGTCAGGATCAATTCCTTTCTTAACCAGATAATTTTTTGCTGATAGTGCTCTTCTTTCAGAAAGTCTCTGATTGTAGACTCTTGAACCTCTTGAATCGGTATGTGCACTCAGTTCGATATTCAGGTTAGGGTTGGCAATCATAGCATCTGCCAGTTGATCAAGTTCTGCAGCAGCTCCAGCTTTGATTATGTGACTATTAAAGTCATAATATATATTATCGAATACAATTGTGGCTCCTTCATCCAATTCTACTATTGGATTAAAAACCGGGTCTTCCCAGGCAGGTTCTTCTTTAGGCTCTAACACTAAAGTAATATTTTCACCAAACTCTCTGACATTATACAGGGACTTCAAGGAGAGATATTTATCTGCTTTTATGTGAATAATATAGTCAGATAATTCATTTATTTTAAGGACAACCCTTCCATATTCATTGGTAATCCCAAAGTCAGCGGGTATAGAAGTAGAAGGCTGCAGTTTCAAAATAATTTCTTCAGGGCTTGAGCCTGAATCTACTAATTGAATATTTAATGTGGATATGGATTGACCCAGTTTACTTAAATCAAAAGGAAAAATTTCTACAGTAGCTCCTGCAATGGGGGCAAGTCCGAGTTTATTTTTTAAAGAAAGATGTAGGTCTATTTGATCACTTTTTGGGGTAAAAAACAATTCACTTCCAAATTCAATCCGGTATAGATCGTCTTTTCCTGCTCCACCGGGTCTATTGGAAGAAAAATAAGCTACACCATCAGAGGCAATCAACCCAAAGTCATCAAATGCTGTATTTACAGGATATGGAAATTGTTGGGGAGGGGTCCAACCTTCTTTAGTATGTTTGATGGCATACACATCCAATCCTCCCATTCCGCCATCCCTGTCGGAAGAGAAGACCAGTATACTGTCATTAATGAATCTGGGGAACCAATCATTGGCAGATGATTGAACATGATCCGGTAGTTTATTAACCTTTATCCATATGTTTTCTTCCCTTTCTGCCATGTAGAGATCCATGGTTGAACCTTCCTGAATTGGAGCTGCAGCAAAAATGAGCCAATGGCCTGAAGGAGATACAGTTGGATGACAAACATGAAAGGATGGTGGCATCAACTCAACTTTTCCTTTCTCTATCCAATGACCGTCAAATCTTTGGGCCTTGTAGATCAACAGGTTTTTATGTTCACGCGTTGATCTTGTGAGAAGTATTGTCTGGTCATTATCATAAAAACAAAAAGGACCTTCCTGATTTTCAGTGGTGATGGCTGGAGGAAAAGCTGCTTTTTTTGCAAGATTGCCTTCTGTATTGGCTCCGGCAAATGATAGATCAAAAAATGGAGTATTTTTCTTTTTGTCGTAATAGATGCTTTTCCCCCGGTCGTTTACAAAACCAATATAAGTGCCATAAAAGACCGGTGAAAACTCATACGTGGAGGTGTTGATTTCATCTTCATGAATTAAAATAGCATTTTCAGCAACCTGTATATTTATTACGGGTTGTACATAGATCCATTCCGGATACAATACGAGTAATACCATAATATTGAACAGAAAAATCTTCATTTCCTAAAAATATCTGGGATTAGCAATTCTTCCCTTTTCACCGCTACCAATAATCTTGTAAGCGGCTATAAACTCCAAACTTCCCTGATCAAATTGACGTATTCCTGTCAAGGTATAATCATATGAAATGCCGATCATCAACCGCTTTCCTATATCAAAACCAAAAATTAACCCTAAAGATTCTCCAATATCGACGCTGCTGCCACCAGACCGGTAACTTAAAGCAAACCGATAGCGGTTGTCCACTAAAAACCCAGCATTGATATCCACTCCAATTGAAAATTGTTCAGCCCACCGGATCAAAAATTGCCCTGTTAAGCCAATCATTTCTGATAATGGAATAATACCTCCTGACATAAAATATATTTGACGAACAAATGGGGATCGGCTGTCTTTTTCTTCAGTGGACAGGATCAAATCACTCTTTAAAAGTCCCGGGGTAGAGATGCCTGCAAAAAATCGCTCATTATTAATGTATATACCTGTACCAACATTGAACAAATATGTACTCAACCGGTCACCTATAATTGCTCCATCCCTATGGATATCTTCCAAAGCTACTAATCTGGGATCAGTAAAATCTCTTACCATGTTCCTGAAAGTTGTACTTAATCCAAAACTCAAGGTGAGATCATCCATCCGGATTTTATAAGCATATTGGCCACTTATATTAACAATCCGGGTAATACCTACACTAAATCTTTCCAGGTTGAGTCCTAATCCTGCATTAGACAATATTCTGGGACTATTGATGGTTAGATTTTGAGTTTTTGGAGAACCGGGAAAACCACTCCACTGATCCCTGTAAATTCCTGTCAGTGTAAAATGGTCATCATTCCCGGCATATGCAGGATTTAGAGCCAGTTTGTTGAAGGCAAACTGTGTATACAACTGGCTTTGCTGCGTGTATACATGCTGAGACAGCAATCCGAAGCATGCGAAGAAAAACCATTGAATAGCATACCTTTTCATCTCTCCAGAATTAAAAATCCTGCAATATGTCCGGATCCGTTTCCTAAATTCAAAACATAAAAATATGTTCCTTCAGGAAGCGGACTACCGGATCTTGTACCTTGCCAGTCATTTTCATAATTGACTCTTTCAAAAACGACCTGTCCCCATTGGTTAAATATAGTGAGTTTATTTCCAGGGTATTGACCTGAAGAAAGACAGGGAATGGCAAAATAGTCGTTTATTCCATCTCCATTGGGAGTGAAAAGAGTCGGGGCCATGCACTCTGAAACATCCCCTACTGTAAGTTCTACTGTGGCTTCGGAACAGTAGTCACCACATAATTCAGAACATATCCGGTATATGAAAGTAGTTGTACCTGCAAAGCGAGGATCCGGAATATATAATATACCCTCTTCAACTAAGACAATTTTTCCAAAGGTTGGCATTGATGAAATAAATACTTCCGAATCTTCAGGAAGAATATCGTTTTCAAATACAGGAAGCAGGGTTTCTTCATTAGTTTCTATTGTATATATATCATTTCTGGCATCGGGCAATTCATTTCTGTATATGGTGATGGTATCAGTAGTAAATGCACCACATAACTCTGTGCTATAGGTCAGTGTAATCCTGTTTTCACCCAATCTGATTCCGGAAACATTGGTAAAATGACCTGAAGTGGCATCAATATCCAGATAAGAATCTATAATATCCCAGGATACGATTACCTCAGGGGGCCGGATCACAGAAATCACAGTTACAGGATGATCGTCACAAATAAAGATAGGATTCACTTCAGCTTCAGCATCAACAATAGGAATATTTTCAACTAAAATGGTAAATTGTCTTGAAGGAGATGATGTACAAAGATCATCTTTAGCAATCAGGAATACCGGATTACTTCCCGGATTTAATTTTGAAAAGTCATTAAGGACAATACAGGACGATTGACTTTGACCCAATAGTAAGCCACTTTCGGCATGATACAGTTCGATGATAGATCCAGCCACGACATTGTCAATACAAATCAGAATCGTATTTCCTACTGATTCACCGCATACACTGTAACGTTCTTCCTCAGGTTCAGGGGTTACTGCGCCATCTAATATATCAACAAAAATCGAAGGTGAGGATATTCTGCATCCTCCGGAAATCACAGTTACCTGATACTCCCCCCGGTGATTTATGCTCACATTTGGGATGGTTGGATTTTGGAGATTCGAGCTGAAACCACCAGGGCCTGTCCAGCTGTATGTTACATTACTAAAAGATGAAGCGAGCAATCGCAATTCACTTCCAGGACATAAGGGTTCATTGGAGGCAGCGCTTGGAGGAAATGGCAAAAAGCCTATTTCGATCCTGACCTCATTACTTTCAGGTGATCTGCATTCATCTATTTCAATCACAACGGAATAAAGACCCCCATCTTCTCTTTCAACAAAAGGGATAGTAAGAAATGGGGACTGTGTAAACCTGACTCCTTGTGGTGTATTCCAAATATAGTTGGATGCACCTTCAAAAGGTTCTATACTTAGAAAAAGATCATCATTTTCGCAATAATTCAACTCACCTGAAATAATAGGTTTAGGTGGATTGTTTTTAATATTAACTTCTACGGACCGGGGCTCAGAAACACAGCTTCCTGCAATCACTGTAAGCGTATAGTTGCCATTAACTTGAGCCCCTGCATTATCAATGGAAGGATTTTGTACATCCGATGTAAATTCATTGGGCCCAGTCCATTTGAAAATATAATTGCCTGAAGGGAAAATGGAAGGAAAAAATGTAACCACAGCACTTCCGTCAGAACAATCCGGTGCGTTGCTGCTCAAAGCAGTGATTTCCGGAGCTTCTTCAATTCGAACCGTTGTTGATGCTTCTGCCAAACATCCCGATGGTGTGGTAACAGTCACAAAATAAATCCCTCCGCCGGCTGTAGATCTGGGGTTTTGTGAAATACTATTAAAGCCTCCGGGCCCATTCCATTGATAGGAAGCCCCCGGAATAAATGAAGCGGTTAAATCAATTGTATCACCCAAACACACTGGACCATTATTGTTGGCGTTGATAGAAATTTGCTGGTCAACCGATATGAGTTTTGGCAAAGAAAGATCGGATTCGCATATACCATCAGAAACAACTACTGTCCAGTGACCCGCTGCATTATTGACCGTAACATTATTCAATGTCAAAATATTGGTAGAAGTGGTGGTTCTGAATACTCCTTCCTGATACCATGAGTAAAGATCTCCATTTGGTATATTATTTACTGAAAGGATTATTGAAGATCCTTCACAAACCATTTCATCCGATTCGATTTGAGGCCGGATGGGTTTGCTAAATACAGTTACTAAAACAGAAGCAGTATCAGATATGCATCCTCCTCTGGAAATGATTAAAGAATATATACCCTGATTATTTAAGGAGGCATTTTTAATGGTGTCAGGAAACTGTTTAGAAGAAAGATATTGTGCAGGGCCTGTCCAATGATATGTAAAATTACTTCCTCCCACATCGGTTCCCAATACTATTGCATCCCCTTCACATACTGATATGAACTGGTCATTAACTCTGGCCACGGGAGGTTCAATTACCATGATCATCACAGAGGGTGAAGGACTGGATAGACAACCGTTTCTTTCTGCTACAACATAGTATAGATGCTGGCCGGGCATGGGATGTAATAAAAGGGAGGGTGCCGTTGTCGTCTCCAATAAAAGGCCATTTGGAAAACTTCCTTCATACCAAAAGTATGTTACATTGCCACCCTGACCCTCTGCATTCAAAAGTATAGATTCTCCTCTGCAAATGGTATTTTGGTCAATTATGATGCGTGGTGTAGTGATTTGATCTATATTGACCTCAACGGTTCCTGAAGATACACACCCTCCAAATCCTGTGACTTCCAAAACATAAGTACCGTTATTTTGTGGCCCGACATTGGGTATAAGTGGGTTTTCCAGAAAAGAAGAAAAATTATTAGGTCCGGTCCAACGGAAAGAATATGCATCGGGTACAGGAGGAGGAGGCAGGTTGGCGAATAAGCGCAGTGTATCCACATCGCAAATCCCAAGCTCATGAAATGGCGAAAGCACTCTGGTTCTTATTTGGACTGTGGAAGTACAAGTTGCAGAATTTCCTGATAAATCGGTTACGGTAAGTACTATTGGAACCTCTTCTCCTAATTGAGAACAATCAAAGGAGGCTGGAATAACGGTTTTGTTTGCAATCCCACACAAATCGAAACTCCCATTATCAATAATAGAAGGATTTAAGACATAAGGCTCAGTACCTGATGGCTCTAAGAAAATGACAGCGGGTTTACATAAAACAGTAGGGGGAAAAGTATCCCTTATCTCAATAAGAAATGAGCAAGAATCTAAATTGTCCCCATTATCTCTGACAAAGAGTGTAACGCTTGCAGTACCCAATGGAAGGGTCAGAACCAACTCGTTCTCTTCATGAGGAATAACTTTATTTTGAGTAGTAATACTTCCACTTACTTTATACTCCAACTCAGCATCGCTATAGATCAGTCTGGCCCTGAGGTAACTCAGCCCATCAGTACCATTTGGTCCGATAGGATTGCACGGTCGAATGATTTGATTTAAATCGGAAATCGTAAACTTTATTGTTCCATCAATACCCCAGGCATTGATTTGTTCAGGTGATATGGCAAAAGATTTACTGATAATCTTACATTCCTCATTCATAGAATCCGTAATGCTACCTATCAGGGTGTCATCTTCACTAAAAATTTGAAGAAACTCTCCACTTTCACTGACATTTGTAAACATTTCAATATTTAAAAATGCAGGATTTTGATTGTTTTTTATAGGAAAAATTTCATCAAATGTCAATAAGATATTATTTAAAGTATATTCATTGATTTCTTCATCCAATGAAAAACTTAATAAAGAAGCCTGACTAGTCAATGGCATTTGCTTTTGATATACTTTATTGAAAAGACAGTTGTCCTCCAGGATGAAATCATTCAACGGGATTGAAACTTCGATTACACAATCATCAGGAGGCAGATACAGTATTGAATCATTTACACATTGAATGGCAGGAGGTGTATTATCAAGGACAGTCACAGAATAACTGCAGGATCGTGACAAACCTGAACAATCCGTTGAAACATCTTCTACAAAATGAATTCCTGTAGAAAGCATAATTCCTCCCATTGCCATGATCTGTTCAGCAGTGATTGGATTTCCATTAACAATAATGGTTCTATTTATGGTTTGTTTTGCCTTATTATAAAATTCAATTTTTCCCTCAATATTTACCTCTTCACATGTAAAAGTCACATTGTCATCTTCCCCCAGATTCAAAGGTATTTGTATGATCCATTGAAAATTGCCATTGATCATCCATCTTTGTAAGGTTTCAATGGAAAGATTTAAGGTAAATAATTCTGAAACACAATCCTTTCCTTCTATTTGAAAGTTTGCAATAGGGTCATTTTCAGGGGATAGCAAATATAAGAAAGGTCCCAACTGTTCTATATCCCAATCATACAAATGAATGTATAATATGGCTGAATCAGCCGGCCATACTCCAAAAGGATTTATGGGTTGGAAGGGAAGGACTATTTGGTTTTGCATACTGGCAAGACTGTCTGTAAGAAAACCAATTTTACCCTCAAGAGTAATAAAAGGATCGTAATTGATACAACCGCCGGCATATTCTATTTCAGGTAGTGAAAATAGTGACTCACACGACCCCGGGATGACTTCCAGTAATTGATTTTCGGGGCATGAAAGGATTTCAAATGTATCATCATTCAACACCACATATGTAGCTTCGATCACTGTGTAATTGAAACAGGCGTCATAGAATACAAAATCAAGTTCCACTTTGAAAACAATTCCCGGAGACAGTGAAGGGCATGAAGTGGTAAAAATATTGTTGGGAATTAATCCCGGGAATGTACTGGGGTCTTCCAAATCATAGGTGCCATTTACAGCTACAAAGGAAAAGACCTCAGAACAGTTGTCAGAATATATTGCCCCTCCCAAGGATTCTATCCATTCAGAAAAAGAAATGAAATCAAGATCACTACACACATAGGAATAGTTTTGATGTGGAACTTCGACTTCAGGAGGTGTAATATCTCTTACGTGAATGATCTGAATTGCAGAAGTATCATTATTACACACATCTCGTGCAGAATATTTTCTGACAATAGTGTAATTACAACCTTCACCGATGATACTGTCCATAATTTCATATACTACTTCACTACAGTGGTCTGAAATGGTATATAAGGATTGATTTATTTCGGAGTCATCAATAAGATCGCAGGATATAACAATTGTATCCTGTATTTGAATATCAGGAGGGGTCTGATCTATGACAGTAACTATTTGTGTATGACTATCCGAATTGCCACAATTATCAGTGACAATCCAGGTTCTTGTGAGGGTATAAAAATAATATTCACATTCATCTTCTGTGCCCTGACGATCTGTGGATTCGTGATATTCCAATTTGGGGTTTCTTGTACAGATATCTAATCCCTTAATATTATTGGTTAATGGCAAATCTTCACATGAAATGGTAATATCGGCTGGATACTCTGACAAGGTGGGTCTGATGGTGTCATTTATGGAAAACGAAGCGGTCGTAACGGATTGATTATTGCATCCATCTACAACAATAAAGGAAACGTCTACTTTCCAGTTACAAATACCATCAGGAATGGGAATTGTATCTCTGGATATCAGACCTACACCTGCTTGTCCTTTATTGTCCTGAAAGGCAAACCGGAACCAGGTGGCATTTGAGCAATCATCTGTGGCTATACTAAATCCATGGTTTCTAATCCAGTTTTTCAGAGTATCTCTGATTCCCGTTGCACAGGCATAGGTTCTCGATTCAGCATGTTTGATGATGGTAGGACCTCTGTTGTCAAAAGTATAAAAACGGGCGGGCAATGTATCAGTACTGTTTCCACATGAATCCGTGGCATAAAATAATACAGTGACCGACTGGGTGTTGCCGCAAAATAAAGAGCTGTTGAATTGACCTATAGCAGTTTGGAGATCAGGAATTCCAAAATATTGTACGGGATTACTTTTTTCATCGGTTGCTATCATTCCTCCACTGCTATTATACCACTGAGTCAGGAGGTTCAATATATTGGGAGAATTACAATTGATTGCTGCGTCTTTGGGAATGGCTGAGATTAAAGGAGGATCATGATCATCATCACATGCCCAAATATAAGAAGGACAAGCTGTGAACCACATCAATATTCCTAAAGGGTATAAAAATGATTTCATTTTCGTCATAAATCGAAGTCCAGGACTTTAATACAAAACTAACAATCTTCCGATAGTTGACCATGAAATCGTTGGAAATCATCCATCAGAAAGAGAAGTTATTGATAAGAACGAAATGAAATTATTTTCCTTTTGGTGAAGTGAAGGAAATTTGAAAAGACATGTTGAATCAGAAAAGAGTATAGAACCAAAAGAATGAGTGACAATGGCTGTTTTTCAATATTACTCTTCTTCTTCCAACTCTCTGTTGGTTAGCTTTTTATCTGTAACGTTTTCATTGAGGAAAGTATTGATTCTGTCGATAGGAAAGCTTGATTCCATTTCTCCGAATGAATTGATTTTTATGTCAAACCCCTTTAAATCTTCATGGACATTGGGCTTGCCTTTTTTCTTCATTTTTTTTGGCATACCTCGAAAATTTAGTTTGTAGTGGAATTAGATTTAAATGAAGTCAACCCACATTCGAGAAATTTATAATAGCTTTCAATGCCTTCTTTGAATGGGCGGGGTGCGCTGATTACTTTTTCGTCCGGAGTCATAAGCACATACAATGGTTGAGAATTCTGTTCAAAATTTACAATTTGAAAATCTGCCCATTTATTACCTATATTTCTTATTTTTTTGCCTCTGCTTTTAGATATCAAAATTTCTTCCAGTTTTTCATCGTCATCAACGTATAGAGAAACCAAAACCACATCCTTATTGAGTGCGCTTCTGATTTTTTCTTCTACCCATATATGTTCCTCCGTTTTCCTGCAATTCACACAACCGTATCCGGTAAAGTCCAAAAGTACAGGTTTTCTTACTTCTTTTGCATAGGCCAGACCTTCGTAGTAGTCTTTAAAGCAATCAATATTGTTGGCACATTTTGAATATGAAGGATATTTTTCTTTGATGGCAGGATCCAAATCTTGTGGTGGAAGGAAAAAATTATAATGTCCGGGAGGTGCCAGTCCACTCATAAGAGTGAGTGTATTATACGACCCTGTATTCTGATTGATAAAGAATCCCTTGCTCAGATATAGAGTAAACACCAGGAAAAAGGTGGCGAAAGCACCTCTTGTCAATGACAGCTTTTTGGTCGGGCTATCGTGGGGAAATCTGATCCATCCAAATAAATACAAGGTGAGGCCAAGAAATATTAAAATCCAAAGACCCATAAACAATTCGTATCTTAAAAATCCCCAATGATTGGTCATGTCAGCTACGGATAAAAATTTGAGGGCCAGAGCCAATTCGAGGAATCCCAAAGTTACTTTTACTGAATTCATCCAGCTCCCGGATCGGGGAAGTGAATTAAGCCATGCAGGAAATGCAGCAAATAATCCAAAGGGTAGTGCCAACGCTAAAGAAAAGCCAAACATTACTATAAATGGTCCGATGTATTCTCCTTTTGAAGCGGCTTGGACTATAGCAGTACCAATAATCGGGCCTGTACAGGAAAACGATACCAATGCGAGGGTGAAAGCCATAAAAAAGATTCCAATCAGACCTCCTTTGTCGGCCATACTGTCTGACTTAGTTGTCCAGGTGCTGGGAAGAGTAATCTCATAGTACCCAAAAAATGAAAATGCAAAAGCAATAAAAATGAAAAAGAAAAATGTATTGGCTATCCAGTTGGTGGAAAGCCTGTTTAATGCTTCGGGACCCAATAAAATAGTGATCAACAGACCCAAAGCAACATAAATAACTATGATAGAAGCACCGTATATTACACCATTAGTCCATCCATTTCTTTTAGTGTCTTTTGTGAAGTAGGATACTGTTATCGGGATCATGGGAAATACACATGGGGTCATTAGTGCCAGCAAACCTCCGGCAAATCCAAAAATAAAAATCCATAGAAACCCCGAATTTTCTTTTGAGGATTCTTCGCAATCGGATATCGGCTCTTTATAAGAATCCAAAATGGTTGGTATCGTTTGGTCAATGGTTTTTCCTTCAGCCGAATTCTCAATTTTTCCGGCATATAACAGCGTTGCAACGTTCTGAGACGGGCTATCTTCATTGAGGAGCAAATCAAACTCAATATCTGTGGGTGGCAGACAGGTTTCGTCATTACAAGTCATGTAAGTTACATACCCGCTGACTCTTGGATTTGGACCGGTAATTTTTATGTTTTGCTGTAGAGTGTAGGGTTCGTGATGAAGAAATTTAATCACTTGTACTTTAAAATATGGGTCCAATCCTGCTTTTTTGCGACCATTTTCTATTGAAGGACCTTCTAACTCTGCATCTTCCAATTTCTCTATTACAAGTTCTGTAGGTACCGGTCCTTTGTCATCAGTAAACTGTGAATATACAGTCCATCCTTTTTCCATGACTGCAATGAACTTAATGACGGCATTTGTGTCATTATTCTTTTCAAATTTGTATGTCCATTGCACAGGATCGAGCATTTTACCTGGAGCTGGAAAATTTGTCTGCTCTGTTAAGGAAAGATTAAGGGTTATTTCCGGGGTTTTGTTTTCAGCGCCTTCTGACAAAGAGGCAATTTCTGTTATGGTGACAGGATCTTTTTCCACCATTGATGCTGAACTTTCATTTTGAGAGTTCCCTTTCAAAGTAAAGGAAAAATCTACATCCGTAGGAGGCAGGCATTTAGTATCATCACAAGTCATAAAGGTTAAATAACCTTCAATGATACCTTTTTCAGCATTGATTTTTACTTTCTGCCGGATGATATAAGGCTGGTCACTGGAAAATTTGATGACGTGAGTATCAAATAGTTTGTCGTATCCTTCGTTCCTGCTGCCATCTTCAATGGATTCTCCTTTGAGCTCGACATTTTCTGTTTTTTCATAAGTTATTTCTGTAGGAACCGGGCCATCATCTCCAGTAAATTGGGAATAAACACTCCAGCTTTTAGCTATATCTGCAGTAAATATAAGTTCATAGGTATTTCCTTCAACCCACTTTGATGAAAATTTCCATTTAACGGGTTCAAGGACCTGGGCTGATAAACAAAAAACAGTAAAACCCTGAATAATAGTTAGATATAAAAATCGGTTGAAAATCAATCCTGATTTCATGCAGTATATTTTGGAATTGAATATTTGATTATTCAAAAATAACACCATTTATAATTGAAATTTTTTCCTTTTTGGTATTTTATAAAAAGTTTAACCATTTGACTGTTGAATTGGCCTACTTATATTTTTTCATATCATTTTATCATGTTGCATATCAATGATTGATATTAAATATCTGTTATTCCATCCCGCTCTTTATTCTCATGAATTTCATGTCGTTCTTAGAATGGTTTCTGATAAAAAGAAAAAACCAAAAAACACCAAAGTGAGATTTATTTAATGAAATAGATGGGTGTAGGTGATTATGCCCAAAAATATAATATGAATAAATTCATTGGTTAGTACATTTTTATTGGCGGACAATGTAAGCGCAAATAACATAGACATGCCAATAGCCAGGACTTTTAATTCAACAATAAAAATTTCAGATGAAAACAAAGCCATTGGCAGAGATGCCAACAACAACCAATACAACAGGTCTATCATCTTTTGTACCTGAATATTCTTTTTTCCAATATAAGTATTATAGTTAAGTATGATAAATGCTAGCATCAATGAGAATACACCTAAAGTAATCCCCTCTGATAATGTAATTGATTGAAATTTGACAAGTCCGAACTGTGTAAATGAACCCTGTAAAGAGTCAGATATTTTTATACCCATGGAAAAATAGAGACCGGAAACCAAAAATATAAAAACGGCATAACCACTGAAGTATTGCAGTCTTTCGTGCCATTTGAAAGACCGCAAAATCATCAAACCTATAAAGGCAAACAGGAAAAAAAATATATATGGTTTATGGAAATAAGCGGCGATTGACAAGAAAAACCCTACATTAAAAATCTGAATTTTTGCAGTCAGGTTTTTGTATGTTTTAAACAAATTAGAAACTGCAAGGAGAACAAAAGTATTTGCGATTAAAATTGGAGAAAATGAAGCAATATCCGGAGTGAGAGATGTAAACAAAACATACAAAACGCCAGCAAAATAACTTACATCCAATGCCAATTTGTTGTTTATACTGATCCTGTTGATATACAAAGTCTGAATGTAAATCAATACAATAGATAAAATACTTTGGCTGATGGGTGTAGTTATAATGCCATACACATATTCAAGCAAGACATTTCCTTCATCATAGGAGTAATAATATCTTGACGGAAAAATAAGGGTTCCCAGCCTGACCAATACGATGTAAGGCAAAAGGAGAACCATATTAAGAAATATATTCTTTCTAAATAATTCCAGCATCCGCAAGAAAGATTTGTAACGTAATGTACAAAAATAATCTTAATAGTGAATGAGAATATAATGTTACAGCACAAAAACCCATATTGGTCTCTCGGTCTTGCAGAGAGACCAATATGGCTCCATTCCATCAGTCAGATATTATCAAAATTCATTAATACTTTGCAGATTGTCCTGTATTGGAGGTTCGTTGCAAAAATTCTCTTATATCTTCATTTGCACTTTTAAGATCTTCTTTTCTCAGATACATCATATGTCCGCTTCTATACCCCTTAAAACTAAGGCGATTTTTTAACTTGCCGGATGGATCCATCTGCCACATAGTATAGATAGCATTAAAATAGGTAGTAGCACCATCATAATAACCTGATTGGAACATAACATTCAGGTAAGGGTTTTGTGCCATGGCTTGTCTCAGGTTGTCACGGGTATTATCATTTTCATTATTCCATGGATGGACGGGTCCGAACATGTTGTACTTTATATCCGTCTTAAATTTTAACTCTTCCTGCAGATAGTAATTAATAGCGGGAGTAAATGAATGCAGCCATGAAGTAAGCTCAGCGGCGTAATCGGGAACAACACCCGCTTCCTGCCGGTCAATACCCAGGTATCTGGAATCCAATCGACCCACATTGTGGCCACTTTTGTCCCTTAGTAATGCTTTCCAGAAATAGCGTGTTGGAACAGCCAGGTTGTGCTGAAGAATCTCTTTTTCAGTGAGTCCTGACAATCGGGCCATTTGAGAAGCCAGACTTTTTCTTTCTTCATCATCAATAAATCCTCCTTTAGCTAAAGCAGGAATTAATTCCTGTATAGTAAAATGTTCCGATTCAGGCAATACATCCAACAAGTCTTTCTGTTGCAAGTCAGGAGGGAGCAAGCCATGATGCCATGCTGTAGCGGTGAAATAAGGAAAATGCAATGCCAACGACACAGGTTCATCATTACGAATCACCTTATAATCTGCAGGAGAGACCATGATAACCCCATTAAGATACATCCATTGCCTGTTTTGTAATTCCAGGGCCAATCCTGCTACCCGCGTTCCTCCATAACTTTCACCGATAAGGTACTTGGGAGACAACCAGCGATTATGCCGGGTGACAAAGGTATTGATCCACTCAGCCAGATAAGAGATGTCGGCATTGATTCCAAAAAATTTACTTCGATCTACTTCTTTACCACTTTCCGGTATTGTCCTTGAATATCCGGTATTAACCGGATTAACATAGAGAATATCACAAATATCCAAGACAGAATAGGGATTTTCTTTTACACCGTAAGGTTGAACAGGGTACCCCTCATCGTCAATTTTTAAAATCCTGGGTCCGGTGTATGCCAAATGCATCCATACTGAACCGGAACCGGGTCCTCCGTTAAAAGAGATAAGCAAAGGTCTGTTTTCACGGTTTCTAACATCATCACGAGTGTAGTAGGTATAGTAAAGTGATGCTATGGGTATGCCAAGTTCATCCCAAACGGGTTGAGTACCTGTTTCAGCAGTATAGTTGAAAGTGGCTTCATTTATAGTTACTTTGTGGTTAGTAACAACTACAGTGTCTACTGGTAATTTTCGTTTCTGCGCAAACGAAAAATTAGAAAAAATCAGCAGTGCCAGCAATAATGGGAGTGTTTTGAAATTCATTTTTTAAAATTTTATATGAAATTTGGTGTGAATGGTTTAAAGCTATTTTACTATAGAATATTTTACTTTTTCTTCAAATTATTTCCCTTAGGTGATCAATATAAAAGTTGGATGCTGCCATCCGTTGTGGAAATAAGACCAAATCAGCTCCACATTGGTTTAATTCATGATACTCTTTTTCAGAGGAAGCAGAAACATAAATTCTACCTTGATAATCCGATTGTCTCAAAGAGTTAACCCATTGTCTGGATAATTCAAAATCTGAAATTGTGCTTATGATGATTTTGGTATCCATATAAGGAATATGATCCAGCAAGTCTGGGTCTCCAAGATCCCCGTAAAGAATATTTTTATCCTTTTTCTGCCACATTTTGACAATTTCAGGGTCAAAATCAATGGCTAAATAATTGATTTCCGGATGTTGCTGCAGCATTTCACCCAGGCTTTTACCAAAGCGACCAAAACCTAAAATGATGAGGTCATATTTTTCGGAAGCCAATGTGGGGTGATGGTCTTCTTTAAAAGAATTTTTCTTTTCAAAAATATGAAGAAAAGGAGATATGGCTTCATAAATGGGATGGGAATATAAGATTAAATAAGTAGACAGTCCGATGGTAATTAAACCTACCAAAGTTATTAATCCTACGGTTTCTTCAGTGATATGTCCTACCGCCAGACCCAAGCCTGCAAAAATCAAGGAAAATTCACTGATTTGGGCCACTGTTAACCCAGCTAAAAACGATGTTCTTTTCCTGTAACCCATCATGCCCATGATGATAAGCACAATGATAGGGTTGCCAATCAGCACAAATATGGAAAAAATGAAAGCTGCTGATGCCTGGCTGCCTATAACACTTAAATCTAATTCCGCACCCAGATTGATAAAGAAAAACAACAATAAAAAGTCTCGGATACTGGTCAACCGACTACTAATCGTATCTCTGAATTCGGAAGAGGCCAGGCTTACACCAGCTAAAAAAGCTCCGACTTCTCCACTGAAGCCAATGATTTCACCTACGGATGCAAGAAGCACTGCCCAGGCTATGGCGAATAAAATTAGTAATTCCTGTGATTTGGCCAGAAATGTACTTAGAGAAGGTAAAAACCACCGGGTGGATATCAAAGTAGCAGAAACCAGAATGATTCCGGCCACTACAGTTTTTACAATGTCATAAGTAAGTGTGGTGCCTTCACTGGATCGCATTGCTGACAATATGATCATCACCAATATGACGACTAAATCCTGTACAATCAGAAAACCTATTGCAATCTGACCGTGGAGTGATTCAATTTCCTTTTTATCGGATAACAACTTTACAATAATGATGGTACTTGAAAATGTAAGCGCTACGGCTATATAAAAACTATGCAGTGGAGAAAAACCGAGAAGAATTCCGATAATATAGCCAAAAAGTGAAGTAAATAATACCTGGCCCAAACCAGTCAATAAAGCAATTTTTCCGACCGATTTAATTATGCGAAGGTCGAGTTTCAAACCTACAATAAATAATAAAACCGAAATTCCAATCTCTGCCAATAGGTGAATATTATCCTTTGATTTTACAACATCTAAAAATGCCGGTCCTGCAAGGATACCCAGTGCAATGAAGACTACAATGAGTGGCTGCTTTAATAATTGTCCGATGGAACCTAAAATAGCAGCCATTGACAGAATGATCGCAAACTCATAAAATGGATTTTCCGCCAGAGTAGATATCCAATTCATTTAGGAATAATTATTAAGGGGTGTAAAGCTTTGTATACCAATTCATTAATTAAAAATCTTCTAAGAAGAATATCCGTAAAGTTGCGCGAGCCCTGTTGTAAAACAAGGTAAGCGTTATTTTTGGTTAACATAAATTCCTGGATATTTTGCAAGGGTTCATTCCCTTTGAAAATAACTGAATCAGAAGGTATGCCTGGGATCAAACTACGCATTTGATCCAGATATTCTGTAGCTTTCAAAATGTCATCATCGCTGTTCACAATCGATAAAAAAGTGATACGGTTTACTAAAGAAGAGAAAATAGAAATGAGATGTTTAAGTTTGTCTTTGTTGACTGGAATTTTGTAATGTAAGGCAATGACTAGCCTTTCCGGCAATGAACTGGAATATTGCGTGGGAATAGCCAATGAGATTAAATGGGTATGGTCAACTATTTTGGTGGTTGTACTTCCCATGAAAATTTTCTTCAGTGGGCCGGTTCCTTTTAATCCTGTAAATATCCAGGTTTCAGACTCATGGTTTTCGTACTGCTCAATAATTTCTAAAATTCCCAGTTCGCTCGCATGAAAAGATGCTCTGGTATATTTAATTAAAGGCTCAACTAACGATTTTAATTGACCAATGGCTTCGTTTTTCTGTTCTTCAGCAATTAAAGATCTGCCTGCAGCTCCAACCATGGCAGGAACCAACAATTGAATCTTATGTATAAATATCAATTCTGATCCTGATACCAAAGACAATGAATGAGCAGTCCGAATGATTGATTCAGAATTAGTAGAAAAATCTATAAAAATTAAAAACCTCAATCGGACATCCATAGTTAAGCCGTACTATCTTTAAAATCCCGAAAATTTTCAAATTTTTCTTCTGCGGTAAATTCACAACAAAATGGCAATCAACGCCAATACCAATAGGATATGAATCAATTTCCCTACCCCAAAACCAACAAATCCAACTATCCATAATATAAGAAGGAATACTGCAATGATATAAAGTAATCTCATATGTTAAACTCTAATAGGTGAGCCAATTTTTGATTTATATTTCTTCATTCAGAAATATACTGAGGTTATAAATATAGCAGAGTTTATCTCAAAAATTCAAAATAATTAAAATTTAAAATGGAAACTATTAAATATGAACATTGATCAGCTTGTTAAGTTTGTTAGGGAAAGCGACAATATTCATATACTGAATGAGTGAAAAGAACACAAAAAATAAAATTTATCAATCGACATCCCAATAGTAATGGATAAAATCACTGTCTTCTTTAAATCCGGTTTTAACATAGAGATTATTTCCAATGATATTGTCGCGAGCTGTTTCAAGCATTAATCCGGCGGCATGGGTATCCCTGGCTAATTCTTTGGCTTTTTCTATCAATAGCACTGATATACCCAACCCTCTCTGTTCAGGCAGTACATATAGATCATTCAATAGCCACAACCGTTTCATGCGTGTGGATGAATACAAGGGATATAACTGTATAAAACCTGCCAATGCTTTCATCCTAAGGTCGGCGACAAAAATTTTTGAATCCGAAAGCTGGATTCTTTCTCTAATGAAATTCCGGGCTCCATTTCTGTCGCTGGGTTTTTCATAAAAAATCCGGTATTGGTCGAACAATTCACCTAAAGTATCCAAATCAGTTATCAATGCTTCTCTAATTGTCATTTTCAAAAGTTATTCAGCCATTTGTAGCTATTATTTAGTTAAACAAAAACATTCACCATAAATATTTTTTAAGAGTTGGACAATGTATATGATATACCTATAACGAAGAAATATTGAAGTCCATCAAATTCAACTACTGCATTGCGTAATGAATAATCTAAGCCAATGCCGATGCCTTTCCATGCAGGAAAGACAACATTATTGGTCCATGTATATTCCCGAAGAGAAGGGACTTTGTCTTTATAAGGAAGAAATCCGGTTAAAACAGTTCTCCATCGAATTCCTGCCGGCAATTTGAAAGAATAATCTCCGGAAAATTTAATACCCACAGCATTATTGAAATCAGGATTGTCTCCAAATACCCAATGATAATTTATAGGGTGTATGACAAGCACCATACTGGGTACAGGCAGCCATGTGAATCCAACTCCGGCATCCAGTACCCCGGGGTTGTTAAAATTTTGTAATATAGCCGTATTGAATTCCATCATTCCTGATAGGGCAAATTCCTCGTTCAGTCGGGAGCCGATATGTGAGTTTATACGCAAGACATCAGCTATTTTCTGGAATCTGGAGCTTTCTTCAGCACCATTCAGGTCGAGCTTCTGCCAACCGAGATTGATATTAAGATTATTTCTCCAAAAAAACAGGTCAGTCTTTCTATGGGCATGTGCTGTAATTGCCCCAGTGATATTGGATGACACTGCATTAGGATTGGCACCTTTAATCCAATTGTTAAAACTGGAAAGCTTAAAGCCAAATATTCCTGTGTACCCCAATCTCCATCCTGTAAGAATGTCAATTTTTTCTGTTAAAGTGTCAACACCGGCTTGCAACCGGGTGATTTGACTTTGAAGACCTCGGATTTGGTTTCTCAGTTCCCTTCTTTGATCCCTGTATTCATCAACGCTTTGTGCCGCCATTGCAGTATTCATGGCAAGGATAGCGATGACTATCAATATTCTTTTCATGCCTGTTGATTTTACATTTCCAAACAATGATAAGGAACGTTTGGCTTTCATTACAAATTTCAAACGGGTATATAAAAGAGTATCTCAATTTACCCACGTTCGCAAAATGAAAAGAATGCTTGAAAAGCACAAATAGTCATTTATATTAGATGTGCCGAGGGTTAGTTCAGCTATAGGCACGAGGGGAGAAATGGCTGTACCAGGGATATAGATTTATCAAAATTATTGTCCATCCATTTTCACATGTATTCCGGATGTGTAATCAATGGCTAAATTACAAAGTGCCCGAATACCTAATCCAAATCCACTTTCATCTATAAAAAAATCAGGAGTGTGGTGAGGTGCTGCCTCCAAAGGACTTGTTTCCGGAGAACGTCCCCCTAAAAAGAAGAAAAATGAAGGTACTTTATTGGCAAAAAAAGAAAAATCCTCTGCCCCGGTAATCGGTCTGGTCACAATTAGATTTTTTTCTCCGGCTGTAAATTCCAATGTAGGAAGTACCAGGACTGTTAGTTCCGGGCTGTTGAAAGTAACGGGATAACCCTTTATGATACTTACTTCTGCAATTGCTCCCGCACTTTGTGCAATTCCTTCAGCGGTTCTTACTATTTTTTCATGTATCATGCGTTGCATGACCGTATCAAGGGTGCGTATGGTGCCGGTCATCTCCACTTCTTCCGGAATGATATTATTGCGAACGCCTCCTGTTATCTTTCCTACACTGATGACTGCCGCTTCTTTAGTAAGTTCAGTCTGTCTCGAAATGATGGTTTGTAATCCTAAGATAATCTGTGCAGAAACAGTGATGGGATCAATGCCGGTCCAGGGTGTGGAACCATGTGTCTGCTTTCCTAAGACCCGGATATTAAAAACATCTGCAGCAGCCATCATCCCCAGGGGTTTATACATAATTTTTCCTGTTTCAAGAGCTGACGAAATATGCAGGCCAAAAAAGACATCAATTCCGAACCGCTCAATGATTCCCTCTTCTACCATTAATTTGGCGCCTCCTTCCTCCCCTGGAGGGGCTCCTTCCTCTGCGGGTTGAAATACAAATACTATTGTGCCCTGCAGCCGATCCTTCATAGAGGACAATATAGTGGCAGCTCCCATCAGCATAGCTACATGGCTATCGTGACCACAGGCGTGCATTACACCTACCTTTTGCCCCAGATAATAATCCTCTTCTTTTGAAGCAAATGGTATATCGACCCTTTCTCTGACAGGTAAAGCATCCATATCGGCTCTTAATGCTACTACAGGGCCGGGATTTCCAGTTTTTAAAACCCCCACAACACCTGTCTTGGCTATTCCGGTATAGACTTCGATGCCCAATGTTCTCAAATGACTCTCAATATATTTTGCCGTTTTAAATTCACGGTTGGACAATTCAGGATATTGATGTAAATGTCTTCTCCATTCAATTACCTGGTCTTCAATCTCTTCAGCTTGCTGAGCAATGGCAGTGTAAAGCTCACTCTGCTGACTCGTAATACCGGCTGTAAAAGTGAAAATGAATAATATACTAATGATCATCCTTTGCATAGGTAGAAAAGTTTTAGTTGTTAAAAAACTAAAAGTAAAATAGAAATATGTAAAAGCAAAAGCTTTGTTATCCAAATTGGAATTAAATAAAAATACCCATTGAAGATTTCTGTATGATTCGGAGAAATTCAGTTAATACACTTAGCGATTCAGCACCCTTTGCCAGGACATCGATCACATCGCTTCCCTTTCTTAAATTTTTTGCAACATTTTTTTTTCATCTTTTTTCCCTCTATAATAAATATTGGGCAGGGAAATTTTAACGGTTGATCCTGGCGTATGATTACCTGTCCCTTCATATTAAAATAATCAGATCACAAATGTAATCATTTATTTTAAATTAGTCTAAATAGCTATAGTAAAAATTTAATGGGTCACATGCACTTTCGAAAAAGTATTTTCCATATTGTATACATCAAATTGCATTGCTGAAGCGAATTTTTGTATTCTGTTCATTTTGAATATATGGGTCAAGATATGAACAAATATTTCTAATGAAAAAGGAGCCTTTGGGTGTAATTATAATTTTTTCATCTTCCAGGATACACAAACCATCAGCCATACATTGTTTCCAGATGGAAATTCTGTTTTGAATTAAGCGGTCAAGAGCGCTGCCTTTTTGCCATTTCAGACACCCCATTGTCATCAATTTATGTATGGCAGCTTTCACCATTTGATCCTCAGCAGATAGAATATGTCCCAGACCGATAGGCCAAATATTATTATTAACAGATTGTTGGTAATCTTCAACGGTTTTATGATTCTGTATATACATATCCGGTGTTGAGCTAATGGCTGAGGACCCTAACCCTAATGTAATTTCATTACGGTGGATAGAATAGCCCATAAAATTACGCTGTAAATTCCCCTGAATTTTTGCCTGAGCCAATTCATCATGAGGTAAAGCGTAATGATCCATACCTATATTGATATATCCATTGGTTATAAGTTTTTGATCAGCAATTTCCCTCAGGAGGTATTTTTCATAGTCCTTGAGAAAATCATTTTCGTTGAATACTCGTTGTCCCTTACTCTTCCAGGGTACATGTGCATATCTGTACAATGCAATACGATCGGGACGAAGTTTAGTTACATATTCCATAGTAGCATGCATATGACCTGCTGTTTGAAATGGAAGTCCATAGATAAGGTCATAATTCACTGATTTATAACCCAAAGCTCTTGCGTAAAACGTTACTTTTTCAATTTGCTCATTACTTTGTTCCCGGTTGATCGCTTTTAAAACAATTGGAGAAATATCCTGAACCCCTATACTCACTCTGTCAAACCCGAAATCTCTCAGAGATATTAAATGTTCAAACCTTGTAGATGACGGATGGGCTTCAAACCCCATCGAGGCACCGGGTACAACCATCTGATGATTAATCATTCCTTTCAGCATACGTATTAATACTTTTGGGGAGAAAAAAGTTGGAGTTCCTCCTCCTAAATGGATTTCCCGGATGATTGGTGTAATATCAAGATTTTTCAGGAGGGTATTCCATTCGGTTATAATGGTATCTGCATAGGGTTGTTCTACATGGTGATTGGTTGTTATTCTTTTAATGCACCCGCAATATGTACACAACTTTTCGCAAAATGGCAAATGAATATATAAACTGACCCCTCTGTCCAATCGCAAATGGTGGTCAAGCGACTGATACCAGACGGACTTTGATATCAATTTTGTATTCCAATGAGGAACAGAAGGATAGGATGTGTACCTCGGAATATTATAACTGTACCTTTCAATTAAATCGTTAGAAATCATGATGCAAAGATATTTTTGACAAATCCCTATACCATTGACTCATATCAATGTACTTCATGATTATTATCATCCAAACGCTCAACCATTTTTGCTTTTTTTGCCATTCATATTTTAATTTTTAATTTAACTTATAACTAATCAATACCCTGAATTCCTCTACCCGTCAAATAATGCTTTGTACTCATTGTGGAGATGAATGTCACAGTGACCCAATTCATACCAACAACCTGGTGTTTTGTTGCCATGGTTGTATGACAGTATATAATATTCTGAACGAAAATGGCCTGGATGACTATTACAACATTGAATCAAGACCAGGAAGTAGTTTTAAGAATAGAAAGAAAAAAGTATTTGATTACCTTGAACAGCCTGAAGTTGCCAATCTTTTATTATCCAGCAGGATTCCGGGGCATCATCGGATCACATGGAGATTGCCTGCCATTCACTGTGCATCATGTATTTGGCTGCTGGAAAACCTTCAAATGTTGCAAAGTGGCATTCACCAGGTGCGGGTAAATTTTCTCAAAAAGGAGGCATCTATTCTATTCGATGAAGATAAAATTTCACTTCGTGAGTTAGCTGAGTTGCTGGATTCCATAGGTTATGATCCTTCCATCCGGTGGATTGATACAGATAAAAACTATGAAGCAATACCTAAGGACAGATCCCTTCTGTATAAAATGGGTTTAGCCGGATTCGGATTTGGCAATATCATGTTGCTCAGTTTTCCGGAGTATCTGGGTCAGGTAGACTACTCTATTGGATCATTCATTGGATATTTAATGATACTCCTTGCCACTCCATTATTGTTTTATTCTGGTGGTCATTACCTCACATCTGCATTTTACTCTCTTAAATATAAGCATCCCGGGATAGATGTACCTATCGCATTGGGAATGTTGACATTGTACTTTCGAAGCATTTATGAAATAACCAGTAATACGGGCGACGGTTATCTGGATAGTTTAGCGGGTTTTATATTTTTCCTTTTGATAGGAAAGTGGTTTCAAAACTATACCCATCATTCCATTTCCTTTGACAGAAATTATAAATCATATTTTCCGGTTTCTTCCAATGTCTGGAAAAATAATACCTGGTTACCTACACCTATAAGCGAAATCAATATCAATGAGGAGATCATGATTAGGAATGAAGAAATCATTCCATGTGATGGAGTTTTGTTAAGTGGTCATGCCCGAATCGATTATAGTTTTGTTACCGGGGAGTCCAATCCAGTCAACATTGCTCCGGGTCATCCAATATTTGCCGGGGGTAAGCAGAAAGGGGCAGCCATCAGAGTGAAAGTGACGAAACGCATTGACCAAAGTTATCTTACAGGTTTATGGAATAATAGTGTATTCGATAAGGCAGAAGAAAGTACAACCTCAACCATCATTGATGCGGTAGCGCGAAAATTTACTTTGGCTATATTGGTGATTGCTGCATTAACATTAGGATTCTGGTATCCAATAGATCAGCGGTTGGCATTCAATGCCTTTACAGCAGTGTTAATCATTGCCTGCCCGTGTGTACTGGCGTTGGCTGTTCCTTTTATTTATGGAAATGGATTGAGGATCTTAAACCAATATGGAATTTTCATGAAAAATGTCAAAACGATGGAAAACCTCCAGGAAGTGGATACGGTTATTTTTGATAAAACAGGCACCATCACAGACAATGCCAGAAGACAAGTGCATTACGAAGGACGGCCGCTGACAGTATGGGAGGAATCTCTGGTAAAATCACTCACATATCATTCTTCTCACCCATTGAGTATAAGTATTTATAAAAGCGTGGGCGGATCGATTATTGATGTTGATTTTTTTAATGAATTGTCAGGCCAGGGTATTCAGGGAAGAATTGGAGAACATAAGATCAGGATGGGCTCAGCGACGTTTATTTTTGGAATTGAAGGCAAGACAAATTCCCAGGAGGTAATTATTGAGATTGATGGTGATGTGCCGGGGTCATTTGTGTTTACCAGTCACTTTAGGGAGGGTATTGAAAAAATCGTTGAGAACCTTGCCGGTAAATATAAATTGGGTTTGTTGTCAGGAGACAATCATGCTGAAAAAGAAAGAATGCAGCAATTATTGGGAGAACATACGGAATGTTTGTTTGAACAAAAGCCTATAGATAAACTGGAGTATATAAATAAGCTTCAATCCGTAGGGCAAAAGGTAGTGATGATAGGCGATGGATTAAATGATGCTGGCGCCTTGAAACAAAGCGATGTGGGTATGGTCATTTCTGATGATGCCAACAACTTCACCCCTTCTTCAGATGTAATATTGGCCGCCGCTGCATTCCCTCAACTA
>DAOLDB010000037.1:0-38483 GCA_035327565.1 Saprospiraceae bacterium
TGGCATGGACATCCCGATCCACTTACTTGTCCCCCGGAAAGAACTCGCCAATCACTGGCCCTATATTATTATACCAATGGAAGGCCGGAAGGTGAAGTAAGCATTGAACAATCACAAAGAATTACTACTACTTTTGCATCCAGAAAAAATGAAGATAACACCAGGATGAAGGTATATAATTTCCTTGTAAATCTTGCCAATGACATCACCCCACCGATTGTAATAAAAACAATGAAAAAATACCGGAAAACATAACTTTTTTCCATCTTCCCACTCCCCTTGACAGCTTGGGTCTGTGAATTACTTTTTAAATATTTAGATTGGTTCTAAATAAGGATCCACATTCATCCCATTTATGTGAAATCCTGTTAAGATTTTAGATTTGCACTTGACAGCAGCCTGTAAAGATCAGATTTTTCTGATTTATTATTGCAGGTATTCATTGACCTGAATAGTGAACACTGTCTCAAAATGTCGGTAAATTGATACAAAATCGAAAAACATGAATTGGATTTTAGCATTTTTCTCTTCTTCGATTGGTAAAAAGATCATCGTAAGCCTTACAGGGATTTTCCTGATTTTATTTCTGGCAATTCATTTAGCCGGTAATTTGCAATTGTTAATCAACGATCAGGGAGAAACATTCAATTTGTATGCGAAATTTATGTCAACCCACCCTTTAATCAAAACGATTTCCTATGGTCTGTACTTTTTTATTGTACTGCATGCCCTCATGGGTATCACCATTTACATTGCAAACAGAAAAGCTAAAGGAAGTAATTATAAGCATCAAACGAAAGCCAATGCAGGATTTGCTGCTAAAAGCATGGCATTATTAGGTATTTTAATTCTTGCGTTCTTATTTATTCATATGGGGGATTTTTGGTTTAAAATGAAAACCGACCAACTGCCATATGTCAATTATAATGGAACCTTAGTCAAAGATCTCTATTATCAAATCACAGTTACTTTCTCCCAACCGGTATTTGTTGTCTTTTATTTGATCGGATTGAGTGCTTTAGGGCTCCATTTATGGCATGGTTTTGAAAGTGCTTTCCAGACTTTAGGAATAAATCATAAACAGTATACTCCGATGATCCGCTTGCTGGGGAGAATCTATTCGATATTGATCCCCATTGCTTTTGCCATCATTCCGGTATACTTCTATTTTCAGATGAATAAATGAGATGAAAACATTTTAGCACAATAAATTGATATTGAAATGAAATTGAACGCAAAAATTCCCGCCGGTCTCCTGGAGGATAAATGGAAAAAGTATAAAGGGACGATGGATCTTGTAGCTCCTAATAATAAACGCAGAATTGATATCATCGTGGTGGGTACCGGATTAGCCGGTGCTTCGGCTGCTTCATCTTTAGCTGAATTGGGATACAATGTGCATGCATTCACTTTTCATGATAGCCCCCGCAGAGCTCATAGTATTGCAGCTCAGGGAGGTATCAATGCTGCTAAAAACTATCAGAATGATGGCGACAGTGTATACCGCTTATTTTATGACACCATAAAAGGAGGAGATTACCGGAGTAGGGAAGCCAATGTATACAGGCTGGCAGAAGTAAGTGCGCAAATTATTGATCAATGTGTGGCCCAGGGTGTCCCATTTGCCCGGGAATACGGTGGTCTCCTGGCTAACCGGTCATTTGGTGGAGTACAGGTTTCCAGAACATTTTATGCAAAAGGACAGACCGGACAGCAATTGTTATTAGGCGCATACTCATCCCTATCCAGACAAATTTCATTAGGCAAGGTGAAGATGTATAATAGACATGAAATGCTGGATGTGGTCATAGTGGATGGAAAAGCAAGGGGAATTATCACCAGGAACCTGATTACAGGACAAATTGAAAGACATGGTGCTCATTGTGTAGTATTGGCTACCGGTGGATATGGCAATGTGTTTTACCTTTCAACAAATGCCATGACGTGCAATGTATCCGCGGGCTGGCGTACAGTAAAAAAAGGGGCACTTATGGCCAATCCCTGTTTCACTCAGATTCATCCCACATGCATACCTCAAAGTGGGGATTACCAATCCAAACTGACTTTGATGTCTGAATCCCTGAGAAACGACGGCAGAGTTTGGGTGCCAAAAAATATTGAAGATGCCAAAGCGATCAGAGAAGGTAGAAAAACTGGATTGGATATAATGGAAGAAGATCGTGATTATTTTCTGGAAAGAAGGTATCCGGCTTTTGGCAACTTAGTGCCCAGAGATGTAGCTTCCCGGGCAGCTAAAGTAGAATGCGATAAAGGGCACGGTGTAGCTCCTACGGGCCTGGCTGTATTTCTCGATTTCAATGACGCCATTATGCGTTATGGCCGTTCAGAAGCCACCAGTTTGGGGCTTAATGGCGAAGCAACACCTAAAAAGATCAGAGAGCTGGGAGAGAAAGTGATCGAGTCAAAGTATGGTAATCTATTTGAAATGTATGAAAAGATCACAGGGGACAATCCTTATAAAACTCCGATGAAAATATATCCTGCCGTCCATTATACTATGGGAGGTCTGTGGGTGGATTACAACCTGGAAACCAATATCAGCGGCTTATTTGCCCTGGGCGAATGCAATTTTTCTGATCATGGAGCCAACCGGCTAGGCGCTTCTGCCTTGATGCAAGGCTTGGCAGATGGATATTTTGTCATTCCCTATACCATCGGTCAGTTTCTATCAAAAGAGATTCTTACACCTAGAATTGATACTAATCAACAGGCGTTTATTGATGCAGAAAATGAAGTCAGATCACGGATCGACAAATTGATGAATATCCGTGGCAATACCTCGCCTGAAAGTTTTCATCGTAAGCTGGGGAAAATCATGTGGGAATATTGCGGCATGTCAAGAAATAAAGAAGGTTTGCTTAAAGGACGAAAATTAATCCAGGTTTTGCGAAATGAATTCTATAAGGATCTCTTTATCTCAGGTGACCCAAATGAATATAATCCTGAACTGGAGAAAGCATGCAGGGTGGAGGATTTTCTGGATTTGGGAGAACTGATGATGGTAGATGCATTAGAAAGAAATGAAAGTTGTGGTGGACATTTTCGCGAAGAATATCAAACACCGGAAGGTGAAGCTTTACGTAATGATGAAGAGTATTCTTTTGTTTCTGCCTGGGCATGGAATGATGGGATGCCCGCTCTCTTTAAAGAAATGCTCAACTACGAATATATAGAAGTAAAAGCAAGAAGCTATAAATAATCAAGCCCAAAATGGAAAAAATATGAACTTAACTTTAAAAATCTGGAGGCAAAAAAACAATAAAGATAAAGGCAGATTGGAAACCTATTCGGTGGTCGCTAATGAGCATATGTCTTTTCTTGAGCTTCTCGATGTTCTCAATGAGCAATTGATTCTGGATAAGAAAGATCCGGTTTCGTTTGATCATGATTGCAGAGAAGGAATCTGTGGCACATGTAATCTGGTGATCAATGGGAGACCCCATGGTCCTATGCAGGGAACCACAACATGTCAATTGCATATGAGACATTTTAAAGAGGGCGACACCATCGTGATCGAACCTTTCAGAGCGCGAGCATTTCCTGTGGTGAAAGACCTGGTAGTTGACCGGACAGCATTTGATCGCATTATACAGGCTGGGGGATATATCTCTGTCAACACGGGTCAGGCTCCGGATGGAAATTCACTTCCTGTCGAAAAAAAATTAGCTGATTTGGCCATGGATGCAGCAACTTGCATCGGCTGTGGCGCTTGCGTAGCTGCATGTCCTAACGGATCTGCTTCCCTCTTTACTGCAGCAAAAATTGCTCATTTGGGACTGTTGCCGCAGGGACAGGTCGAACGAAAGAAAAGAGCCAAATCCATGGTCGAACAAATGGATAAGGAGGGATTTGGCGCATGCTCCAATATTGGTGCTTGTGAAGTCGAATGCCCCAAGGAAATCTCGGTAGAACACATCGCCAGAATGAACAGGGATTATCTCACATCCGTCTTTGCCGGATAATCATGTGTAACGAAAAATTGCACCTTCGACATAGGTAGTTTAATACTTTTCAATACTTCGTTATTGCATAAGTGTACAAATTTCCAGGGTTTTCTTATATTGTAGGCATGACTAATCTGGATGATGATGTCGTGTATATATCCTCAACGCCCGTTCATTTCAATGGTAACCCAGGTCAGGCAAAATCTATTCATATGCATAGTATAAGATTAGTTTTTTTCTACCTTTCTGTCACTTTTCTTTTCGTTTTCTGCACAGGAGAAAACAGAAGAGACAAGGAAGTCAATGATTCCAATGATTACTTTCAATACAATAATCACCGAACCGCTGCCGAGTGGGAGCCGGCATTAGGAACCGTGATTGTTTGGCCATTAAGCATTCCCTACACATTAGCTGTGGAGTTGGCAAAAGACAATCATTTATTCACTATGGTAGAAAATGAGGATGTGCAAAAAGAGGCTGAAAAATGGTTTAACGCATGGGGAATAATTTCAGAAAATGTAACATTTATTTATGCCCCTCAAGGCATTGATGCATGGTGGACCCGGGATTGGGGTCCATCAGCAGTTTTTACATCCGAAGGAAAATATATGCTGGCCGATGGAAAATATCCATATGCCACACCACGATCAGACCTGGAATGCAACGATATATTGGAATTCTTGTATTTTGACGAAAACAACAACATAGCGTTGACACAAATTGATGATGATGCAACCCTTCCTCTCGCAAATCAATTGGGTTTTGAAATCCTTGATTTGCCTTTTATCAATACAGGAGGGAATGTGTTGACAGATGGGTTAGGTACAGCCTTCTCTACCTGCATTATTATGGCTGAAAACCAATACCATGGTATTGATGAAAATGAGTTCTTTACATTGAATGAATCCTTATTGGGTTTTCAACGTTACCATATCATTTCTAATTTTGAAGAATTTGGCATTCAACACATTGACTGTCTTCTGAAAATCTTGGATGAAGAAACCATTCTGGTAGCAGAACCTCCAACGGATCATTCGCTTTATAATGTGTATAATTCCATAGTTGCCGATGAATTATCGAAAATTAAAACTCCCTATGGAAGGCCTTATCATATTAAAAGGATTAAAACAGCAAGATATAGAGGGGAATTACTGGCAGCTTATACCAACTCCCTTATTCTAAATAAGACCATTTATGTTCCGCTTTTCGATATACCACAAGATACCGTCGCTTTAAATACATGGGCAGAAGCCATGCCGGGGTATGAAATTAAAGGGTTCACCTTTACCCTGGATGAAGAACCTTTCGTGACGGCGGAATTAAGAGATCATTATGAAAGTTATGGCTGGCGGGATGGTGATGCATTGCATTGCAGAACCAGAGCCATTTGGAATCCTGAAATGCTTTTCATGACCATTAAAAAAATTGAACCTCATGTTCAAGCCAGGGAAAAAATCAAGGTGCATGCAACCATTATTGATTATAGCAAGAGCGGGTTGATAGAGAACCAATGTGTATTGTATTGGCGAATCTCCGATGATTCCGGTTGGAATAGAATACCGCTTTCTCGTACCGATCATGAACATCATTTCTTTGCAGAATTTCCCAAACAAAAATCAGGGACAACCATTGAATATTACATTTCAGCGGCCTCACACTCCGGGGAAAAAGCAACCCGGCCCATTACAGCACCAAAAGGAATATATCAGTTTAAAGTGGAATAATGTGTAGTTGCGTTTGGGGATGATATAGGGTCCTCTATTCAATGGATATATTCATGAAGTAAACATTTATCACGTTGTTTTTTCAGAAGAAGAAGAGAGTTAAACCAAGTAAATAGGAATAATTAAAATTTAGGAATTAAATTTACTCCACTTTGAAATTTTACATTTTATGAAGTACGTATCCCGCACTTACAGCCTGTTTACCGATTTTGATATTGCTCTATTCAAATCTGGTAAGCACTTCAAGCTCTATGAAAAGATGGGCGCCCATCTTGTGGAGGTAAATGGTGAAAAAGGATGCTATTTTGCTGTTTGGGCTCCGGCAGCGCGGCAAGTTGCTGTTGCAGGTGATTTTAATCAATGGACCGGGAAAGGCTGTGATCTGGATGTACGGTGGGATGGTTCCGGAATTTGGGAAGGGTTTATTCCTGGAATTAAAAAGGGTCACTTATACAAATTTAAGATTCTGAGTGTTGAAGGACAGACATTAATGAAATCTGATCCCTATGCTATTCATTCTGAAACTCCCCCTAATACTGCAGGGGTGGTTTGGGAAAACAGATATCTCTGGAAAGATAATCACTGGATGGAGACACGCCATAAAAACAACTCTCTTGAAGCGCCTTACTCCGTCTATGAAGTACATCTGGGATCATGGAAATGGAATAAAAGTGAAAACAGATCCCTATCTTATCTGGAATTAGCGGATGAACTGGTTACCTATGTAAAAGAAATGGGATATACCCACGTTGAACTGATGCCGGTCATGGAACATCCTTATGCACCTTCTTGGGGTTACCAGGTTTCCTATTATTTCGCTCCCACCTCCCGGTTTGGATCTCCGGAAGAGTTCGCTCACCTTATCGATCAATTTCACCAGGCAGGAATTGGTGTTATCCTGGATTGGGTGCCAGCTCATTTCCCATCCGATGCATGGGCCCTTGCTCAGTATGACGGCACTTGTGTATATGAACACCCGGATCCCCGAAAAGGCTATCATCCTGACTGGAAGAGCCTGATTTTTAACTATGAAAGAAATGAAGTTCGATCATTCCTGATCAGCAGCGCACTGTATTGGCTCGATCGCTACCATATTGACGGTCTAAGGGTAGATGCAGTAGCATCCATGATTTATCTGGACTATTCCCGCAATCACGGAGAATGGGAACCCAATGAATTTGGTGGCAGAGAAAACCTCAGGGCTATTTCGTTTTTAAAAGAATTTAACGAAGCCGTATATCGGCACTTTCCAGGTACTCAGACCATCGCAGAAGAATCTACCGCCTATCCGCTCATTACCCGACCAGTGGATGCTGGAGGCCTGGGGTTTGGGATAAAATGGATGATGGGCTGGATGAACGATACATTGGACTATTTTAAAAAAGATCCTGTATACCGTAAATATCATCAGGGGAATTTATCCTTCAGTATTTTCTATGCTTTCTCTGAAAACTTCATGCTTCCTATTTCCCATGATGAAGTGGTCCATGGAAAAGCATCTCTATTGGGGAAAATGCCCGGCGATGAATGGCAGCGGTTTGCCAATTTAAGATTGCTTTTGGGTTATATGTTTACGCATCCCGGATCGCATCTGTTGTTTATGGGTTGTGATATTGGCCAATATATAGAATGGAACTTCAAACAAGGATTGGATTGGCACCTACTGGATTTCCTTCCTCATAAAGGGGTAAATGCCCTTGTAAAGGATTTGAATGACATGTATAAAAGCCAGAAATCACTTTATGAGTGGGCTTATGATCACCGGGGTTTTGAATGGATTGACTTCCAGGATGCCGATAACTCTATTTTGGTCTATCTCAGGAAAAGCAAAAACTTTGAAGAAACTACCCTTATTATTTGCAATTTTACTCCGAAGGTACATCCAAAATATAAAATTGGACTCCCAGATGAATTCAAATGGAAATTAATTTTGAATACGGATGACAATAAGTATTGGGGAAGTCAGTACCCGGTGAAAAAGTCCTTTACTCCGGGTAAAAAAGATTACCACGGAAGAAAATATTCAGCAGAGATAGCCATCGCTCCCTTGGCAATGATGGTGTATAAAAAAATTAAAACAAAATAAAGGCAGGATTCGCATCCTGCCTTTCTGTCTTTTTATAGCTGTACTACGGAGTTCTTTTCCTGACCAACACCGGCAGGTACTACTTTATCTGCCTCATCGTCAGTAATCCAGATTTGGCCATTAACCAAAAATCTGTATTGGTATTCCTTGCCGGTCTCCAGATCCAGTGTAGCTCTGAAAGACCCATCCTTCAGTTTTTGCATTTCTCCTTCAGTAGGGTTCCATGCATTGAATTCTCCAACCAAAGCAACCTTTTCAGCATTTTCTACAAATGAAGAATCTACTTTAAAAGTAACTTTGCAAACTGGTTTTGATTTTAAAAATTTTTTTGTGATGCTCATAATGTTGAGTTTTATTGAATAAATAATATCAGTATTTCAGAACATCTTTCCAGCAAATAGAAAGAGTCCATTCTGAGATTAACTGATGCTTAGGGTAAATCTACAATCGAATGATCGTTGGTTTAATGAGAGCGCAAAGGTAAAATAATTATTTTTGAATACCAAATTTTTTTGAAATTCAACTTTTTGCTACTGAGAATGTAATAATTATCGTTATTTGTTAATGTATAAATAATTGATTTTATGCATATAAGCGCTGAAAAATTATATTTTTATAATCGTGTTTACTATAATCGTAATTAGTGATTATAATGATTTGGTGTTTTAATTAACTCGTATTTATTGTCTATGTAATATTCATTATCCTGAATGATGACCTTTTTATTACCTATTTCCAAAAATCACTACTATAATACCCCTCCATCAATATTCGTTACTTGTATTTACAGGAAATTTATATATGAAACCATTCATCATTGCATTTCTGCTTTGCTTCAATATTTTCTTACCACTTTTGAGTCAAAAAGGGTACGAGATTGGTGGCTGGATAGGAACCAGCTTTTACTATGGTGATCTGAATAACAGAGTATCAATACAAAAGCCAGGACCGGCAGGTGGGTTGAATTTCAGAAGAAATTACAATACAAGGACATCGCTGATGGCATCTCTAAGTTATGGGAGAATTGCTGCTGATGATGCCTCGTCACCCAATTTCTTCGAAAGAAATAGAAATCTGAGTTTTGCCTCTCATATTTTTGACCTTTCCGGAGTATTTGAATTTAATTTTTTTCCCTTTATCCATGGAGATAAAGTTGACCATAATACTCCATATATATTTGGTGGGCTTTCTTTATTCCATTTCAATCCTACCACTGTATTAGATGGCCAGAGATATACCTTAAGAAATCTAGGTACTGAAGGACAGTTACCCGGAGATGAATATGGTTCATTCAGCGGAAGCCTGATCGTTGGTGGAGGGTGGAAATGGGCCCTCAATAACAAGTATAGTATCAATCTACACTTACGTTTTCAAAAAACATTTACAGACTATTTGGACGATGTAAGCGGTACTTATCCTGACAAAAATCTATTGCTGGATGTAAGAGGCCCTGTAGCCGTTGCCTTATCCGACCGGTCTATGGTAGATGGCATAGGGATACCTGGAAGACAACGTGGAAACAGCAAGGATACCGATTCATTTGTGTTCTTTGGAGTCAGCCTGATGAGGTATATCGGCTACCTTGAATGTCCTGCTATTTCAGACCGGAGATAAAAAAAACCGGCTTGCCAAATCTTGACAAGCCGGACATAGAAAGTCTTTTATTCTAACTAACTTACTTACTCACTTTGATCATTTTTTTACTGATGGTAGTTCCAAGCGCTTCCAGCTGATAATATAATATACCACTGGCTGGCAGATCTTGTGATTGAATATTAATATCCGTTTGTCCTGCAGGGTAAACGCCATAATTTCTGTATAAAATACGTCCTGAGATATCGAAAATGGTCAGGGATGCTTCTCCTCCATTTGGCAAAACAAAACTGATAACCGTTTGATCAAGAAACGGATTAGGTCTGTTTTGCATCAACAACATTTCAGGTTCCCCTGTAAAGCTTGAATCATCCATGATGTTCAATGAAAGCCGGGTTGCTTCTAACTGTTCCAAATAAGCTTCAGAAACCGCAATCTGGTCACTCAACCACAGAGTTGAAGATAACGTACCTTCTTTCAGAGCTTTGAAGCTAAAGGTAAACAACTTTTGCGATGACATTCTCTCATATTCTGATACGGTATTCCAGCTAATAGCCAGCAAACCGGAATTGGCTTGATTCTCATTCACATTATTCACATTGAAAGACAATTCATTTTCATTGAATCCTATATATTCCATATAGCCGGTATCAAATCCGATGGTCGCCTGAAATCCTGCTAATGCCTGGTTTTCATCACTCATGAATGTCACATTGATCAGATCACCGGTTCTGTATTTATTATCATTGACATAAAACCGGGTTTCTTTAGTACTTCTACTGGAAAGAGGTACATTTCTGAGATTCATAGAATAACTCCTATCCACATCACCTACTTTTATGGCAACAAACTCATTATTCAATTTTTCTTTTGTCATTTGTTCTAATTGGATGCGCTCCACATAATCCCATGGGCTTGACGGATCGCTGAACACATAGGAATTATCTAAAAGCTTCCATGATTTATTATTGGGAAATTGATCGTATATCCCTAATATAAGTCTCCTGATTTGCAGAATATCTGTAGCAGTAACAGTTTTACTATTATTGACATCTGCAGCAATCAGTTTATAGGGATCATTTAATGGTTGTATGCCTAATATATGTCGTTGTATCAAAAGAATATCCAGGGTAGATACTCCATTTCTGTAATCGTCTTCTAACTCTGCGGAAATGGAATATTGACCATCCATTTTGATTTCCTTAAACTCAAATCGTCCATCGGCACCGGTCAGATGAGTAGACTTTTTATTGCTATTCATGTCAAGTAATGTCACTTCGGCTCCGGCTACATCAATATGGTCAACTGTAGAAACACGCCCACCTACTCTGGCCGAAGCCTCATTATCACATCCGTCATTCGCCTGAATATTGAGTCTGATGTTACAAAAGTCTGCATTGCCCTGGACATCTCTCACCCACATTTGCAACTCATTGATTCCTACATTATTACAACTAATGAGTACTGCCGAAGAATGTGAGGAAGGCAACCATTTCTGAGCCTGACTACTTAAATATTCAGCTTCGGTGGCACTAAATCCATTTCCTTTGAAAAAATGTACCTGATTAAGCAATGTGGGTACAGGAAACATTCCATTGAAAGTATATTGCAGGGATCCTGGACAATTGTCTTCACTACCGCGATCAAAATCAACTGCCCAAACTTCAATTGTACCTGTTGATGGCATAATTACCGTTGTCAACTCTGTGATACAATAAGGGGTTGGCTTTTTACAATCCTGTATGGTAAACAAATGGCTGGCTGTACTCAGATTGCCACACTGATCTTTAACTGTCCACGTGATCCGGTGCGTTCCTACAGGATATATTCCTGATGCATTATTGGAATTTCCCTTTATAAATGGCCCATCTCCGTCATTGAATGGATCTATTTCATATGTCCATTTTTGATCTTTTAAAGGAGTACAATCTTCAGCGGTATTTACCATCTCGATAAATCCCTCACAATCTTCACCGAAAGTACATACTGTTAAATTCGAAGTCAAATTAATGACAGGTGCCTCCGTTTCATTCACTTTAATGATTTGTATATGACTCCAAATGCCTTGTGTACGCTGTGATGCTTCATATTTACACCAGTCAATGACCGTCCAGGTTCTGATGATTTTAAAACATACATCTTCCACAGAACTCAATACCTGATCCTTATAGGATGTTGCTATGGTGGTGCAATCATCCGGCTCGATTTTTGGAAAATTATACCCGTGAGGTAAATTCTCAGGATCAGTATCCTTTCTTAGACACCCAAACAATGTGGTATCCAAAGGCCACTTAATATCTTTGTTTCCATCAAATGGATACTTGTTTGTAACAGTAATTCTTTGCACTTTTGACGGTACGGCCACGTTAGGATTAACAATGCTCCAGATGCGGTTGATCACTCCTTCACCACAACTATTAACCGCTCCTGTTTGTATAAAACTGGTTTCTAATGGCCCGCAAATTCCTTCTGCAGTGGCTATACCCGTCAATTCCAAATCATTGAAATCCTCTGTGCAATGTAAAGTAATATCCGGAGGGATATTCAGTACAGGGGGTGTCTTGTTTTCTACGTGGATTTTTACCCAACAAGTGGAATAAAAGTCACCTTCTGAACCAAATACTCCATCCTGATCCGCGTCATCCCATACCCTGAACTCTACTTCTATAACTTTGCCAGCATCTTCACAGCATACAGCAACAAATTCTGCCCAATCATTGGGATCTTTACCTTCACACAATGGCTCACTAAAAGGCGCTCCTTTGCGTCTCACTTCAAAATATACATCCGTACACTGGTCAAAACTTCCATTGTCCAGGCTCGTCGCGTATATCTTTGCAAACCCTGAATCATCCAATCTTACATTGGTAATTTCTAGACATACTGCAGTAGGCTGACTTTTGTCCACAACATCGACTTCTGTCGCACATTGTGTACTGTTTCCGCAATCATCCGTAACAGTATATCGGACCCAAGTCCTTCCCAACATCAGGTCTCTGATGATATAGTAATCAAACTCCCCTTTATTATTTAATACCACTTCTACTTTATCTGTCACCCAGGGGACATCCTCTCCCGGCAAAGTTCCTAAAGCATTTCCTTCTTTATACTCTACGGTATAGGTTATGGAGGAACAATCAAAGATAACAATGGGTGGCAACACCTTGTAATCTGCCGTACATGTCCATGGATCTGCTTCCAGCGTTTGCACTGGAGGGCAAACAATCACCGGCGGCGCATCATCCAACACCTTAATAATCTGATAGTGTGTTCTGATATCATTGGTACACCAGTCTAATATCTTCCACTCTCGGAGTACTTTAAAACTATTTTCACAGATATCTAAAAGGATATCTTTATACTTTGATTCAATTTCACAATAGGATTTATTGGGTACAATGGGATATCCTTCTACGGTTCTGGGAACATCTGTCTCAATTTCTCCCGGATCCAATTTACCGTTTTTATTTAAATCGACCCATGGGTCAGGATAATAGTTGTTATTCAGATCCCAATCATCCCGATCGTCACATGCCAGATAAGGTCGGCTCATTTCCAAACTGTCGTAATTGGGTGGAAATACTATATCTTCCACTGACAATCTCCGGTAATAAATGATTTGAGTGCAAGGTTCTGATTTATTGCCCCACTTGTCAAACGATTGATACACCACGGTGCGAATGGCACTGTATTCCTGAGAACATCCCTGGTTGATAATTTCGTCAAAGACTATGGCTACATAGGCTTCCGGATCACAATTATCAATAGCTACAGGTAAGCGCAACGGTTCATGAAAGTAACACGATACGACTGTGTCCTGAGGACATTCAAATATAGGTGGGTATTTGTCTTCTATCAAAACATTACCCCAGCAAGACACTCCAGTAAGTGTATTCGTCACTGTAACTTTAAGATTTTTCTTCAAATGGGCTATGGTGATGGGATTGGAAAGTACATTTCCCTTTTCGTCTTCTATGATCATTGAAAGATTGGCCGGATCGATCATTTCCCTGATAATAGCGGTCGGGGAAATTGTCACTTCACAGTTTTCATCCAACGACAAATGAATTTGGTCGATGCAGGATACCGATAAGGCATCTGCTAAAAGCATAGATTCACCATCATCTTCGGCAATCGAAGAAATGGATTTCAATTCAAATGATCCATTTGGGAAAAGTTCGGGATTGTCCATTGTATTTGCCCTCAAGGTGTTTAATAAAACCCCTGATATACACATTACACTCACGACTAAGACAAAAGTAAATGCCGGTGTAGATTTTCTCATTTCCTGATAATTTAATTAACAGATGTAAAAAGTTTCTAATGTTTAACCTACCAGAAAACATATATCGTGCCAAAACATTAATTTTTGTCTTAATGCGTTTTATAAATTTATATCCATATTGATTTACACCCTGGGATAAATGAATATGAGAAACTTTAATGGAACAAATAAAGAGTGGGCTGGAATAAAGATCAGATCTATCTTATTAATATAGTAAAGCCAACGCTTCCATCGCTTTGTTTTCTGCAATGAGTTGACGTGCTATCTTTTCCGGATTACCTGTTTTGTACTTTTCCTTTACTTTAGCGATAGTGTCTTTGTCAGGCAATTTATTGAGCGCGGCCAATTCAGCGATTTCATTGCCAGTAAGAAATTTGCTTTTTTTGATTTGCTCCGGCAAGAATTGATAGCCAATGATTTTATCTTCTACATTTTGATAAATGGTATATAAACTATTGCTATCTACTTTTGTGTAATATGCCCTTCCAAGTCTCCCAATTTGCTGTAGTCTCGTTGGATCAATTCTTCCATTTTCATCTAAAACATCTTCCCTGACATGAAACAATAACACTTCGCAAATGATTAAATGACCGGCTCCTCCGTGCTCTCCCAATGGAATAATGTCAGTCACTTTACACTCCATATTGATCGCTGATTCCTTAACTAAAGGGGCTGTAACAATATCTGCCTTTACCGGTGTAAATCCTGCTTTATCAAATTCGCTGACACCAGGGGCAAATTCTATTGAAGTCAGGGTCATTTGGCGTGCGATATCCTGCGTAACTACATTGATGACCAGCCCTTTGTTTATCTTGACATTCTCAAGGGTATCTTTGGTGGAATTGTCTTTTACTCTTCTATTGGAAGAAAATACCACTATAGGAGGATTTGAACTAAACGCATTAAAAAAACTATAGGGTGCCAGGTTAGAGTCCCCATTTTGATTCACAGTTGAAACGAATGCAATAGGACGAGGCCCAACTGACCCGATCATAAGCTGATGCCGGTCTTTAGTATTTAATTCGGAAGGAATAAATTTCCGTTTCTTGTTTTTCATACCCATATAATCGTATTAATCCATAAGAGAAGCATGCAAATATAACCACCTTCTTTTGCAACTTTCCTCATTTTAGGATTGAAATCTCAACACTTTTCGAAAAAATTACGAATCAGTTAAAACATATCCGGGTAATAAATTCAGTTAATCATATAAATTTGTATGGTTAATATAGTAGTGCAATTTAAATATTCACACATTGGATTTTAAAAATAAATATGTACTTGCATCTGGAGCCTTTATCATTATTGGCATAATTGTTTACTTGCTCAGTGATATCGTTTTTTACATTATTGCGGCCTGGGTAATTTCTATGATAGGCGCACCGCTAACGATTTTTTTAAGACGCTATATTGGTAAAAACTTATCAGCAATATTGACTTTGTCCATTTTTGTTTTCTTTTTCGCCTTGTTGCTTTATACATTTATTCCACCATTGGTACAACAAGCCAGAAATCTTGCAACCATTGATTACGAAAGTGTAATCAACAGTTTTGAAGAACCCATTAATGATTGGGAGAGATGGTTGATTGATAAAGGATTAATGGAAGGAAATAAAGACTCGGGAGAGTTGAAGAATCCTACTGATTCCATCCAGGAAACGAAACCCCTTGTCATCAGTAAAACCGTCAAACTGGATTCATTGATTTCGTCAGGAGGGGACACTTTGATTCACACCAATATTTCATTAGTAATCAACATCCAAAATCCTGACTTTAAAAACAATAGTCTACAGGATAAGACCCGCGTTGAAATCACTGACAGTTTCTTTGACCGGGTCAGGAAAAATCTTTTCAAAGTGATCAATCCCGCCAGAATTTCGATTCTATTCAGCACTATGGTCGGCTGGGTAGGCAATACAATCATTGCGATATTATCCATTCTCTTCATTTCTTTCTTTTTTCTACGGGAACAGGGATTGTTTTCAAGCGCTATTTCTTCTTTGGTTCCTGAAAAGTATGAGATACAAACCGGAGAGGCTGTTTCACAATCCAGCAAACTCCTCATCAGATATTTTACCGGAGTGGTCATTCAAATCACAGTCATTACAGTATATGTGTCCGTTGTACTTTCTATTTTGGGCATAAAGAATGCATTGTTAATTGGTTTTTTTGCAGCAGTTATGAATGTAATTCCTTATTTAGGGCCTATTTTAGGAGCTACTTTTGGTGTGATCATCACATTAACATCTAATTTGGATATACCTTTTTACAATGAGATGTTGCCCATGCTTTTTAAAGTAATACTGGTTTTTGCTTCCATGCAATTGATCGATAATTTCATTTTACAACCCAATATTTTTTCAAAAAGTGTAAAAGCCCATCCACTTGAAATTTTCATTGTGATACTGACCGGAGCAAAGTTGGCTGGAATCATTGGTATGGTACTTGCCATTCCTATATACACTGTATTCCGGGTTGTAGGGAAGGTTTTTCTCAGCGAATTTAAAATTATTCAGACAATCACCCGGAGGCTATAATAATACCATTAAATTCAATGATTGGGCTCTTCAAGAACCTGAAGTTTGGCATATTGCAGCATGATTCGCTTTTCTTGGTTATCCTGTAGTTCCCCAAAATGGATGGTGGCAACATATCTTTCGTCAATTTTCATCACCCTGCCTTTGCCAAATTGCAAGTGCAATACGGTCATTCCTTCTTTGATTTTATTCATAGAGGTAGGTTGAAAATTTTTAACCTCCAACCCTTGAACCGGCATGTTTAACCTCCTGGGTACTGGTTTAAAATTTCCAATAATTTTAGGCTCGAGTAATAGATCGTTAGCTTTTTCGCTTCCCTTTTGAATAATTGATAGTGGGTCTATGCATTCGTCGTTAATTTCTTCCAGGAATCTACTGGGATCATTAAATCGCATTTGACCATATTGATAACGGCTGTTGGCATAACTTAATGTGAGGTAATGCTCTGCCCGGGTAATTGCCACATAAAATAACCGGCGTTCCTCATCAATTTGATCGGGCGTTGACATAGACATGTAGGATGGGAATAAGTTTTCCTCCAGTCCCACCACAAATACCGATTTGAATTCCAATCCTTTTGCCGAATGCACTGACATCAAGGTTACATAGTCGGTTTCTTTACTTTCCTCATCCTGATCGGTCATTAATGAAATCGTTTGCAAAAATGTCGCAAGAGAGCGATCATAACCCACCATAGAATCTTCATCCACCTGATCCTCTTCAACAAATTTTTTGACAGCGTCAAGCAATGAATTGATGTTCTCGATTCTATTCAAGCCTTCGATAGAATGATCTGCTTTCAGGTCATCAATGATTCCTGACTGTTTGCTAATAAATAACACAGCTTCATAGGCGTCTGCCTCTTCAGCTTTTATCCTGCAAAGTCTGATCATCTCAGTAAATGATCCTACTGTACGGGATGATCTCGGAGTGAATTGCATAGCATCCAGTGCCTCCCACATGCTTATTTCTTCCCGGTTGGCTAAATCCGTTAATTGATCGATGGTGGTCTTTCCTATTCCTCTCTTTGGATAATTGATGATTCTTTTCAGCGCTTCATCATCTTTATGATTGATTGCCAGCCTCATATAAGCTAACAAATCCTTAATTTCCTTTCTTTGATAAAAAGAGAGTCCACCGTAAATTCTGTATGCAATATTATATCTCCTTAAGTACTCCTCAAAAATTCTGGACTGTGCATTGGTTCTGTACAATACAGCAATTTGACTATTGGTTAAATTAAACCGGTTCTTTTGTTCGATAATTGTGTCCGCCACCCGCCTTCCTTCTTCACTTTCAGTCATCGCTTTAAAAACTTTGATTTTCTGACCTCCTGTATTGTCTGTCCAAATTTTCTTTTGAATCTGCCTCTTGTTGTAGGTGATTACCTGATTGGCTGCTTCAACAATATAACCGGTCGATCGATAGTTCTGCTCCAACTTAAAGATCCTGAGTGATGGAAAATCGTGTTCAAATTGAAGAATGTTTTCTATAGTTGCTCCTCTGAAAGAATAAATGCTTTGTGCATCATCCCCCACTATGCATATATTTTGAGGACTTTGATCAAATAAAATCAGGAGTTTCAAAATTTCATATTGCAAATAATTGGTATCCTGAAATTCATCCACCAAGACATATTTGAATTGTCGTTGATATTTCTCACGCACTCCTTCCGGATTTTGATAAAGGAGTTTAAAAGTCAGAAGCAACAGGTCATCAAAATCCATTGCTCCTGCTCTTTGACATTTGGATACGTATTGCTCGTAAATTTTGTATATCATTGGGCGCCTGTTCATCCGGTCCAGAGCCATCAGGTCTTCATTGGCAACATATGCTTTTGGTGTGATCAGATTGGTCTTGGCCGATGAAATTCGAGACCGTACTGCACTGTTGTTATAAACAGTTTTGTCAAGGTTCAGAGACTTAATAATCTCTGCAACAACGCTTTTAGAGTCATCTGTATCATAGATGGTAAAATCATTAGGGTATCCTATTTTATGGGCCTCAACCCGTAGTATCCTGGCAAACAGGGCATGGAAAGTTCCCGCCCACACCTTTCTTGCATCTGACCCTACTACTTTTTCAATCCGCTCTTTCATTTCGCGGGCAGCTTTATTGGTAAAAGTGAGTGCAAGAATTTGTCCCGGATGAATTCCAGAATGGATTAGATGAGCAATGCGATAGGTTAATACCCTGGTTTTGCCTGATCCCGGTCCAGCAATGACCATTACAGGGCCATCCATGGAGGTCGCTGCTTTCCTTTGCTCAAAATTTAGCGCATCAAGGTATGAATGGGTGATTGTATCCATAAAGCTTCAAAGATCGCTAATATTCTAAAAAAAATAAATATGAATGCCATTTTATTCCGCCCTGTATGGATATTAATATTTGGATATCGCTTTCTTTATAAACAAAGCTTAGAATTTATTATTTCGTATTTTATATATTGAATTTTTTATGGTCCAAAATTCAATAAATGATCACATTGTAACTATTTTGCAGTAAAGTCTATTTTTTCAATGAAAATAACCTTTTGTGGTGCTGCCAAATACGTTACAGGGTCTTGTCATTTAATAACTTTAAATGATGGTTTCAAGATATTACTCGACTGCGGACTTTTTCAGGGCAAGGGTAAAGAAATTTGGGATCTCAATAATTTTTGGAATTTTGACCCTTCTGATATCGATGTCTTAATTGTGTCTCATGCACACATTGATCACATTGGAAGAATTCCACAATTGGTTAAGGATGGTTTCGAAGGAGAAATTTACTGCACTAATGCGACAAGGAGTTTGAGCTCTATCATGTTACTGGATAGTGCAAAAATTCAGGAAAGTGATGTGGAATACTATAACAGGAAGGTTCTTATAAAACGAAAGAAAAATAAAAAGCAATTACGTGTCCCTTTATACACTCCGAAACATGTCGGACCGGCTATGGCGTTATTTACAGGATGTCCTTATGATAAATGGATAAAAATAAATAATGATATTGAAATTTATTTCAGGGATGCAGGTCATATTCTGGGTAGCGCGAGCGTAACCCTTCGAATTCATGAAAATGGGATAATAAAAACCATCGGCTATACCGGGGACATAGGAAGGCCCAATCGACCAATATTGAGAGATCCTAAACCGATGCCTGAAGTTGATTTCCTCCTTTGTGAATCCACTTATGGTAACCGGGATCATGAATTACCTCCTGAGCAGAAAACACGTCTGTTGAAAGTTATAAATGAGGCATGTATAAAAAGGAAAGGAAAGCTTATAATTCCCGCATTCTCTTTGGGAAGAACTCAGGAAATCATTTATATGTTAGACAAACTGGAATCATCCGGTCAGCTTCCCAAAATCAATGTGTACGTAGATAGCCCATTGGCAGTCAATGCAACCACGGTGTTTATTGCACATCCTGAATGCTACGATGCCACACTTCATGAATATATGCTTGAGGACAATAATCCTTTTGGATTCAATAATCTTCACTATATAACCCAAATTGAAAAATCCAAAGCGCTCAATCACTCAAATCAACCCTGCATTATCATCAGTGCTTCTGGGATGATGAATGCCGGAAGAGTAGTTCACCATTTATATCATAACATTGACAATCCCAATAGTACTTTTCTATTAGTAGGGTATTCTTCCCCAGGAACTCCAGGCAATTTACTTCAAAATGGTGTTGAAGCTATAAAAATATTTGATGAGTGGAAGATCGTGAAAGCAAAAATTGAAATTATGGCTTCTTTTTCCGCTCATGGAGACAGGGTCGAAATGTATAATTTTATTGAAAACCAAAAGGAATCAGCCAAGGAAATTTTTTTAGTACATGGTGAGTATAATACACAAATTGCATTTTCTGAATTTTTGACGGAGAAAGGTTTTCAAAAGATTACTATTCCCTCTTTGGGCGAAAGTTTTGAAATTTGAAAAAACAACTGATTTGCCTTCTTGTAGTGAGTTCAGGTCACAAGAAAAGATTCAATAAACCACCCTGAATATTTTAAGTAATTATTGGCAATTCTGTTGATTTCTCCTTCTACCAGCTCTTTAGATATGGACTTTATTTTCTTTGCAGGCACTCCCGCATATATACTTTCACCCTCCACTTCTGTGCCTTCAAGAACCACCGATCCGGCTGCTATGATGGTATTGCTGCCTACTACAGCATGATCCATAATTATGGCCCCCATTCCGATCAAAACACGATCATTAATGGTACACCCGTGAACTATAGCATTGTGACCAATCGAAACTTCATTTCCAATGATGGCCTTCGATTTGAGGTACGTACAATGAATAACTGCCCCATCCTGTACATTGACTTTGTTTCCAATAATAATTTTATTTACATCCCCACGTACTACACATTGAAACCAAAAACTGCAATCTTCCCCCGTATTCACATCGCCAACGATGGTGGCGTTGGGGGCTATCCGGTTATTTTTACCAAAATGAGGCATCACACCTTCTACAGGCAAAATCAAAGGCTTTTGATCCTTCATCTATGTATTGTTATCATTCTCACTTTGATCCACTTCCTGCGCCGATTCATAATTATCCAACAGGTAACCTTTAGAATCTAATATAACGAACCACTTTAATAGCTTCTTTACATCTGCAGAAAACACCCTGTCTTTATCATAGTCCGGTAAAATATTTTCAAAATATTCCATGAGTTCAGGTGCGGGTGCTGAGGAAGATGGCAATGGCAATTCATGCATTTTCTGACGCATGGTTTCAAATATTTCTTTCAATTCGGCGGTACCTGCATAAGTATAAACAGCTACCGTTTCTAAAGGTGTAAACTGATGTTTCCTTATCGGATAAAATTTGGTCTTTCCCGTATCCAGATGTTCCGCTACCAGTCCATTATTTCGATTTGTCAGCATTTTATTCAGTCCAGCAACACCAGTGATTGCCACAATGTCTTTCAATTTCATAAATAATCCTGTTTTTTTACAAAGATAACGGATTTAACAGGTAAGTATGCCCATTTCATAAAATTGATGCTTTCTTTCGTCTTAAGATTTATTTTTATAAATATTCCATTTGAAATAAAAAATAAATCATTTTTCATTTTGTACTTTTGCCGTTTATTTCATTCAATCAACCCACTATTAAAATATTTAAAATGAGAATATTAACCATTGCTTTATTGACAATCACTTTTCTATTTGCATGTAAAGAAAAATCAATGACTTCTACACAGGACGACAATGTTTTTGGAGAAGCATTGTCCGACAGTGAAATAACATCATTGACCACACTGATTAATCTGATTGCTTCAGAAGGAGAAATAAAGCCGGTCAAGACCAAAGGCAGGGTGGAAGCCGTTTGCCAATCAAAAGGATGTTGGATGACTATTGTTTCTGATGAAATTCCCGGTAAATCTTTCCATGTCAATTTCCATGATTATGGTTTCTTTGTTCCAAAAGATATTGCTGGCAGGGAGGTCATTATTGAAGGTAAAGCATTCAGGGATTTAACCAGCGTGGAAGAATTGCAACATTATGCTGAAGATGAGGGAAAATCTGCTGAGGAAATAGCTGCAATCACTGAGGCCATAGAAGAATACAAATTTACAGCCACAGGGGTTCGTTTGCTGGACTAATCAAGGAGATTGCATCCTGATTTTTTCCTCAATCCTCAATTTTGCTGATTTAGCCTTTTGGTGAATACTGATCGCATAACGATCCGGAGACGAAGCGAGGCATTGCTTAATATAACTTAATGCCTCTTTATACTTTTTATGTTTTTCAAGTATTAAGCCTTGCTGTAAAGCACTATTGCTATAATAATATGACTTCTTTTCTTGTGCAGAAAGCGCTTCGTTAAAATAAACACCCGCCAGGTCGTAATCTCCCATTTCCTGACAAATCCTGCCCATTCTGTAATTATATTCCGTTTGATTACTGGTCTTCTTAAATAAGACTTCTTTTGCTTTTAAATATTGATATGATTTCTCAAAAAGCTTACCATCAAATAATAGCCGGGCCTTTAATAACATGGTATCCGGCCTATTTCCATTCATAGCTTCCCATTGAGCTTGTTTATCCTCATCGATCAGTGCATGGCCTTCAGTTAATACTCTTTTAATATAAAAGTCGTAACGGTTCGTGTCGTTTTCAACAATTAAATAATACCATGCCAATTTTTGCAGCGCCTCCTTGATATAATGTCTCCCCTTGAATTCTCTGATAAATTTTTCAAGATAATTTTTTGATTGATGATCGAGCTTATTTAGCCATAGCTTACCTAAAATAAAATCCAAATAATGAAAGTCAATATACTCTGGGGCTTTCGATCGATTTTTTAGGATATTTATGGCCTTTTCATTATGTCCGTTTTTGATTGCCATCGATGCCATGACAAAACTGATCAGAGGGTTCTCATTTATATTCCTGGCTGAGAATGCATTGTCCAATACTGCCATTGCCTCTTCTCTCCGATTGTTCTGATAATAAAGGATATATGCATAAATGACACAAATTTCATCTCTGAACATTGAGGTATGGTCGTCACCAGATCCTTTGTAAAGATGTTCTATTTCTCTTGTACCTCTTTCAATGGAACCTTCAATACCAAATAGAAATCTTACCAGTCCCGGAATAGATTCTGACAAGACCCGTATGATGCTCAGAGATTTATGATTTAATATAAAATCATGATGATATTTTCTGTTTTCTTCAAGCAGAATGTATGCACTGTACACCTCCCGGGCTGCAGTTAATTTCTGACCAAACTTTAACCGGATTACTGCCCATTGCAAAAGTATTTCAGCCTGACAAAACCTGTAATATGGACTATCTTTGTCCCCTTTCTTAATTCTGGAAAGTCTTTTATCTTTCTCTTTTTCCAAATGCTTAAAACGACCTTCGTCTTCTTCAATAAAAAGCTCGAAGAAGTCAATATAGTTTTCAATCAGCTCAACCAACAAGTTTTCAGGGTCATTATTCCTGATTCTTTCAACCCATTGTCGGGCAAAAGGTAATCTGAGCGAGGTTGCGCATTGGTAAGCCTGCTGGATTTCATACGTTGGGGTGAAATGGGATTGTCCGGATAAGTTTCCCTGCTGAATAATCATCAAAATAAATAGGTAAAAACCAAAGATCCGTGATGCCATCCTTAGTAACTTATATGCCATTAAAATGAATTCAAGTGCGTTCTACTTTCATTAACGAAAAAGAAAGCCGCTTATTAAAACAAATTGAATGACAATATAATATTAAAAAATCGGCAAAAATGCTAAGCATCCACTTCCTGAATGATACTTTCATCCACTAATACCCTTCCGCAATGCTCACAGGCAATGATGTCTTTCATGGAGCCAATTTCAATGATGGTTTGAGCCGGTATCAGATTGAAACATCCTCCACAAGCGGCTCTTTCAACAGTAACTACTGCCAGTCCGTTTCTATATGTCTTTCGAATCTTATCATAGGATCGCAAAAGTCTTTCATCAATGTTGGCCCTTGCGCTATCGGACTGACTGGATAGCATTTGTTCCTCTTTTTCAGTTTTGGAAATGATCTCCGACAATTCAATTTTTTTGGTATCAAGATCTGATTTCCTCTTATCCAGCTTTTCTTGTGTTGTAGCCAAGGATTCATCTTTGGTGCTTTTCAAGACAGTGGTTTCCTTGATTTTCTTTTCAGAAAGCTGTATTTCAAGTCGCTGCATCTCAATTTCCTTCGTCAAGGCATCATACTCCCTGTTGTTTTTAACATTGTCCAATTGCTTCTCATATCGGCTTATCAAAGTTTCCGATTGGGTAATATTTGCCCTGTGATTCAAAATTTCTTTGTCAAGACCATCAATGGAGGTTTGAATTTTACCAATTCGTGTTTCGAGGCCTGCAATTTCGTCTTCCAGATCATTTACTTCAATGGGTAGTTCTCCCTTTAAAACTTGTATTTCATCTATTTTGGAGTCAATGGATTGTAGCAGGTAGAGTTGCCTTAATTTATCAGCTATTGTTAATTCTTTTACAGCCATAATTACAAATAATTTATTGGATTTGTGTTCACTTTTGTATAATGGGCTGCAAAGTTACTAAAATTCTTTTGTATTAAATCAAATAATAATTCTATCGTAAATTGTTCACTTTCATAGTGCCCGATGTCTGCAATAACAATCTGATCATTGGCGTCGAAAAACTGATGATATTTAAAATCTGAAGAGATAAAAACCTCAGCACCTTTATCAATAGCGTTTTGAAGTAAAAAACTACCACTGCCTCCGCATAGCGCTATTTTTTGAACCTTTTCCTTTAAGGGTTGGGTAAATCGCAGACATTGGCAGTCCATGGTCACTTTTACATGTTGTAAAAAATCCATCAGTTTCATGGGCGATGACAAATAACCATAAGCACCACTACCCGAATAATAGTCGCTGTGGTGTGTCGCTTTTGATACCAGTGGTACAATATCCAACACTCCTATTTTTTCAGCAATTTTTGAATTGACCCCATTTTCAAGTACATGATCAAGGTTGGTATGTACAGCAATCAAGGCAATATTATTCTGAATTGCTTTCACCAGGCTTCTTTCAACATAAGTTTTGCCGGTGATGCGTTTTATTCCGGTGAATAGGATGGGGTGATGAGATACAACGGCATTGCATCCCAAAATCAGGGCTTCGTCCAATACTTCAGGAGTAGCATCCAATGCTACCAATACCCCTTTCACTTCCATCTCAGGGTTTCCGGCAATGAGACCAGAATTATCATAATCCTCCTGTAAATCAAAAGGCGCTATGCTCTCCATAAACTCTAAAAGGTCATTTATTTTGGTCATATTTTTGAGATTGTATTTTGCTGATCCAGTGCGTTGTTGAATGGTCAGACAATCGGGGATGTAAAATGATCTTACCTCCATTTGCCTCCACTACCCCCCATCCTGCTACTTCCTCTTTTTTATATTCCTCTCCTTTCACCAATACATCGGGAAGTATTTTTTCTATCAATTCACATGGATCCTTTTCTTCAAATAAAATCACATGATCTACCATTTCCAGCGCTGAAATTAGCTTGAGTCTGCTTATTTCGTCCATAACCGGCCTTCCGGGACCTTTGATTTTCCGAATAGAGCGATCACTATTCAAACCAACTATCAGGATGTCGCCTGTATTTTTCGCAAACTCCAAACTAAATATATGCCCGGGATGTAAACAGTCAAAACATCCGTTTGTGAATACAACTTCCAGTCCACGATTTTTATAATTCCTGACCCATTGGACTGCTTTTTCCAGGTTGGGAATTATTTTTGGGGGTTTTGATCCAATGCTCATATTTTTCCTTTATTAAATGCCGGTAAAAATATAAACGCTAAAAATCCAAAAATCACATTACAGAATATTTGAACTGTAAAAAACAACATGTTGGCAAATGAAAATGCATCTGCAGGCAATATTTCATATAAAGTCAGCGCTTCAGAAACAAAGTATTGATAGGAGCCCATTCCCCCCGGAGTGGGTATAAGGACACCTAATGCTCCAAAAACAAAGGTTAGTAAACCCGCTTCTACATTGAGATGAGAGGTTGCATCCATTGCAAAAAATCCAATGTAGGTCATTAAAAAGTACATGAACCAGATATTGATTGAATGTAGGAAAAAAGATACTGGATTTTTTATGTGCCGTATACTTGCCAATCCATCAATAAAGCCGGAAATAAGTGATCTGATTTTCTGCCCGGGAAGGGATTCATTCCACCACCGGCTATTTTTCAAATACCACATAAAACCCAAACCAACAACCATAATTGTAAAAAGACCCATTCCCCAATACATGGCAGCCCCATTTTCAAGGTAAAATAAAAACCCTTCCTCGGGTATAAAATAAACTTTCATGGATTGAAAAGAATAAAAGAAAGCCAGTAGAATAGCTATTCCCAGAGAGAGTACATCGATGACACGGTCTGTAAATATCGTACCTAACACTTTTTGAACAGGTATATTTTCATTTCTGGACAATAACCCGGCCCTTACCAATTCCCCCGTACGAGGAACGCCCAAATTAGCCAGATAAGCCGCCATGATGGATCCCAAACTATTGATCATCCTGGGTTTGTGCGATATGGGTTCAAGAAGTAAATTCCACCGTACTGCCCGGCTCCAGCAACTGATCATGAATAAAATCAGGATAAGAAAAAGAATACTTTTATCGGCACCTGCCATATCCGCTGCGATTTTTTTCATTAAACTGCACTGCTCAATACCGATCCCCGTTTCTTCACATGTGATTCTGTATTTTTTTTGCTGATGGGAAAACACCAGTATCAAAAGTCCAAATCCTACCCCAAAGGAAACAATGATGGTGAATAAAGTTTTATATGCCTGATTCAATGTGCTATGTTTGAAAACCCATTTAAATTTTAGCGCAAAAGAACCTCCTTTATTTAATTAAAGAAGTTTAAGATGTCAATCGATACTTTTTCAGGGGCTAAAATACACCGGATTTAAATAAAAATAAACCCTTCAACTTCAGGTAAGACATTATTTGATAATACATTGCTGCCTATCCGGCACGACATTGTTAAGTCAAAATATACTAATTGCATTTCTATCCGTCCACACTTTTTTCAAAGCTTTATTTATCTTCGCACACAGAAATGATATTTTATTTTGGCATTATTCTGTAATTTCCACTTTCATTCTTAAAAAGTATGAGCACAATCAATATACAGTTATTAAAAGATATATGTGAATTGCCGGGTGCACCAGGTTTCGAAACCCGAATTCGGTCTTTTATTCTCCATCAAATAAAAGATCTGACAGACGAATATCATACCGATGCCATGGGTAATGTAATAGCCATCCGAAGAGGTAATCATCAGAAAAAAGTTATGGTAGCCGCCCACATGGACGAAATCAGTTTTATTGTTACCCATATTGATGAAAACGGGTTTGTTAAATTTCACACCTTAGGTGGTTTTGATCCAAAAACTTTAACTGCTCAAAGGGTAATTATCCATGGGAAAAAAGATATCCCTGGAGTGATGGGAACAAAACCCATCCATGTCCTGACTCCTGAAGAAAAAAACAAGCCTCCCAGAATAACAGATTACTTTATAGATACCGGTCTACCGGAAGAAGAAGTCAAAAAATGGGTCCAGGTAGGCGATCCCATCACACGCGAAAGATCTCTTATAGAAATGGGAGAATGCGTTAATTCCAAATCCATCGATAACAGAGTTTCCGTTTATATCCTGTTAGAAACATTAAAAAGATTGAAAAATACAACCCCTGCAATGGATGTTTATGGAGTATTTACAGTGCAGGAAGAAGTCGGGCTGCGGGGCGCCATCACTTCAGCTTCCGGAATCAATCCGGATTTTGGTATAGCTCTGGATGTAACTATGGCTTATGACCTTCCCGGCGCTTCACCCCATGAAATGGTTACTGAGTTGGGCAAAGGTACAGCGATCAAAGTGATGGATGGTTCTGTAATCAGCGACTTCCGTATGGTAAAATTTATGAGAGATGTTGCCGAAAGACATAAAATTCCCTATCAAATGGAAATACTTCCGGCAGGAGGTACTGACACTGCCGGAATACAACGATCAGGACAAGGTGGTTCCATCGCCGGTGCCATTTCTGTTCCCTGCCGTTATCTTCATCAGGTTATTGAAATGGCACATAAAAAAGACATTGAACATTCCATTGAATTGCTTTTGAATTGTTTGCTTGAGATAGATCAAAACTCCTGGGAATTGTATTGATTGGATTATAGTTTATGAGGATAAATACCTTATATTATGGAAAACTGGATTCATGAAGATAATAGTCTTGTCAAAAATTTCAATTTTGGCGATTTCAAACAGGCATTTGCATTTATGACCGAAGTTGCTATGTATGCTGAAGCGATGGACCATCACCCTGCCTGGTACAATGTCTACAATAAAGTGAAAATAACGTTAAATACTCATGATGCAGGAAATGTAGTGACAGAAAAGGATCGCCGGTTAGCAGAAGTTATCGATAAAGTATATATGAAATTTCAGGGTTAACCCCGATGTAGTTAATGAATTGTTAAACCATTTTTGTGATGTAATGATTTTCTGAATCTTCCCGTTTCTGTCTTAAAGTTTTTCTTGAGGAAATAACTTATATTCTGTTCAGAGCATAAAATTATCAGGGAAAGCTGTTGTTTTGAAAAACCAATGATATGAAACCATTTTTATACCTTTTTCTGGCAAGTATCCTCGGAGGGATGGTAGCGTTAGGTATACAGAGTCAGTTCGCATCATCCGGAAAAATCATTTCTGACCCTTTTCAAAATAAATCAAGCTTTCATGTTGCAGGTAATAATATTTTACTATCTCCTCTTGCTTTTGATTTTGTGGAAGCTTCTGACAAATCTACTCCTGCAGTAGTCCATATCCATGCTGAGGAAAGTCGGAAATTGGCCCAGCAACGCCTGGAACAAGAAAGACAGCAGAGAAGATGGTCGCCCTGGCAGGATTTCTTTGGATTTGACGATTTTTTTGGAAATGATATGTTTGGTCGTAATTTTTACCGCCCCCGCGAAGGGTCCGGATCTGGAGTTATTATTTCTCACGATGGGTATATTGTAACGAATAACCATGTAGTAGGATTTGCCGATCATATCAAAGTTACCCTCCCTTCGGGAAAAGAATATAAAGCCGAAAAAATTGGCTCCGACCCCAGCACTGATTTGGCCGTTTTAAAAATTGAAGCTCAACAATTACCTATTTTAAGATATGGAGATTCTGATAAGCTAAAAGTAGGAGAATGGGTACTTGCCGTTGGAAACCCATTCAGTTACCTAACGTCCACTGTTACAGCAGGTATTGTCAGTGCTAAAGGGAGAGAGCTCGACATCATAAAGGGAGAAAAGAAAATAGAGGAGTTTATTCAAACCGATGCTGCGGTTAACCCGGGAAACAGCGGAGGAGCTTTAGTGAACACTAAAGGAGAGTTAATAGGAATCAATACCGCCATTGCTACCCCAACAGGTGTATTCGCAGGCTACTCCTTTGCAATCCCTTCCAACCTGGTGAAAAAAGTAGTGAATGAAATCATTGAAGGCGGTGGAGATATCGACAGAAAAATTAATTTGGGGATAGCAGGCTATGATGTAGATGAAGAAATAATTCAGGAATTTAAGCTGAAAACATTCTCAGGCTTTTATATTGATGAAGTAGAAATGGGTGGTGCAGCCCAATTAGCAGGTATTTTACCTGGTGATGTTATCACCGCAATCAATGGAGATCCCGTAGATGGATATCATGTCATCAAAGAAAAAATGAAATTCAATAAAGTAGGTGATACCATTGAACTTAATATCAATCGCGATGGTAAATCATTAAAAATAAAGACGAAATTAAGAAAGGGATTATAACAAAATACCTAAGAATTATGTTAAAGTGGTAAAGTTGGTTTTTCGTTTTGTTTTGATGCGCCTGCCTCTCTCCGAGGTGGGCGTTTTTATTTCTACTCCATTAACATGCACTTTATATTACCTTAATATAGCACTCAAAACCTTGTTTGTAAGTTAACTTACCCTTAAGCCGCAAAATATAATTGTAGTATACATTTGCAATGTTTTAATTTACTAATTACACAATTTCAATAAGTTATAAATTTTTTGTGGTAAGGTCAAGAAAGCGCAGGATAGAGATATGTATTATAAGTGATATTCATTTGGGAACATATGGGTGCCAAGCAGACAAGGTGTTGCAATACCTCAAAAGCATAGAACCCGAAATATTGATTCTTAACGGGGATATCATTGATATTTGGAATTTTAAGAAATCATTTTTTCCAGCTGCACATGTAGAGGTACTACGCAAAATTTTTAGGTGGGTAGAAAAAGGGGTAAAAGTGATTTATATAACAGGCAATCACGATGAAAGTCTGAGAAAATACTCTGATCTGAGGCTTGAACATTTTATGCTGACTGATAAATATATCTTTCATAAGGATGGCAAGAAATACTGGGTGTTTCATGGAGATGTATTTGATGCTACCACGAAAGGGTATGCAAGGATCATTGCTAAATTGGGAGGGAAAGGTTACGATTTTCTTATCCTCCTGAATCGATTTATAAACGCTTCTCTTTCACTGTTGGGTAGGGATAAAATGTCATTTTCAAAAAAAGTAAAAAATAGCATCAAACATGCAGTAGCCTGGATAAATAATTTTGAAAATACCGCAGCGGAATTAGGCATTGATGATGGTTTTGATTATGTCATCTGCGGGCATATTCATCAACCGGTAATTCGAAAAATTAACAGTAAAAGGGGAAGTATACAATACATGAATAGTGGCGACTGGGTTGAAAATCTGACCTCCCTGGAATATATCAATGGGCATTGGTCGATCTTCCATTTCAAAGAGGATACTATACACGAGGAAATTGATTCAGAAGAAGAATCCACTGACCAAATAACAAATGATTTAGTATTCAAACTGGGAGTATTCAAACTGGGAGTGTTCAAAAAGGCGCATAAAGTTTCTTTTTAATTGATGCTAAATATCAAAATGCAACTTTGAATCCTTATGAAAATTTTATACGCTGTACAGGCCACCGGAAACGGACACATCAGCAGAGCATACCAACTCATTCCAATCCTTGAAAAATGGGGTGAAGTAGATGTGTTTTTATCCGGTTCAAATTCCTCGATGAAGTGTCCATTGCCGGTGAAGTACCGTTCAGCAGGATTAAGTCTGTTTTACAAAAACTGCGGGCATCTTGATTATTCAAGAATGTTTACTCAAAATAGCCTGATAAAATCCATTCGTGAATCAAAATCTCTTCCCGTTCATTTATACGATAAAGTAATCAATGATTTTGACTTCATTACTGCCCGAGCGTGTTCCTACCGCAAAAAGAAATGTATACACTTTGGTCACCAGGCAAGTTTTATGAGCAAAAAGGTACCCAGGCCTTCAAAAATAAGCACTTTGGGAGAATGGGTCTTAAAAAACTATGCCCCCTCTTCCCTCTTTGCCGGTTTGCATTTTGAACGATATGATGATTTTATCTTTCCCCCGGTGATTAAAAAAGAAATATTACAAAGCACCCCCACTAATCAGGAACATATTACGGTATATCTTCCTTCCTTTCACCCATACTGTTTGGAAAAAATATTTTTGTCCATCAAAGAAATTGAATTTCAGTGGTTCTTGCCCGAAATTGATAAACCGTATAAAAACAAAAATATCACTTACTACCCGGTAGATAACCATCTTTTCACTAAAAGCCTGATTGAATCGCAGGGAGTAATTACCGGTGGTGGTTTCGAAACACCGGCAGAAGTAATGTTCCTGAAAAAAAAGCTCATGAGTATACCCATTCGGAATCACTATGAACAAATCTGTAATGCAGCCGCTTTGAGATTAATGGGAGTTACTGTTTTAGATGAAATCAATGCGTTGAATTTTCACCAAAATATAATGGATTGGATCAATGGCCCTACGCCTGTCTTCGATCAACAAGTCAATAATGTTGATGAAACCATTGAACGAGTGTTGGATATGGATTCTTTAAACTATAGCCTCCATTAGTTTATATCTCCTTGAATACATTCATGAAGTATGTCTGAAAAGTGCTTCCTAAGGGTAAAAAAGGCATGCTATTTGAACGATATCATATATAATAAGATATTTGCTTGTAAATTTTGCCTTTATGAAAATCACTGTGCCTGTTAGTGAAAAAAAGCTCCCATCTGCCTTAAAATATCAACTCAAAGAATTTGAGAAAATTCCGGTAAAAATATGGGAATCCCCGGAGGAAGGCTCCATACATATTGCCAGAAATATAGCGCTGGCCATTCGGCAGAAACAACAGGAAAACGAACATCTCGTACTGGGTTTGGCCACCGGTTCTTCTCCTATCAAGTTATACAATGAACTGGTGCGTATGCACAAAGAGGAGGGATTATCATTTCACAATGTCATTACTTTTAATCTGGATGAATACTATCCCATTTCTCCTAAAGCTGCCCAGAGTTATGTTCGTTTTATGCATGAGTATCTTTTTCAATTTATTAATATTGTTCCGGATAATATCCATATACCGGATGGAAGTCTGCCCATAGATGAAGTTGAGAAGTTCTGCCAACATTACGAAAAGAAAATTGAACTTCTGGGAGGCATTGATATTCAAATTCTGGGCATTGGAAGAACCGGTCATATCGCTTTTAATGAACCCGGCTCATGGCTGTCCTCGAAGACCCGGCTGGTAAAATTAGACCACCTTACTCGACAGGATGCTCTTCAGGATTTTGTAAAAGAGGAAAATGTTCCATACCGTGCTATCACCATGGGAATAGACACCATTATGAAAGCAAGACAAGTTTATATCATGGCTTGGGGCTCTCATAAAGCGGATATTGTACGTAAAACGGTCGAAGAAGACATTTCGGAGATGATACCGGCCACCTATCTTCAAAATCATCCACAGGTAAAATTTCACCTGGATAAGTCTGCTGCTACAGAGTTGACAAAAATCAAAACCCCCTGGTTAGCAGGAATTTGCAATTGGGATGATGCCCTCATTGCCAAAGCTGTGATATGGCTTTCATTAAAGCTTAACAAACCTATTCTCAAACTATTGGATGAAGATTACATTACCAATGGTTTATCAGAACTGATTGCAGAATACAATTCAGCTTACTCATTGAATATTAAGATATTTAACAGACTTCAACAAACTATTACAGGATGGCCAGGAGGAAAGCCCAACGCCGATGATAGCAACCGGCCGGAAAGAGCCATACCCGCCAGAAAAAGAATACTAATATTTAGCCCCCATCCGGATGATGATGTAATTTCAATGGGAGGAACATTATTGCGACTTGTTGAGCAAGGCCATGATGTTCATATCGCTTACCAGGTATCAGGAAACATTGCTATCCATGATAAAGACGCCTGGAGATTCAATGAGTTTATGGCTGATTTTTGCCGGGAGATCGGGGTACAAAATCAAATGCTTTTTGAAACCTTGGGGAAAATATCCCACTTCCTTGAAAATAAACTACAAGAAGAAAAAGATATTTCTGAAGTCCGGTTGATCAAAGGTTTAATCAGAAAAGAAGAAGCCCGAAGTGCTGCAAAATTTTGTGGAGTTAAAGATGATCATATCCATTTTTTAAATATGCCGTTTTATGAAACCGGAAGTTCAAGGAAAAACAAATTATCCGAAATTGACTATCAGATATTAGTGGATCTGCTTAACCATATAAAGCCTCATCAGGTGTACGCAGCCGGAGACCTCGCTGATCCTCATGGCACACACAGAGTCTGTCTTGATGCAATTTTTGAGGCATTTAATCGAACCCGGCAAAAATCCTGGTGGAATGATTGCTATCTCTGGCTTTACCGGGGAGCCTGGCACGAGTGGCCTATTGACGAAATCGAAATGGCTATCCCCATCAGCCCGAATGAACTCCTGAGGAAAAGGAAGGCTATTTTTATTCATCAGTCACAGAAAGATCATCCTGTTTTTCCTGGAAATGATGCCAGAGAATTCTGGCAACGGGCAGAGGATCGGAACAGAGAGACCGCCCATCTTTACAACACTTTAGGCCTGGCTGAATATGAAGCAATTGAAGCTTTTGTCCGTTGGAAATTTTAAGGTTCTTCAATGAGTTTTTCAACGGTGCTTTGATTTAATACGTCAAGTGTGGCATCTCTTACTCTTTCAAATACCAATCGTATGACACAGGTTTCTTCGTCCTTGCATTCGTGACAAGGTGAGTAATAGTTGAGACTGACACAGGGCAACATAGCTATAGGCCCGTCCATGATCCTTATAATCTCTGTAAAATTGATTTCCTCCGGCTTTTTAAGTAATCTGTACCCCCCTTGTCTTCCCCTGCGACTCATTAATATTCGATTGTTTCTCAGATCCAATAATATACTTTCCAGAAACTTCCGTGGAATTCCTTCATTTTCTGCAATCTCTGATGAAAAAACAGGCCTGCGATCTTTTTCATGACGAGCAATATAAAGGATGGCCTTTATGGCATACTTACACTTCTTGGAAATCATTTTGCTTTTTTAATACTATCCATGATGAAAACATGAAGATAAATAATTTTCCTTGCCTGGTATGACTGACATATATTTCAATAGATCTATAACTCCTCTAAGAAATATCCGAATGTCAAACAATGAAAAAATTTAACATTTATTCCTATAGATGCTATAGATTTTATATTATATATAGGTTTTGTATGAAATTAAACTTTATATTTGCCCTTATAAATGATTTGTATAGGTTAAAAAGGTGGTATCGTGACAAATGATGAAATAGTCCGGACAATGTTCAAACCAAAAGTAAATGTCATAACAAGTTGATTCTGAACATGAATTTGATATTACAAAACACTAATATTCAGGACTTCCTTCAAAGTCTTTCCGTGGAAAGCGCTGTATTACATTTGTCCAATATTATCGAAGAGAACATTGTGTTTTCCACATCATTCAGTCTGGAAGATCAGGTGTTGACTCATTTGCTTCGCAACCATTTCGATATTGTGAAAATATTTACATTGGATACCGGGAGACTTTTTAATGAAACTTACCGGGTTTGGCAGGAGACTGAAGAACATTTCAAAATTAAAATAAAAGCATATTATCCAGATTCCGGAGAGTTGGAAGCCTTGATAAATCAGCAGGGAATCAATGGATTCTATCAATCAGAACGCTTTAGACATAATTGTTGTCAAATCAGAAAAATCAATCCACTGATCAGAGCATTAAGCAGCGCCGGTTTATGGATTACCGGATTGAGAAAAGAGCAATCTGCTTTCAGGGGTACCCTTGATCTCCTGGAAGAAGATCGATCTACGGGTATATTAAAATATAACCCTTTGATCCATTGGTCATATGAAGACATTTTTCAATACATCAAAACCCACGATATTCCATATAATGAATTGTATGATCGCGGATTTCTAAGCATTGGATGTGCACCCTGTACGCGAGCGGTTTTGGCTGGAGAGGATGCCCGGGCAGGGCGCTGGTGGTGGGAAGAAAGTAATAAAGAATGTGGCTTACACTATAGTCAATCAAATAAAGCCCAAAAGCTCAATACATGAATGCTTTATTAAAAAACCTGGAAGATGAATCTATTTATATTCTTCGTGAGGTGGCCGGTCAATTTGAACGGCCGGCATTACTATTTTCTGGAGGAAAAGATTCCATTGTTTTGGTACATCTTTCTTTGAAAGCGTTCACCCCATGCCCCATCCCTTTTCCCTTGATACATATCGATACCGGCCACAATTTTCCAGAAACTTTGGATTTCAGAGATCAACTTGTCGCTCGTCATGGGCTGCAACTGATCGTCCGTTATGTACAAAATAGCATTGATCAGGGTAAGGCATTGGAAGAAATTGGTAAATCTGCAAGCAGAAACGGAATCCAAACAGTGACTTTGCTCGATACCATTGAAGAATTTAGACTCGATGCTTGTATTGGGGGTGCTCGAAGGGATGAAGAGAAATCCAGGGCAAAAGAGCGGATATTTTCAATCAGGGACATTTTTGGTCAATGGAATGAAAAAAAACAACGCCCTGAAGTTTTTGATTTGTATAACGGCAAAATAAGGAATGGTGAAAATATCCGTGTTTTTCCCATTTCCAACTGGACTGAACTGGACATATGGAACTATATTAAAGAAGAGAATATAGATATCCCCCCTATCTATTTTGCCCACCCTCGGCCTGTATTAGAGCGTGAAAATCTTTTGATACCCGTTTCTGATTATTTGATAGTAACACCGGAAGATAAGATCAAAGAGGAATGGGTTCGTTTCAGAACTGTAGGTGATATGACTTGTACCGCTGCTACTGCTTCCAGAGCGAGTTCACTTGATGATATCATCAATGAGATCACTGTTTCAGGATATTCTGAAAGGGGAACGAGAATTGATGACAAAAGAAGCGATTCCGCTATGGAGGTGAGAAAAAAGGCCGGTTATTTTTAAATACATACCAAAGGAATGGACATTATTCGAATAGCAACTGCAGGAAGTGTCGATGACGGCAAAAGTACGTTGATCGGGAGACTCTTATATGAAACCCGGTCATTGAAACAAGACCAATTGGATTATATCCGAGCTGTCAGTCACCGGAGAGGTAGCAATACTTTGGATTTATCACTGGCCACTGACGGACTTTCTTCAGAACGAGAACAAGGAATCACCATTGATGTATCACACATTTACCTCACAACAAAGACAAGAAGGTACATCATCACTGATTCTCCCGGTCATGAAGAATATACACGAAATATGATCACCGCCAGCTCCAAAGCGGACGTGATATTAATTTTATTGGATGCCACCAAAGGTTTGAGCCAGCAAACACGGAGACACCTCAGAATTGCACATACTTTACAAATACCTGAATTGATCATTTGCATCAACAAAATGGATCTGATAAGCTATTCAAAACTTGCTTTTGATGAATTGGTACTATCCTTCAAAGAAGTCAATCAATATTTCCAATCCACTCCGACCAGGATTCATTTTCTACCGATTTCGGCATTAACCGGAGATAATATTTCATCCCGATCTGATCATATGCATTGGTTTGAGGGATCACCTTTATTGCAAACTTTGGAATCTATACAAATCCCTTTACATCGTTTTGAGGAACCTTTTTTCCAGGTTCAATACGTATGGAATGGGAAAGCCGGAAAACAGAAAACAAACAAGCGATGGTTGTTTGGAAAACTTAATAATGGAACTTTGTTTGTCGGCGATGAAGTCTATATCCGACAAGGTCAAGCAAGGACTAGAATTGCTAAAATCCTGCAATATGGAAATTCGCTTCCATCGCTTTCGCAAAATGAAAACGGCACTTTATTACTGGAAGATGAAATTGATGTGTCCCGTGGTATATGGATATATAAAAAAGAAATAGAATATACGCCCGTCGAAGAAGTACTTACAGAAACTTGTTGGATGGATTCAACTCCTCTGAACCCAGGCAAAAAGTATTGGATTCAGATGGGTTCAAAAAGCCTGATGGGCAAGGTAAAAGAAATTAAGTATAAAATCGATTTATACAGTACTCAACAACTTCCGGCAGAAAGTGTAGGATTGAATGACCTGGCAGTAGTTACATGGACTCTGTCCGAACCTGTGCATGTCAGACCCTATCAAAGAAAGAGATCAGGTAGCGAATTTATCGTAATTGATCCGCTTACCCTCAATACGTCAGGAGTCAGTTTGATTCAAAAACAAAAATGAAGAGTTATGCATAGTTTTCGTACTGAACTTGAGAATCCGGTAGTTGAAAAGGATATTATCGAATTGGAAAAAAAGATTCACGCTTTCAGAAACGGAGTTATGGATGAAGACCGGTTCAGAAGCCTTCGTTTAGCAAGGGGAATCTATGGCCAAAGACAGGAAGGAGTACAGATGGTGCGCATAAAAATGCCATTGGGTCAATGCTCTACCGTACAACTGAGAAAGCTTGCGGATGTAAGTGATCGATACTCGACAGGTAATCTTCATATTACAACCCGGCAAGATATTCAAATTCATTATGTGAGTTTGGATAAAACACCACAGCTTTGGACTGAACTAGAAGAAAGTAAAATTACCTTGCGGGAGGCTTGTGGAAACACAGTAAGAAATATAACTGCCTCACCATTTGCAGGAGTTGATCCTGAAGAAGCCTTTGACGTTTCGCCTTATGCAAAAGCCATGTTTGAATATTTTCTCCGAAACCCTGTCTGTCAGGATATGGGTCGAAAATTCAAAATTGCTTTTTCCAGTAGTGATAAAGACGATGCATATACATTTGCCCATGATTTGGGTTTCATCCCGAAGATTGCAGAAGATATCAGAGGATTTCGTGTTGTAGTAGGTGGAGGCATAGGATCACAACCCAGACATGCAGATTTGTTGTACGATTTTCTCCCTTCTGATCAAATTATTCCACTGACGGAAGCCGTGCTCAGGGTTTTTGATCGATACGGTGAAAGATTAAGAAGACACAAAGCCAGATTAAAATTTTTGATAGACGACGAAGGTTTAGATACTTTTAAAAAGTGGGTAGATGAGCAAAGTACTTCAATGCCTTATCACTCATATCCGGTTGCTGTGGTAGATGAGGGGGATGATCAGCCACCTGGTTCTGGCAATATATTTATTGAAGATAATTCAATGAATGAAAACTATTCCAATTGGTTAAAATTTAATGTATTCACTCAAAAACAGCCTGGATTTGTGGCGGTTGGCATTAAAATCCCAACCGGCGACTTCAGTAGTGAGCAGGCGAGGAAACTGGCTGGCCTCATGGATCGAT
>DAOLDB010000038.1:0-37648 GCA_035327565.1 Saprospiraceae bacterium
GCCAGATATAAACAGGGGATTGCCAAGGATCCCCGATTTGGAGCCGCTCCAAATCGGGGATCCTTGGCAATCCCCTGTTTATATCTGGCATAGATCTGTTGCGCAATCACAGCCACTTTATACAAACCGAAGGCACAGAAAAATTCAACATTGTCAATGGTTACTCCGGCAATATTTTCATATTCCTCCACCCATTGTTTGCGGGTATAATTTCCAGGTAACCATGTCGTATTAAAGTTTCTGAAAGCTACCGGATCCTGATCTTCAGTCCAGTACGCCAGACAGGTACCCACATCCATGAAGGGATGTCCTACGGTTGCCATTTCCCAGTCTACAACTGCTTTCACGTCCCATATGCACGCTTCATTTAAAATCAGGTTGTCATACTTAAAGTCATTATGAATCAGCGCCATTTTATTTTCATGCTTCATATGATCGGAAAGCCAACGGGACAAGTATTCCATTTCAGGAATTTGATCGGTAGCTGATCTTTCATATCTCGCAATCCAGCCAGTTACCTGACGCTCAATATATCCTTCAGGTTTGCCAAGATCAATTAAGCCGGTGCTTACCGGATCCAATTGGTGTAACTGTACAAGAAGTGAAACAAATTCCTTAGATAATTTTGCAAAATCATTAAAAGTAGGTTTTACTACCTTTAAATTTTCTACTCTTAAAACTCCTCCCTGGATTTTCTGCATAATATAAAATGGAGTACCTAATATGTTTTCATCTTCGCAATAAACCAATGGAGCAGGAATTTTATTAAAATGTGGCTTTAATTTCATGAGAATGGTATACTCCCTTCTCATATCATGTGCAGTTTTTATTAAAACACCGGGAGGTGGTTTCCTGAGCACCCACTCTGTTTCATTGGTAATCAGCAGATAAGTAAGGTTGCTATATCCCCCGGAAAATTGTCTGACTTCCTTTAATTCATGATGGTTTCCAAGATGACTTTTTAAAAAATCGCTGAGTGCAATCGTATTAAGTTCAATACCTTTCCTGACATCAATGGTGTTTTCCCAAGGCATACCACCTTTTTGCACCAAAATAATGAAACACTATCATGCAATCAAATAAAATCAGGGAAAAGATTAAGGAGCTTTTATTCTTCCTCTGTTTTATGACTTCCCTCCAGATTAACAGGTGCATCTGTTTCTGAACGGGTTTTAATGGAGGGTGGGGCCATTTTTCTTTTCGTTTCGCTGATGTCGGTTGCTGCTTTTATTAGAATGTCGGCCTGCTCTTCCATTTTTTCTGCTTGCTCTGCAATTTCATTGGCTATCTTTTCTGCGACAACCTGTTTTGCCTTCTCTACCTCCTGAACCTTTTTTCTATCTTCGATGCGCTGATTTTCCCTTTTCAAACTCTCTTCAAGTATTTCTTTCGTCCTGTACATGTCATCGAGTTTGTTCTTTTTTGAAGAAATGGTCTCTTCTATCATTTTTATTTTTGCCTGCCGGATTTGAGCTTCCAATTGACCATCGGTCTCGGCAATTCGCTTAAGTTGAAAATCCATTTCCTTTTGATCCCCAAGAATTGATTTTTCCATTTTGGAAATAGCTGCTATCAAACCTTCATATCGTTTAGTTAATCTGTTGAGAGCATTTCCGGCATCTTTTATTCTTTTACCGGATCTTTTTTCTTTTATTTTTTTAAACAATTGATCCAGATTAGACCAAACATTCTGCTGGTCCTTCCTTAACAGGGAAGCTGACTTAAACTCTGATTGAATCACCTTTAATTCATCAAATAATGGATTCAGGCCCATACCATTCTCTACCTTTTCTTTAATGGTATTGATTCTATCCATAAAAGTCTGAGCAATATCAGCAGATTCATGCCTGAATTTTTGACCTGAAGCCTTTTTCAGCTCCTTCAGTTTGGCAAAACATTCATCGGTTTTATTCTTCAGACTATCTGCATGTTCTCTGAAAATATTTTTTTCCTTAAGCTGGTCACTGATTTTTAACCAAAAAGTCTTTAACTCTTCCCAATAAGGATCTTCAAACTCAACGAGCTGGTCAATCTTTTCTTTCAAATCTTCCAATTCAGATTTATACATGGAATAAAGCTTATTGGACAATACGATAAAGTGCCATTGGGTTTTGGCAAGACTGATAATGTCAGGACGATCCACACGAATATTTTCCGGTAAAAGATCATCGCTTACAGAAAGATCTCTTTCAATTTCGCGGGTAGATTCCGGAAAAATCACTTCCTGTCCGTCCCGCCACATATTCATCATCTGGGTATAGAAAACTTCCGTTGCATCTTTTTCTGAAAATAAAAAAATATGTACTTTATTTTCCCTTTCCATTAGCTCCAGGGCCAGCAATACTTTGTCGTCATTTTCATCACTACCCCAAATCACAATTCTTTTTCTCATATTCATTTCATTATGCCGGCATTGCTGCCTTTACTAATCCGTTTTTGTACAAATATTCTGCAATTTGTACCGCATTGGTAGCCGCTCCTTTACGGAGATTATCCGCTACGATCCACATATTTAAACCATTTTCCAATGATTCGTCTCTTCTTAGCCGACCTACAAAAACATCATTTTTGTTTTTGGCCATCAAAGGCATAGGATAAATAGCATCCCCCGGCCGATCCAATAATTTCAGTCCATGTGCACGTTCCAATATATACTTAACGTCTTTCATTTCAAAAGCGCTTGCTAATTCGACATTTACAGACTCAGAGTGTCCTCCATATACTGGTACGCGAACAGCCGTAGCCGTAATCTGTATATGAGGTGCCTGAAGGATTTTCCTGGTTTCATGCACCAATTTCATTTCCTCTTTAGTATATCCATTTTCAAAAAAAACATCACAATGAGGAATACAATTTTCAAATATGGGATGCAAATACGCTTTCTCTCCTGCTTCTATACCCATTTTTTCCGATTCATATTGCTGAACAGCTTTTACTCCTGTGCCAGTAAAAGATTGATAGGTCGAAATCACTAACCTTTTTATGCCATACTTTTTCTGCAATGGTGCCAGTGCAACGACCATCTGTATGGTCGAACAATTTGGATTTGCTATAATTCGGTCAGCAGTGCCAATCAGATGTGCATTGATTTCAGGTACAATCAATTTGATGTCTTCATGCATTCTCCAGGCAGAAGAATTATCAATGACGAAGGAACCTACTTCAGCAAATCGCGGTGCATAGGTTAAAGATGTTTGTGCCCCCGCTGAAAAAATAGCAATATCCGGAGCTAAAGAAATGGCTTCTTCCATCTCCAAAATTGTCCAGGTTCTGGAATCAAATTCAATCGTCCTGCCAACAGATCGCGATGATGCTACAGGGATCAACCGGGTGACCGGAAGATTCATTTCTTTCAAAACTTCCAAAATAACACCTCCAACCAAACCTGTAACTCCAATAACCGCAATATTCATATATTACTCATTATAATGTCATCAAACGGTTTCGTACTCTTTCCAAAAGACAATAGTTGTACCAGTTTTATTCTTTTTATCAGTGACTCTTTTGGAGGTGCAAATGTAATTGAATTCAATTTAAGAAACGATTTTATATTCCTTCTTTATGATCAATGATGTACAGTAATTTAGAATTTTATTCAATAATCCCAAAATATCAAAAGTTTTATAACATGAAATCACTGAATTGATTTGTGCTATACCATATCATATGCTTATATTTATGATTTAAACAGCTTTTATTCATTATGCCTGTTTCCTTTTTATTTTGCTCATTCATATGGATTTTTTCTTTCTCTATACTTTATGGTCAGTTTTTTGAAGATTTTTCGAATGATTTGACCGGGTGGAAAGGTGATGTTCAACATTTTATTATCAACAACAATCAGCAATTACAATTGAATGCTCCTGGTGCCGGACGCTCCTATATTTACAGACCCTCTACATTTCCCGAGGCGTTTGCGACAACTGCTTATGTACGTTTAAATTTTCCACCCTCTGACAATAACCGGTTACGCTGGTATTTTTATTCAAGTCATGAGGATATACAAATGGCAGAAGGTTATTTTATTCAAATCGGAGAAAATGGGCCAAATGACGCCATATCATTTTTTAGGTTTCGACCCGGTCAGGAACAAGAATTGGCAAGAGGTACGATGGCTGCAGTGGCAGAAAGTCCTAATGTAAGGATATTGGTAGAGAAAGACACCAATGATTTTTGGGTAATTAAAACAGATTACACCGGTGAGCGTCTGCTTGCACCCGAAATCGAATTTTATGAAAATGATATTACTATTCAACCCCAGGGGCATTTTGGATTCTTAACCGAGTATACAGCTACCCGAACCACTGGTTTTTTCATTGACGACGTGGGCATTGATATAAAACGGGAGGACATAACGCCACCCTCTATTTATGAAGCCTTTTTATCTGGAACCGATGAAATCACTATCATTTTTGATGAACTCATAGAAGAATCAACTGCGACAAACGTGCAAAACTACATATTAGAGCAACCTGCGATAAGGCCGGTTGAAGCTTCGGTAGTAAGAAATGTTGTAAAACTTCGCTTTAATACTCTCTTTGAAAGTGGTTTTTTTTACAAGCTTGCTGTTATGAACATAGAAGATCTTACAGGAAATGCCATGGGAAATGAAATTATTGAAAATTTATATCTTGCTGTACCTCCATCCAAAGGGGATATAATTCTTAATGAAATTCTGTTTAACCCAAAAACGGGAGAGGAAGATTTTATTGAGTTATACAACAAATCTGAAAAGTTCATTAATATTCAGGGGTTGGTGATATTCAACAGTCAAAACAACCGATCCCAGACAGTAAACCAACGATTTGACCTTTTCCCGAATGAGTATGTTGCCATAGCGATAAGGGCAGAAGAAGTACGCCACTCTTATCAAGCCCCTGAGCAGGCAAACATTATTCAAAACCCTTTACCCGCATTCAACAATAATGATGGCAATGTGACTTTATTAATGGGAGAAAATATCATCGATGAATTTGACTATGAGGAAAATTTTCATAGCCCCATCATCAACAATCCCAAAGGGGTTAGCCTTGAAAGAATTAATACCGTGCTACCTACCAATGACCGGAATAACTGGACTTCAGCGGCTTCATCAGTGAATTTTGCCAGTCCGGGCTACCGGAATAGCGCTGCCATTGAGTTTTCTGAGGAAGTCAGGGATTTTTCTTTACGTTACAAAACTTTCATGCCTAATGGAGACGGTGATAGGGATGTATTAATCATCGATTACCATCTTGACAAAAGCAATTATGTAGCCAAAGTGACCATATTCAGCGATATGGGGACTCCAGTCAAAAGACTTACCAATAACTTTACTTTATCCACATCGGGTTTCCTTCAATGGGATGGCACCAATGATCAGGGTCAGATAGCCAGAATGGGTATATATATTGTGGTAATTGAAATTTTTCATCCCGATGGTAATACAGCCATTAGAAAACTTCCTGCCGTATTAGCGAGAGAAATTTGAATTTTAAATAATATTTTAATATCTTTGAAGCAAGATACGCCGCCCTTTATGAAAAATATTAACCTGTTCAACCATGTTTGTGGGTTGATGTTGGTGTTTATTACTTTAACAGTAATTTTTCCTGGTGATGTAAACCTGTTTAAGAAATTTTCTAATTATGGTGTACACATCACACTTGGGCTCTTTGCGTTTTCTATGCTCCTTTTTATACTCAACAAGAAAAGATTGATGTTTGTCACTTTGGCCTGTACCACATTATTGTGCTTATTTTTGAAGAATGAAGGCAATATACACCTTTTGCTGCCTCAAGAAAATGAAGACGATGCCATCAGTATAGCGCATATCAATTTAAACAGCCACCAAATGGATCTGAACGCCTTTTCAGAGTACTTAATGCGTTTGGATGCTGATATCATTTCATTACAGGAATATTCTCCCAATTGGGACAAGGTTTTGGAGAATACACTATATGAAAAGTATCCTCACCAGTTAAAAGAATCCAGAATTGATCCCCACGGCATTGCATTGTTTAGTAAACTCCCCATGAATTCTTTTCGAATGGAGTATTTTGGTGAAAAACCATGTATTATTTCAGAATTTCTCATCAGTACCATACCTGTTGTAATTTACTCAACTTATATTACCCCTCCTTTGGACAGAATCAATAGCAGGACAGCTGACCAGCAGTGGATTGGTCTTGCAGAAAAGATTCAAAATCATCATAAACCCACCATAATACTGGGCGAATTTAATGAAGTGTACTGGTCTAACCGGATAAGGACGTTCAGATCGATGAATAATTTACATAATAGCCGAAGAGATATTATGCCTTCATCTTTGTCAGTGCCTTTTGATCACATATTTTTCACCAATGATCTGGAATGTACTTTTTTCAAAGAACTGATGGATGATAGCGGCACTAAAATCGGTATGGCAGGCAAGTATCAAATTAATAATGCTTTCCGCAAAAATTATAAGCCTACTTTTTCAGGAATCCATGCTGAAGAGCCTTAAAATCATTGAATAGCAAGAAAGTTTTTATGCTTATATCAGAAATAATATACACTTGGAAGTAACGCGTTACCGTATAAAGACATTTTCTGATCTGCAATTACAGGAGCTGTATCAATTGGCGCAATTGAGACATGATATTTTTGGCATCGAACAACATTGCCTATACAAGGATCTTGACGAATTAGATCCCTTTTGCTTCCACATTATGGGATTTCAAAAAGAAGTCCTGGTAGCCTATACAAGAATTTTACCACCTGAGATTCATCCATTATCCTATGTCTCCATTGGCCGGGTGATTATAAAAGCCAATTGCCGGAAATCAGGCGAAGGGTATAAACTGATCCAATTATCCATCCATAGAATTCTGCAATGGCACCCTGGCAAAAAAATTTTAATTAAAGCCCAATCTTATTTAGATTCATTTTATAGCCAATTTGGATTTGTAAACTACGGAAAATACTTTTTTGAAGACGGAATACCTCACCAGGAAATGCTTTATACTCCCTAGTACATACACAATTCTACACCTTATATAGGTTCAATCCGGATATTGCAATTGAAAATCAAACAATCCATTTACTTTTTAAAAATAGTATCAAGATATTCTTTCATAGGTAAACCTGTAGCTCCATTGGGGTAATTGATGCCCAGCAAACTTGAAAGGGTAGGTGCTATATCCTTGATAGCCACTCTCTCATGAGAGATGCCTGATTGGGTCTTAAACCCATACCAGATAACAGGCACATGGGTATCATAAGGAAATGGACTACCATGGGTGGTTCCTCCACGGAGATTATATTGATCAATCCATCCCGGTGATTTGACATAAAAAACATCTCCACTTCGTTTGGGATGATAACCATTTTGCATACGCTCACAAATACTTCGATCTGCAATACAATGTCCGAAGGAAGGATCCCCTGCTCCGGCAATCCCTTCCTGGCCAACCAACCATTCCATTATAGTTTGTTTCAGTTCGCCGAAAGGGATTTTCAACCCTTTGACCTTACTCCTATCAATATAAATCTGGTCATTGAATACAAATTCAATCAAGTCTTCCCCAAAATTTTCGATTGAAAACCGTTTTAATGTGTCTCTTAGAAATCTGTCAGGAAAGTATGAAGTATTTCCTTTGACATATGCAGGTATGTCCGCTACTCCGTGATCAGAACTGATGAACAATAATAGATTTTCCTTGCCTACCCATGATTCAAGGAAAAGTATAAAATTTGCAAAGTCCTCGTCTAATCGAATATAATGATCTTCTATTTCCATTGAATGGGGCCCAAACACATGCCCCAGATAATCAGGAGAAGACAAACTGATACTGATCAAATCAGTAAATGCATCCTTCCCTAAATCTTCCCGGACTATAGTTTCTTTTGCAAAATCAAATGTATAGGTATTCCCAAAAGGTGTAGTTCTGATCAGGCCGGGTCCGAATGACTCATACAACGATGCCAGGTTATAGGGAAAAACCGGATCCACCATCCCATCCAACTTGCCTTCAAATGGCATATTATCTTCGGTTGAAAAGATATAATCCTCAGCATTCCTGGATAGTTCCCAGATTGTATTCAGATACTTTTGGGGTGGATTTTCTTCATTAAATTGCACTACCCATTCCGGCAGTTCATCCATATAGTAATTACTTGTGATAAATTTTCCTTCACTTCCGTCAAACCAATACGCTGCATCTGCCAGATGGCCTGCCATAAGTATCGCTCCTCTGTCTTTCAATGAAATTCCAATGGTTTTACTTTGAGGATGCAGTATCTTCAACTGATCTGCAAACGTATTGGAAATTAAATTGCGCGGTGAAAATTTACCTTCATTTGAAAATGAACCCACCGTTTCTACGGTTTCATCTTCAACACAATAAACCAACTTTTTTTGCTCTCTGTCATACCAATTGTTTCCTGCAATACCATGAATGGAGGGTGTAGTTCCGGTGGCGATGATTGCATGGCCAACCCCTGTATAAGTAGGCACTTGTGAATAATGTGCGTTGGCATTAAAATACCCCTCTTTTATTAACTTTTTAAATCCATCATCACTATAATGACTCCAGTATTTTGATATATAATCGTATCGCAATTGATCTACAACCACCTGGACAATCAACGAAGGTTTATCTTCGTATTGCCCACTCATTTTACCATTCAATAATATGATAATAACTGATAAAAAAAGAATTCTCATAGAGTTCAGTATTTAAAAAAATTAGAAAAATCAATATAAAAAATTCGAGAAAAAGGAAAATAATTCTTCCCTGATTCCGGGATTAGCTCCAGCAGCAAGAGCTACGGAAACCATCAGTCCAATGCCTGCATTGCCTACGTCCTTTCCAATCATTCTCACAGACTTGTATTTATGTTTACTTCCATTTTTTTTCCTTGCAAAAGCAACAGCAATTTCTCTTCCTCCAATGACTCCCAAAAATACCCATGTGGTACTCAGGGGAACCGTACTGACAAATAACTTATAAATCAACAACAACACATAAGTAAAATCCACCAGAGTTGCTGCCCTGACATCGGATATCCGAATCTTTTCACTGACCACTTCCTGTATTTTATCACCTCTTAAATAAAAAAGGAGACCAAGACCGAAAAATATGGTGCCGGCAAATATAATAAACTGAATTAAACTTTGCTGCCTGGGTAAAAATACTGCTATATTAGCGCCATCCTGCATTAACCAAACAGCCCACAATGATCCACTGACTAACCATTGAATAACCCACCATCCACCATGATGTTTACGGCTTTTGAAGTATTTTTTTATCATTCTATACAAAGAAAGCCAAACGAAAAAAGATATAATAAATGATAATACATAACCTGTAAGACTCTTGAATACTATCGACGTAATTCCCTCTGAATCAAAACTAAACACACTAAGCAACAAAAAAGTAGTGGACACAGGCATTTTTAGTCTCGTCATTATCAATAAAACCAATGGTGCAATGACTTGGAAAAAACTAAAATTTTCAGGGTGGGGATAATAGGTTTGACCTTCTGTATTGATCAATCTCTGATAAGTAACATCCCCATCAAAATAGATAAAACTAAATGTTACCGTACCTAAAAAAATGAATCCAACAAACATCCATAAAATCCACCAGGGCCTTTGTTTATTGCTTTCAATAAATGTTCCTAAAGATTGGATGCTGTCGTTGGCTACTGCGGAATAAGCTGCAAACAAAAACCCAAGCCACATGGCTATCTGGCCATATCCCGTTACAATTGCTGATAACAAAAATCCGGTGAGGACAATGAAAAGAAAAGTTCTTTCCTTCACCAAAAATTCCAGCAAATTTAAATACGGTCTGTTGAGGTCTAATCGAAAATTCCTTGCCATAAATACATATATCAATATTCAGCACTCTCTAACTTGAAAATGCATATTCAAGTAGCAGGCAAGTATGATCAATCCTTTGGGAATTTCCCTGAAACTCAAATTAAGTATTTGTTAATTCTGTTGTAACTGTAGTCAATGGAATATGGAACTGAATACTATTTACAAGGATTGGCTTCCCTCCTGATAAAGAATGAAATTATTGGGGTTAATTTAATATTCCACTATACTCTACAAAATGCAAGGTTAACCTCTTCGGCAAGTAAAAATCCACCCTGAAAACTTCTGATCAGTTCATTACAACCGGTAATTACCTGGTTTTTAAGTATATAGGCCATTCCGCGATTGAATATGGCATAAGGATCATTGGGAAAATGATCCAGGTAAAGTGTAAAATCATTAATCGCCTTTGTATAGTCGCCGTAAATAAAATACAATGATGCTCTTAGATAATAAGAAGAAGGGTCACGGGGATTTTCATTTAATCTGTTATTAATATGAAAGTATGCATCCGTATATTTACCGGTTAACATCAGCGTAAATATCCAATTGAATGTAGCCTGACTAAAATCTGGTTCCAATTGACGGGCTTTTGAAAAATCCTGTAAAGCGGATTCATATCTGCCCAGATGACAAAATACAAGTCCCCGTTGAAAGTGCAAATCGGCTTGATCCCTGTCTAAAGATATTGCCATTTCATAATCTTTTAATGCATGATCCATATTACCCATTCTCACATAGGCATAGGCTCTGTTCTGATATGCCTGGCTGTAGTGAGGTTGAAGCATAATGGCTTGTGTAAATGCATCAATCGCATCTTCTATGCCACCGTTATGCAATAAAATCAACCCCTCGAGATCATACATTAAAGTGGTTACATCAGAATTGGCTTTCATTTCTCCTATCAACACAATAGCTTCCTGATAGTCGCCTCTATTAAACAGGAGTAGTGCATCTCTCAGATATACATCTGTGTCTCCCTCCCCCACCCGGAGCCGGGATTCAAGATTATCGAAAGCATCTATGTAACGATTGCGTAACATACGCTCAGTCATCTGAAAAGAAGAGGTAAATGTTAAAATACCTTCATTGATGGGATTAAATAAAGGATTTTCGCCAGCGCCATAGAAATTTTTACCCAAAAGTTCAAGACGTGCTTTATTCAAATAATACACTCTTGCAAAAGGATTGTGAAAAATGGCTCTTTCATAATCGAGCTTTGCCAAATCCCCATTTCCTGTTATCTCATATACTCTTGCTCGCTTTATGTAAGCTTTTGCATCTGTGTTGTCAATATCAATCGCAGAAGAATACATATTAATCGCAGCATTCCAATTACCGAGTTTCATAGCGAGATCTCCTTCACTAATGAAGGTAGCAACTCTCTGTCCGCTTAAGACATTTGAAACAATCAATAAAAAGAGAAGAAATTTATTGATCACATAAGGTTTTCTATGGGGCGGCATATCCTCGATGTATTTTTAGAAACTCAAATTAAAACTTTCCAACAAATATATATAAGATATTTATAATATTTAATTTTTGTAACTACTTAGCCTATGTGAACAAATGAGTTGTTTTGTCATGATTATTTACTAAGTAATTACTAATCTTAAAATTTCACAATATTAAACCAAAATACAAAAGGGATGGTTTATGTCGAAAAGGTATTTTATAATTTATTTAATATGAATTTTTACTCACTTTGTACACTAAATTAAAATGGTATTGCATTCAATCATGTATACTTTTTTAGAATTAATAGATTTTAATACCTTTGCGTTTTTTAGTATACGAACAACAACTTAAATTCTTTTTCATGAATTTTTCAAACCTTCTTTTTCTTAGTTTATTATTTTCAATTATATTGATATCATCCTCCTGCAAAGACAAAGACTCTGGTGTTAGGGATGCAGCACGGCAATCACTGAATGTACCTTCTAATGTAGACCCGGTGACTCCAGGCTTAAATTCCGGTGAAATTGTGCATCATTATATTTGTCCAAATAATTGTGCTGGTAGTGGAGGTCCTTCAGATGGAACTTGTCCGGTATGTGGTGCCAATTATCTCCACAATCAGGCATGGCATGATCAGCCAAGCAACCAAAGTGGAATGCAAACCATTCAACAACCGATTACTTCTGATCAGATGTCCGGACAGAATGCCAGAGGGGATTGGCACTACATATGTAGTGCAGGATGCGCAGGGGGTTCCGGATCTTTGGGAAATTGTGCTTCCTGTGGGGGAGCATTGGTTCACAACGACGCTTATCACAATTAATCAGGAATTAGAATACCACCAGGGTGAGGGATTATGATTGTTTTTAATCATCATCACTTTATTTCTAAAAAATCTACGAATCGAAGAAATTCCCATTCGGGATCCTCCTATTCCTGATAACTTGAAGGCATTTTTTTCTCCCTCATGAATAACTGCAGTTAAAGCGCAATCGTTAATACTGATCGCTCCTGCCTGAATTCTTCGGGCCAACCGGAGGGCTTTTTCCTCATCACCCGAAAACACAGCCCCACTCAATCCATACTCAGAATCATTGGCCCACCGGAGGGCATTACTTTCTTCCTCAAAATCCATTACAGGTATGATAGGTCCGAAGGTTTCCTCTTTCATCACCTTCATAGTGTGATCAACACCAATGAGAACAGTTGGCCGGAGGTACAATCCTCCTTTGATTTCACAAACTTGATCCCATCCTGTTAAAATTTCTGCTCCTTTTTCTAAGGCATCATGTAAGTGTTCATTTAGAATTTCTGCTTGCCTGATTGAAATGATTGGTCCAATCTGGCCTCGTTCCAAATCTTCAGAATTTAATATCAAAGCCTGGGCTTTCTCTTTTAAAATATTTACAAACTTATGGTATACAGACTTTTGAACATACACCCGCTCTATTGACAAACAGGATTGTCCGGCATTGGCTGTACTCCCCCACAAAATAGAAGAAGAAGCATGATCCAAATCCGCATCCTCCATGATGATGGCTGAGTCTTTTCCACCCAACTCCAAAAAGCACGGAATAAATTGGTCAACAGCTTTCTGGTACACTTTTCTTCCCGTTGGTACACTTCCTGTAAAACACACTAAATCAACATACTCTATCAATAAACTTCCGGCTTTTCCATCACCATTGACAAAAGCCAATCTTTCTGAAACCAATTCTGATTGATTAATCATTGAACTGATGACATCTGCAAATCTTGGTGTAACTTCTGACGGCTTTACAACTACTGAACAACCAGCGCACAAAGCAGGAATGGTATCGATCATGGCCAGTAATAACGGAAAATTCCACGGGCTGATGACACCCACCAAGGTGTAAGGAACCCTCTGCTGCTCGAGTTCGATAAATGAAAGAGTTGACGATTTTCTCTCCGGCCATTTAACCATTTCGGCAGTATATTTATGCCAATGATCCAGGGATTGAATGACTAAATCAAATTCCAGAAAGCTTTCTCTTCTTCTTCCGGTATCATGAATCAAAGCTTGAATTATCCGGTCTTTCCACTGCAACATACATTCCTTTAAATCTGAAAGAACTAAAGCACTATTATTGCCTTTTGGATCATGCTGCCGAAAAAATCCCTGACGCAGACCTTTACAAATTTGGTCTAATTCATAATGGCCTGGATTTACTATTTCATAATCTAAAATTCCGGTTCTTGGGTTCCTGACCCTTAAGACTTCCTTCAAAGAATTATTCATGAATTACCTTTCTTTTTTTCAATGCTTCGATGGTGCTTCTCTGTATTTCGTTAAAATGTAATCGTCCTGATGAAAAGTCCAGGGCATTATCCTTTGGATAAAATGTTCTTTCGTAGGTCGATCGATATAATTCAAAACGCTGCCTGGATATATAATTGGCCATGCCCGGCTGAGCACGTAAATAGCGAAGATGTGCTAAATCGATCCATGCATTAGCAACCATAGAATCACCACTTCCTGCCAACGAAATAATTCTTCCTTCAGGATCAATGATTCTTGAACCTCCATCCGCACTGCCATCAGGAAATGCAGTACCCGTAAGTTTTCCTGTATTGGCAGATATCACGTAGGCCATATTTTCAATACTTCTAGCCTGTTTGGCAATATCTTTCTGCGTAGGTATAGGACTACCTACTTCAGAGGAAGAGTGAATGAAAATCTCTGCCCCTCTCACCATAAAACTTCTTCCAATTTCCGGATATAATATTTCTTCAGATGCAATGCATGCCAAATTACCTATAGGTGTATTAGCCACGGGGAAAATACTTTCCTCTCCATATACCTGCACATATTGAGTCAAAATATCGTGGGGTGTAATGGTATACATACTGTTCAACCTTCTATATACTAAGCAAATAACCCCCTCATCATTAATGATCACACAAGTTTGAAAATAAAATTGTGGAAAATGATCCTCTATTTCATAAAAGTTGAGTCCAAGATAAATTCCGTTTTGCACACAAAATGACCTTAACTCCCCTATAGTAGGATCATTCAAGTGAATAGCAGCTTTCTCTTTCCAGGAATCCATCGATTCACCCATGGGAAAGCCGGTCAAAATATATTCAGGCAAGACAATAAGCTTAAGCGCATTACCAATAAAAGCTTTAGATGCCCTGATAGAATTTTTTACATATTGCACATTATCCCTGATCAATTTCATGGATTCTTCTCTATCCAAACAGCGATTCACTGTATGACAGGCCAACTGGAGTGCTAATGCCTTATATCTATCTATCATGAATAAAATTTTAAAATCTTTGCTCCATTTTTTCTTAAAAAAGAACTGTAGAATGATCACATTAATACATATCCTGTTCTAAGATTTCCATGCATTTTGACAAATACTTTAAAAAAGCATTTAATTCAACTTCCTCAAATTTGGAAAATAATTCACTATTTAATTTTTCTCTGGGGACTTGCAAATCCTTTAGTAAATCCCATCCTTTTTGAGTGAGGGTCAATCTTTTTCTTCGCTTATCAATGTCATCATCGGTTTGTGTAATCAGGCCTTTATCTAAAAGAACATTCGTAATCGCAGTGATGTTAGGCCGGGTAACATCCAAAGACTCAGCCAATTCAGATGCTAACAATGGCTTTTTCTGCGGGTATCTTTCCAGGAAGGGGATATTCGGGTCAAATGCTAAATGGAGTAGAATAAGCCATTGCTGGGTTGATATTCCCAAATCCTGAGAAATTCTGTCCCTCCTTCGTTTAAGCTGTTCAGCTAAATTGATAATTCTTAGAATGATGGATTCTTCTTTCCGTAATTTAAGCATAGATTGAGGGTTTAGGGTTGCGTAATAACAAAACCATGGCGCCTGCCATAGCAGAAATTATTATCAATATAAGCAATCCCTCGCTATATGATCCATGTGCAGCCCTTAATTTTCCTAACACCATAATACCGCCTACACCCGCCAACGTATCTACCATGGTGACAATACCTAAAATTCTACCGTATGAATGACCACCATAATATTGGGCAACAAGCAACTGGATCATGGTAAAAGTTCCACTAAATCCAACACCAAAGACAACTGCATACATCCAAAGGAAAACAGAAGGTTGTAGCGGAACCAATTTTAACAATAATGCACCCACTGTAAGATTAATGACTGCAAAAAACATGATATTCCTCTTTTCATATATATCCGCCAATCGCCCAAATAGAATTTTTCCTGCAATACTGGAAAGAAAAAATATGCTGAGTACATCCTTCGATAATATGTTAGAAATAAAATCTTCAAAGTATAAGGTTTGATGTTGAATGACACCAACAATACAAAACCACATGACACCGGTGATGAATAGTAACAAGTAAAAATTACGACTGCTCAGCGCTTCCTTCAAGCCAACATTCTGGTCAACGTAATCCATTCCAGAATCACTAAGAGAAGAATCGGTTATATTTACAGGGCGATCTTTTACAAGAAAAATAAGTGGGATCAAAATAAGAATCGTGGATACAATTCCTAAAATAAACACTGTATTCCTCCATCCCTGTTCCGGTAAAAGTGACCCAGTCACTTGATTGAAAATTGCGCCACCCATACTGGATCCTACTAACAAAATTCCTACGGCCAGCCCTCTTGATTTATTAAACCAATAAGTTATAATTCGCATGCTGGGAATAATGCCGGCCAATGTAATACCCATAGCAAATAGTATGTACACCCATTTAAAATCGGTAAGAGATGTCATTCTACTAAAAAATAAAAATGCTACCATGATAAATCCGGTACCTATCATCATCATTAGTCTGGCTTTACTGATATCTAATAGTAAACCAATCAGTGGTGAAAGTAAAGCGACACTAAAAAATAATAATTGAGCCGGTGCAGTGACCTCTGCCTGATTCCATCCAAAACTTCTGCTTAACTCAGGATAAAATATCGGTAAAGTATTTAATACTACTCCATTGGTTATGCAGTATATCACAAATAAGCCTCCAAGCAAAATCCATTTGTTCAACTTTTTCATAATGACTACTATTTCTAAATAATTATAAAGTTAAATAATTTAACTATTTCCTGCGTGTTTCTAATCAGAAAAGTCAGGATACTTGTACAAAGCCTGCAAAAAGTATGCATGAGCAGTTGATTTTAAGTATATAAACACTTCATAGTGCTAAAGTTAAATGATAAAAAATCATAATAATTTTATATTTTGGCAAAATTATATTACCCTTGGATAGCATTATAAAAGATATGATCACCACTATAACAGCTAAACTATGAATTTAAAAATTCTATCTCTGAGTGTTTTCATCGTAATTCTATACTCATGCAAGAGCAAAAATCAGAATGCAATAACCGGAGATCATATTGATGTTTTTGATGAGGATTTGCTTAAACATTTTAATTTCTCCATTCCTCCGGATACCCTCGGCAGTGGATACATATGGTCGGAAGGTCCTGTTTATTCAAAGCTTCTCCATAAACTGTTATTCAATGATATACCGCCAAATATACTTTATCAATGGAGTGAGAATGAAGGCGTCTCAATTTATTTACAGCCTTCCGGTTACACTGGACTTGAAGAGCACGGAGGAGAACAGGGGGCCAACGGGTTGATTATCGACGACAAAGACAGACTCATTTTGTGTCAGCATGGCGATCGTAGGGTTGCAGCCATGGACTCTCCTTTAAACAGTCCTGAACCTAAATTTATTACTCTGGCATCGCATTACAATGGCAAAAAGCTCAATAGTCCAAATGATCTATGTATATCTGGATCCGGACATATTTATTTCACCGACCCCCCTTATGGAATAGGCAAAAATGAAGTTAAAGAGCTTGACTTTCAAGGGGTTTACCGAATTGATGTCAATGGAGGCATCAGTTTATTAACGGACACTCTAACCCGTCCTAATGGCATAGCATTATCTCCGGATGAAAAAACTTTATTCATTGCCAATTCGGATCCTGCAAAACCATTTCTATATGCCTTTGATCTGGATGATGATGAAGGTTTGATCAGCAATGGAAGGATTTTTTACGACATGACTCAACATGTACCTGCCGGGAGAGGTTTGCCTGATGGATTGAAAATTCACTCTTTGGGCTTCATTTTTACTACGGGTCCCGGTGGAGTGCATATTTTAAACATGGATGGAAAACCTCTTGGCAGAATCAAAACCCTTAAAGCCGTCTCTAATTGTGCATTTGGGCCGGATGAAAATGAATTATTTCTTACCAATCACGATTTATTGTTGAGAGTATATTTACAATGAAATTTGATGTTAACAATTCAGATAGTTCTTTATTATCTCCCTATATTTTTCAGCATCTTTTAGAACGGCTTCCATATGACCTCCATTCAGGATAAAGAATTCACCACCTACTTTTAGATTTTCTTTCAGACGTTGACCCATTTTAATGGTAGTAAGGTCGTCGTCATTGCAATACAATAATAATACCGGATCAGGTCGTTTCACCTCTCTGATTCTTTTATAATAAGTGAAAAATCGATGGGCTTGAGGTACAAGCCTGAAAATAAACAGAGATAAAATATAGAGAGATGGATTTCTTTTTCTATAATAATTCGAAGCATGATCAAGACAATTTTCTATGATTGCCTTAGTAAAATGATGATCATTTCTCACCAACCCATTAATAAGTATTGCCCCTCCAAAAGAAATTCCATGGCCTGCCAAAATGTTTGGATTCCACCTGGCCATACAATATTGTGAAACGACAAAAATATCGTGATCAAAACGAAAATCCAGGTCGTCACTTTCCCCAAACCCATTTACATCAAAAACCACCACATGGTAACCCATTTCATGATACATAGATGCATGTGGCGACGAAAAAAAATAATCTTTTGCTTCATTTCTGTAAGGATGCATCAGAATCACTACCCTTTTGGAGTCTTGTTTTGCTTCCCAAAATGAAAGAGCGATTTTTCCTCCATCTCTCTTCACCTCATCATGAATCCATTCTTTTGCAGCAATATTTGTCTTCAGGTATTGACCCCCTCTGGGAAGAAATTTATTCTTCCAATACCGGTTACCATGCATGACTAATCAAGAATCTTGTTTTCAATAGCTATCCGCACCAACCCTGCACTATTTCTTGCATTGAGCTTGGCCAAAAGAGACGACCGATGTGTTTCAACGGTTTTCAGGCTTATAAAAAGTTTTTCTGCAATTTCAGGAGTGGTATATTCTTCGATGATGAGCTTAAGAATCTCCTTTTCCCTTCTTGATATCTTTGGTAAAAATTTATTGGATTTGTCTGTTTTTTTCCTTTGTTTCAGTAGACTGTTCATTATAGTTTGTGTGACATCCTTACTAAAGTATGTTTGACCGTTGTGTACGGTTTCAATGGCTTTGATCAGTTCGTCCCTTCCGGTATTTTTAAGGATATAACCTTTGGCCCCATTATTCAGCATTTCAGTTACTACACTTTCTTCATTGAACATGGAAATGGCAATGATTTTCAAATCACTGTTAGACTGTGATAGTTGTTTGCAAACTTCAATCCCGTTTATATCCGGAAGATTAATGTCTAACAAAAGGATATCCACAGGTTGAGATTTAACAAAGTCAAGCACACTGGCTCCATCAAAACATTTTCCTGCCACAGAGATGTTGCTTTCATCTTTTAATATGGAATCAATACCATCCACAAACATGGCATGATCATCAGCAATTGCCACCTTAATCATAGGAAATTCAATTTTGGGTCATTTTAAATATGAAATGCTTTCATAACTATTCGATAACGGATTTATGATTGCTTTTGATATAACTAAAGTAATGAACAATCATTTCAAAATCTAGGGGTTTTCACTGATTTTTGAAAATGGGTGAAAACATGGATGTGTGCGAAATGAATCTGAAACATCTTTGTGTCATCAGAAAACAAAAGAATGACGCCCGTTAATAAACATTCAGAGCATACAGACCCAATGGTAAAATGGGCGCTCTATATGATATTAGCAGGAGTCACATTCGGCGACGCTTTATTTATAAAAGAAGAGACTTCTGATTCAAAAATGGAAAAGTTCGTTTTAGATAGTTATTTCAAAAAAGAAGATCATGTGCAGGCCTCTGCCATAGATCTTCATCCAGAGACGGCAGTCAAAAGAGACTACCTTTTAAATTTTCTTTTATCGGTTTACGGAAATGAGCAATAAGAGTTAAGGCGCCTTGCGTCCGGTCTATTCCTACAATGCACAATTATCCAATTCCGCCCATCGGCTCTATTTACCCAATATAATCAAGTAAGGCGGCCTTAACTCATTATTGCATTTCCAAATGAAAGTAAAAAGATTCAATGCTCATTGGGATTGACATTTGCATTAAACTAAAAGAATAACCGCAAAAAGTTGATGGTTATTCTTTTTTTTTATAATGGCAATTCGCGTTATCTTTACAAAGTTGAATCTTATGATTGAGCCAATGAATAATCCCTTGAATATGTTATTCTTGTATGACCGGCAATTGTGTACATAATGCATTACTTTTCCTCCCCTTTTTATATTGGAGCATATCCCTTGACGCTCAGGTCAGGATGGACTCCATATATACTCAACAAGAGCTCAATCAGATTCTCCAGGAAGCCAGAGCAAATTATTTATCAAAAACCATTAAAACCTCTGAAGATGAAAAAATGCTGGCAGATGCGTATTTTCTGATGGCCGAGCATGAAGAAAGAAGGTTTAACCACAGGCGTTCTTTCGATTATTATACTGAAAGTCTCATCCATTATAAATTATCCAACGATACTACTCAGATCATAAGGATTAACCGAGCTATAGCCAACCGGTATAAAGAGGCAGGTTTATTTAGTGAAGCACTCAACTTATTTAATGAAGTCATCCAGTTTTATGAAAACAAAAGAGATTCACTCATGATGGCCAGGTTATATGCTGAGGTAGCTCACCTTTTTGCTGAAAGAGGAGATGCAGAATCTGAACAGTTATATTTGAATAAGGCTATATCACTGAATGAGAGTCTGAAAGATACCACTCTACTTTTTCGATTTGTTATGGACAAGGTATCCAATTATGAGCGATTAAATGAAATTGACAGTGCTTTACTTTGGGCATTTGAAGCTTTTAAACTGGCGGATAATATGGGCAATACTGAATTGTTAAGTAAAAGTCTATTCCGCATTGGATATCTTAACAGAATTAATTCGGAATATAAATTAGCAATAAAATATCTCTTGCAAAGCCTTTCCATTTTAGATCATTTGCCTTATGACGAACATCGCCGTGATTTATACAAGAGTCTTTCCGAAACGTATTCCAGGTTAAATGACTATGATGATGCTTACCAATACGCTTTATTATATGCAGCGCTCAATGACTCCATTTTGCAAAAAGACAGGCTGGAGGCCATGAATAATGCAGCTGTAAAATTTGATGTTGCTCAGAAAGAAAAAGATATAGCCATACTGGAGCTTGAAAAATTAAATACTCAAAGAGAGTATAACATTCAAAAAAGAGCTTTGTATTTATTGACTGGCGGTCTATTACTTCTGCTTCTCCTTATTTATTATCTCGTACGTTTTTACACACAAAAGATTAAAACCGAAAAGATAATTTCAGAACAGGTAAAAGAAATCAACCATCAAAAACTCAGAGAAATGGAAGTAAATATGAAAATTAATTCCATGCAGTCAGTGATCGAGGGTCAGGAAATCGAAAGAGAAAGGATTGCCAAGGATCTTCATGACAGTCTGGGGGGTCTCCTATCGACAATAAAACTACAATTTGATTCCATTCGCTCCGGAAATGGTGAAATTTCCAACAACAAAATTTACTCTAAGGCCAATGAGTTACTCGATACGGCTGTAGCAGAAGTCAGGTCCATTTCGCAAAATCTTCAACCTGCCTCCCTCATGAAACTGGGTTTGATTCCGGCAATTAATGACCTGATCAATCACTTTGAAGTAGAAGGAAGTCCGGAAATAGACTTTCAGCACTACGGAGTGCCTGAACAGATGAGCCACATTGTTGCGCTTTCCATTTACAGAATCATCCAGGAATTATTACACAATACAATCAAACACGCTGAAGCCAAAGAAATTTTACTGCAAATGAATACCATTGGAGAAGAATTAATTATTCAATTTGAAGACGACGGTATAGGTTTTGATTACCAAAATCTTGAAAAAAAAGGGATGGGACTGGACAACATACACTCAAGGGTAAACTACCTTAAAGGAAGTATTGAAATCGATTCGAAGCCGGGGGAAGGCACCTCATATCTCATCCAGTTAAAATATAAATAGTGGAAGTTTTTCAACCGCTTCTTCCCAGTCCGGTGCAAGAAATAAGACTTCCGGTTTTTCGCAAGAAAGAAGTTCGATTGTTTATCAAAAGAGAAGATTTGATCCATCCCCAACTGTCGGGCAATAAATGGAGAAAACTAAAGTACAACCTGATCGAAATGAAAAGCAAAGACTGCCCGCATGCTTTCACTTTTGGAGGTACTTTTTCAAACCATTTGTATGCTTTTGCATCTGCCTGTGATCTTATGGGTATAGGAGGAACTGCATTCATCAGAGGAGATGGCTTTGACCCGGGAAATCCTACGCTCCAACACATTGATAAGTGCGGTATTCAAATAATATTTTTAGACAGAGCATCCTACAAATTAAAGTTGCAGGCTAAAGAAGTATTTCAATTTACCAGGAAAGAAAAGTATTCCTATTATATACCGGAAGGTGGGAGCAATGCATCAGGCCTAAGGGGAGTATTGGAAATGATGGAAGAAATCCAGAACTCAGACATTTCATTCGACCGGATTGCCATAGCAGCGGGCACAGGCTGCACTGCTGCTGGAATCTCAATGAAGAACAAAAGCATTACTGAGGTTTATCCTGCCTTAAAAGGTACATTTATGTTTGATCTTATCAAACAATTTAATAAAAATGTCTCCACCACCACTATAGTCATCGCAGACTACCACTTTGGAGGGTATGGGAAGTTCAACAAAGAACTCATCGGCTTTATAGAGGAATTCAAGTCAGAAACAGGCATCCCTTTGGATCCGGTATATACAGGTAAAATGATGTATGGATTAGTGCAAAGAATCAAAAATAATGTATATCCTTCGAACACTACAATTTTGGCTATTCATACCGGAGGATTGCAAGGCATTGCAGGATTTCGATACAAATACGGATTGTTATGAAGTATAATTTAATTTTCCAACCGAAGAAATACAGGGTTCTGGCGCTTTAATTCCCTGATATAATATTCAATGGCTTTGGGATAAAATTTATGCTCTAATTGCATCACTCTGACCGCTATTTCCGCAGGACCGTCCTCCGGATATACCGGACAAGCCGCTTGAAACAATATACGTCCATCATCATACTTTTCATTGACCAAATGAATGGTCATTCCGGTCATAGTAGCTCCTGCTTCTTTCACCGCTGCATGCACATTCATTCCATACATACCTTTTCCTCCATAGGAAGGTAAAAGTGCCGGATGAATATTTAAAATCTTTCTTTCGAATGCCGAGATCAAATAGCCGGGCACCCACCAAAGAAAACCCGCTAATACAATCAATTCAATCTGGTAATTGTCCAAAACTTCCAACAAAGTATTTTCATGGTAAAAGGACTGGCGGTCGATGATTACTATGGGAATGCCAAGATTATTAGCTCGTTGAACTACCCCGGCACCGGCTTTGTTGCTAACCACTAAAGCAACTTGTGCCGTATTTTTATTCTCAAAATAATGGATGATGCTCTGGGCATTGCTCCCCCCACCCGATGCGAAGATGGCAATTTTCATTATCGCAATACATTGTAGCGATTGGCATTGGAAGGATCGATTCTGATCAGTGCGGTGTATACACTTGTTTTCTCTGTCCTGTCCGCTACTTTGAAAATTTCAAGAATTTCATTAGATTTGGAATCAATCAATGTATTCAACAAATAACTATTAGGATAAGCAGTGTTTGCGGTATTGAAAGTATTCATAGCTGTTAATATGACAGCCCGTCCTTTGTCAGCATCCTCTGCCATAATATCCAGACCATTTCTGTGGTAGTCATACATTGCAGTCCGCACATTTCTCATCCTTGGATTAAAAATATTTTCTATAAGCCAAAACCGGTTTCTGGGCCCACTGCTTTGATTCCACCCTCTATCGTTTTGGGTGACTGTTTGAGGGATGACCATCATTGTATTCTGAGCCATTTTAAAATACTCCTCTCCTCCTTGTGGAGAAAACGATTCATAGTCAAAGGCCAGAATAATATAAGCATAAAAAGTGAGAATGGAGGAAAGATTGTCAACAAACCGGTTATCGCTTTTCTCCATGGGTTGAAAATTATGGTAGATGAGATTTACTCCTCTTTCATAAATATTGACCATGGGGGTTTTATACTCGCTATTATAAACGGGACGGTTGGATTGTACGATGATGTCAAATACAAAGGAACTATTGGAAATCTCCTCCGTGAGCGTAAGCTGAAAATTAGCTTCAATTCTTTCATTATCAGCAAACTGATCATTCGTCCATTTGGTATTGTTGAAAAATTCGCTGATGGCATTTTCCAAATTCTGAAAAATGGTAGGGTCTGTTTGGGTGATATTTCGTGCCAGCACTCTTGTGTTGACCCTCAATTCCTGTGCAGTCAACTGAGAGGTAAGCATTCCTAATATTAACAAAAAACTTCCCCAACTCCATTGATATGAATACAATTTTTTCATCTTTCTGGTGAATTTAAGTCTATGGGCACAATGGCATCATAGATTAGCAATTATTCTATGGACAAAATATGTACCACTTCATTAACGATATCCCTGGCCACATCATTTTTCGATTTTAAAGAAAAAGCTTTCTTCTCCCCATTTTTATGGATAATGGTAACTTTATTGGTATCATGAGCAAAACCTGCCCCCTCTTCTTTCAGAGAATTAAGGACAATAAAATCAAAATTCTTCTTCTTCAATTTTTTAAGTGCGTTTTCTTCTTCATTTTCGGTTTCCAACGCAAAACCTATCATAATTTGATTGTCTCTCTTAGCCCTTCCAATAGTTTGGGCTATATCAATGGTCTTCTTCAGTGAAACAGAAAGCACATCGTCATTCTTTTTGATTTTTTCAGATGCCACCTCCAATGGAGTATAGTCAGCAACAGCAGCAGCCATTAACAATACATCACAAGCATTATAAAACTTCATTACCTGACTATGCATTTCATCAGCCGACCGGACATGGACCACCTTCCATTCTTTTTCCACATTCTCCTGGGTTGGGCCCAGTATTAAAATGACCTCCCCTCCCCTGGTGGCACATTCTGAAGCCAGCGCTATTCCCATTTTTCCGGTACTGTAATTACCAATAAATCTCACCGGGTCAAGCGCTTCATAAGTAGGCCCCGCAGTGATCAATATTTTCTTTCCCTTCAAGTCAGTAAGCGAAGAAAAATATGCCTCCAGCGCTAACATTATTTCTTCTGGTTCGGCCATCCTTCCATCACCGTATAAACCACTCGCCAGCTCTCCATGGCCGACAGGAATGAGTGTATGACCATAATTTTGTAACTTATGCAGGTTTTGTTGTGTTGAAGGATGATGCCACATATCCAAATCCATGGCAGGAGCTATAAATACAGGACATTTTGCCGAAAGATATGTAGCAATCACCATATTATCGGAAAGGCCATTTGCCATTTTGGATAACGTAGTTGCAGTTGCCGGAGCCACAATCATCAGGTCTGCCCAAATACCCAGCTCTACATGGTTGTTCCAGGTTTGGGTATCATTCAATTTTGTGAATACCGGATATTTGGAAAGGGTAGCGAAAGTGAGTGCAGAAACAAAATGTTGAGCAGACTCTGTCATTACCACTTTTACCATTGCCCCGGATTTTACCAGCAACCTGACCAGTAGTACACTTTTATAAGCAGCAATACTACCTGTCACAGCAAGGAGTATCTTTTTATTTCTGAAAGCTACCATTAGCAAAATTTGCCTTCCAGCTACTCTTCTCTGGGATCGTGTCCTCTCTGGCGGTATTCCAGCTCTCCGTTTAGAAACTCTTCTGTAGCAATAGTTACAGGATTGGGTAGTCTCTCATAGAATTTGGAAATTTCAATTTGCTCTTTATTCTCCTGGATTTCCTCAATGGCATCGGTTTGTACAGCAAATTCTTCCAATTTTGAATGAAGTTCTGCTTTCAGATCTACAGCAATCTGCTTAGATCTTTTTGAGATGACTACCAATGATCTGTACACATTGCCTGACTTTGATGCCAACTGCTGAATGTTTCGTGCTCTCACATTGGGATCAATGCCCTGTACTTTTGTTTTAATATCTGTCATACCCGACCAAATTTTTGAAGTTCTTTAACTGATGAATTATATATATCCCTGGCTTCCTTCATCCACCTGGATCTGGGATGCCGCTTAATAAACTCGCTATAGAATTTTAAAGTTTCATCAAAACGCTCCTCCTTTCTTTCATAAATGCTATTTTCAGCCAAAATATAGGAAGATTTTAACTTTAAAAAACGGGCTTCTTCGCTTCTTGGAGAGCCCGGATAATCCTGCAAAACATTATCAAATGTTTGAACCGCTGCCCTGTAGTGGCCTAAATTATAATAAAGGATGGCACTCTCGAAAGCTTTTCGCTCCAGCTTTTCCCTCATCTCATCGATCAGGTTATTGATCAGGGGAATTTTGTCGCTGTTTGGATAAAGATTGGTAAAAAGCTGAAATTCATCAATGGCTTTGCGAGTATAGGTCTGATCCAATCTGTAGTTTGGAGACATCAGGTAATGGGAATAGGCTGCCATATATTCCATTTCTTCTCTGTGGGGACTGTTGTAGAAACTATTAGCAAAATTCTTAAAATAATGAGATGCAGTAATATACTCCCCTCCATAATAATAAGTATAAGCGTATTTGTAAAAAATATCCTCTGCCTGCTCCCTTCCACGATAAAAAGGGATGATCACTTCGAAAAGTGCCTGGGCTTTGGCATACTCCTTTTTATCGTAAAATTCCAGTGCTTTATTGAGCATCAATTCCCGGTCACCACTATTCCTTATGCTTTCAAATTCAGATTTGCAAGCGGATAACAAAATGATGAATATAATATAAAAAGGAAATTGCTTCATGAATTTCAAAAAAATCAAAGCTGACGATTTATAAAAAATTAGATTGAATCATAAAATATTTTAAGCTTGCCCAGCCTGAATAAAGGGCATTAAGTGAATGCCGTTTGATTAAGGGCGCAAAAATAAACTTTTTTCTCATTGAAGGCAAATAAATTACGTTTCATAGGTTCTGTGTATTGCAAAAACTCCATACTTTAACAAAAGATTCTATCTTCGTTATGATCCAATATGATCATCGTTATTTTTTATTAAAAAAATTTACTGATCCATGCTCAAAAGAATTGGTAAAGGTCAATTAAAATATTTGCTCGGCTTTCATCCTATTTATAAAAATGATTAGAGATCAGCGCTCTGCACATATTTCCGTTACAGGGATCACCAACACCGGCCTGGTCAGGTACACTCCCCTCTTTCCTAAATCGGGCAAAGCGATTATCGGAGATGTTTTTTTCAAAAACCCAGGAGGGGAGGAAGCCCATCAGGATGATTTTATTATAGTAATGGAAAAACCAATGTGGGGAAGCATATAGAATTTAATACAATGGCAGAAGAAAATTTAAAATTCCCAATAGGGCGATTTGTAAGCCCCGGTCATATAACTACCGAAAATGTGCAATCGTATCTGAAAGACATTTCAACTTTTCCCCAACGATTGCGGGAAGAGGTACATCCATTAACGGATGCGCAGCTGGACACACCTTATCGCGAAGGAGGGTGGACTGTCAGGCAGGTAGTTCATCACCTTGCTGATAGTCACATGAATAGTTTGATGCGATTTAAACTGGCCCTTACAGAAGAGAATCCTACCATAAAACCTTACTTTGAAGAACGGTGGGCCGAGCTTGCAGACAGCAAACAAATGCCCATAGAACCTGCTTTAAAAATGTTGGAAGGTATTCATGCGCGTTGGGCTTTTCTGATTCAACATGTAAAACCTGCACTTCTTCAAAGCACTTTCGTTCATCCCCAACATGGGAAAGTTTTTCGCTTAGATGAAAATCTGGGGTTGTATGCATGGCATGGCAACCATCATCTTGCACACATCACGGCATTGAAAATAAGAGAGGGGTGGAAATAACGAGGTTACCCCTCTCAGGTCACTGGAACCTCCACTGAAGGGTTTTAAATCTATTCCATTCCAAGGGCTTTGCAGCATAAGAAAATAAGAGTAATTGAATGAAACCTGCTAAAAAAGCACAATGGATATCTGTTGGTAATGGAATTTTCTTTTTAGAAAACCAGGGAAGGAACAGCGCTGCATGATGCTATATTGTGGTGGCTTTGATAATCATGATAAAAATGTTCTTTTTTCTTGGATGAGAGATCTGGATAAAATTTTCCAGCACCAGCAAACACCAATGATATAAGATCCATTTTTAGTTATTGAATCAACCATTGAAAAGTGAAATCCTCAGCTTAATTGTACCTAAAAAGAAAAACACACAAGTACTATTCAAATCATATAAGCCTGATCATTTCCTTGCGCAGGTTTTCATCCGGCAACCTGCCATACCCTGCACCCAAATTATCCAGCATGTGATGGGGCCTGGAAGTTCCGGGAATTACGCATGTCACAGCCGGGTGGGAAAGTATGAATTTTAAAAATACCTGTCCCCAGCTTTGGCATTCCAATTCTGATTTTGCCCATGGGGGCAATTCTTTATTGCGCACCCTATTGAATAAACTTCCTGATTCAAATGGCTGGTTGATCAGAATGGCCACATTCTTTTCCTGGCAAAGCGGAAAAAGTCTTTCTTCCGCTTTACGACGCGTGAGTGAATAATTGATTTGCAGAAAATCAAGGGTATGCTTATTCAGAATTTGCTCCAATGAAGAATAAGCGCTTTCGGTATAATGTGTGATGCCTATGTATTTTACTTTTCCTGATTCCTTCCATTCCTGAAGAGTCTTTAAATGTGTCTGCCAGTCCACCAAATTATGTATTTGCATCAAATCCATATGCTGGCGTTGCAGCAAGGAGAAAGACTCATTCATTTGCCGTATTCCCTGCTCTTTGCCACTGGTCCAAACCTTTGTTGCCATAAAGTATTGATGGTTGAGCTTCAGGGACGTGGACAGTTCCCCTACCACTTTCTCTGATTTGCCATACATCGGAGAGCTGTCAATTACAGAGCCCCCCTTATCGTACAGAGTCTGAAGCACTTCTTTCAAAGGCTTGCGTACATCCTCTGCTTCTCCCACATCAAAAGTTTGCCAGGTACCCAATCCGATGACGGGAAGGGGTTCCTGTGTTGAAGGGATGGGTCGTGTATGGAGGGTGTAATCTTTCATCAGCCAGTGTGGTATGTAGGGTAATACGGTTAATGCTGCCAGTTGTTTGAGCGCTGTTCTTCTGTCTGAGCTTTCCATAGTATAAAATTATACATTTTCAACGATTTTACTTTTTGGAAAGTATGGTGAACTCGATGGGTTCGAAGGTTTAGTTGGATTCATGAAAGCCCCCAATCAGTATTGACACACTTGATGTTGAAAAGAAGCATAAATAGCAGGAAAAAATACCTGGATGCTTCAACCATTTCGATCCGGAAGGAACAACAATGAAGTGTTATTCAGGGCTTTTATAACAGCCTTGATGTATTCGTTTGTTTAATTATTGAAGAGTATGTATATTAGTGGATAAAGCGGAAACCCTCATTTGCAAATGCAGGCCGCTTCACATTCTTCCAGGGTATCAAATGGAACTACGCCCTCACAGCCTCCCCAGATAAACTCCTTGCATGATACTGATTCCCTGTCGTAATAGTATTTAGGAAAAGCAGCATCACAGGGCCCGGCATCGGGGATTAATGAACAGGCAGGGGATTCTTCACAATCTCCGGGGCAGACTCCACGGGTATATACATAAATGCTGTGACACCCTGCTATACAAGGATTGCCGTAAGTAACTCCATTACAACCACAAACAGGATCGTATTGCATTGTACATACACATTGATCCTTCTGTCTGGCTTCACATTCTGATGTCATCTTAGTACATGAAGCCAACAGTGTGAAAATAACTATCCCAGTAAAAAAGAAAAATTTTAACATCGGGTTAAGTTTTTTTCTTGTAATATAAAATACCTACCTAATAAGACGTAAATCTTCGTCAGTAAGTTGGCCAAACTACCTTCTTTCTTTTAGAGGTAATAGTATAAGCAACATTCTGCCTGCGATAAAATGTTCATCTGTTATCAGATGTTAATGATCATTCAAAGTTGATTAAGACTATGACGAATTTCTACTCTAAAAATAATTGCAGTCCAACACTTCTTTGTCAATCAACCATTTGAATCGGGCTTAATAAAACGACTACTGAAAACAAAACCATCCACATTACAACCCGGGAAAATCCATCAACATACCCCTGGAGCACATCCTTTGTTTACTCTAAAAAGCTTTTGCTTCCTGATGGCTGATAGACGTAGCGAATGGTATATTTAATTTTAGTGGGCCGGGTGGGTGGTACCACTTCATTACCATCATCATCAGTGGGGTCTGCGGTCAATACCTCCATCTTAGCATACTTGTTTTGCGCAGTCTTAATGAGAAAAACCTGCCCTGCCTTAGGTGCGAATGAGCGGGTCACCGGATTGTAAACAAACCAATCATCATCTTTCACTGCCAGGTTGTCCGTTCCTGTATCCGTCAAATATCCTGCTTCGGGGGCTTCATCAATTTCATCAAAAACACCTGTCACCACCTGTACGCCGGCATTGCCCGGCCCACTCATACCACTATTGAAAATGAAAGTAACAAACCTCATCCCAAAGTCCCATTGGACACTTGCTGAATCCGTTTGTTGGACAACATTATGATTTTCAAAACTAAACAAGGTAAACGATCCCTGATTCATACCATTGGTTAAAAATGAGGTGGTCGTTGCCTCCAAAGGAAGCTGTACCACTTCCTCTTTTGAACATGCGGTTATTGTCAGCATGGCTACCATAGCCAAAAGAATAAAATATGATAAATTCTTGTTCATGATGTAATTTATATTTGATTATTTAAAAAAAGTTCCACATGAATGATAGCATCCCATGGGTTCCCGGCATTTGAGGAACATTGATCGGATCTATTTGATTGAATAAATTATTCAGTGCAAGTTGCACGGTATATCTTTTGTAAAAAGTTTTTTGGATGCTTGTATTGAGCATACAAAAACCATTAGCATATTCTTCCGGCATATTGGCAAATCCATTACCGTCCAAATCGTTGATCCCCCAGGCACTTTGATAAATTGCCCTTATACTTCCACCCCAATGTTTCTTTGGGCTTATATAATTCAATTTGAACTGCAGCATGTGAGGACTTCTTCCCAGCAGTCCTGTATACTCCCTTTTATTCATTCTCCTGGCCGGGCCTCCCGGGTAATCTCTGCCAAAAACTTCCCCTCTGGCAAAAGCTTTCAGAATATCCCGGTCAGCAGTTTGAAGATACTGGTAGCCACATTGTATATCCAACTCGCTGGTAATTTCTGCGGAAGCATTCCATTCAAAACCACGGGTATATGCTTTTCTAACATTCAAATAGCTGAAAACCAGATTCCCATCATTGCGAAAGGCAACCGGAACATAATTGATAAGGTCAGTGATGGCATTATAAAATACATTGATCTCAGTCCTGACAGGGAAATTCCTGAACTGGTGACGTATGCCTGCATTAAATCCATGGGAAATCTCGGGCCTGAGTGTAGTGATCTGATAGGCCTCAGGTAAAATCCTGCTGATCAGTCCTTCCTGCTGTTGTCGCAACAATTCATCCAGAGAAAATTCTGACGCACCGAATAATTGATATCCCAGAGGATTATTGATATAATACAGATACAATTGTCTGAAGTCAGGCGCTTTGAATCCGGCACCATATGAAAAATTGATCTGAGTATTTTCCAGAATTCTATACTGCAGTGCAAGTTTGGGGCTGGCCCTGTGGGCAAAATCACTGTGAAGATCATACCTGAACCCAGGAATCAGGTCAATATCTTCACTAATTCTCCATTCATTCTGCGCAAAAAAGTAACCCAAATGCTGGTACTTCTTTTCACGGTACCGGAGGGTTTCTACCGTTTGTAAGTTATAACCACCCCCCATCACCACCTGGTGATCCGGATGGATGTTCCAGTCTGTCTGATTCTCTATTCTGTAAAACCCCTGAATAAATTGATCAGTGTAATAAGGTTCATTGCTTTCTATAAATTGAAGATTTTGTTCAAATTGATACCAATTGGCGAGTAATCTGAAAGATGTTTTCAGATTTTCATGAAATAAATGATGAAGGGTGGGTTGGATATTGATATCATGGATCAATCCTTTTCCTGATACATTCAGTTCGTCATGCAGTATGGCAAAAGCACTTTTCTGATCACTATAATAAAATCTGTTATTCCAGACCAACCGGGTTTTCTCTGTGAAGCGATGGGTCCATTTTACCTGTGCCGCCATATTGGAAAAAGGATCAATGGTATTTTCAGGCCTTTCCGGCTGAAGGTCATATCCATCCGAATCATTATAATTCAGAAACAGGTAAAGTGTATTTTTCTTATGATCGAGATTGAGGGAGGTCTGAATATCCCGGGCATTAAATGATCCATATCGAAAAGAGCCATTGGTATAGTTCTCTCTTCTTTGTTCTGTAATGATATTAATTACGCCTCCCATAGCTTCACTGCCATACAATGATGATGAAGGTCCTTTTACAATTTCGATTTTACGAATGTTGCCTACAGTGAAGCGGGACAGATCCATAACCCCTCCTTGCCTGCCGATTAAAGGTTCACCATCCAATAAGATTAATGTATAATCGGGGGAAAGACCCTGGATCTGCACACCATTCCCAAAGACACCTCCGCCAATAGCGCTGCTTCCGGAACCTGACGTAATGAACAAACCACTTTGTTCCTGGAGGATTTCATTCAGTCGTAATGTCCCGCTCAACCTGATTTGCTTTGTTGGCACAACCAATGCCGGGACAGCCACATTCCTAAACAATCTTTCACTTCTTGTGGCAGTTATGATATATTCATCCAGGTATCTCAGGAGCAACGGGTCCGCATCCACCATTTGGGCATACAGATGACTTGAGAGAAAAGTGAATAAAACACAAATATATTGAATCCACCTCATCATTGCAGGGGCAAAAATGAGACTTGGTTTTCATTTGTCTGTCATTGAATTGTCAAATGAAAGTTTTTGCAAAAGGATGATAGTTGATCCATTTACATTCAAGCATTTCATGATATTCTACATTAAATTTTTTAATGTACTTAAATTTTACCCTATGTATGATGTTTTGTGCTGTAAATAAAGGGTATAGCCCGAGCATACCCGTACAAAAATTACCACTGGTGTGCTGTATGTCAGTCAATATCAAAAGCGATTTGAATGTTTTCTTTAATTGTGGAAGGGTGAGGAACCTTATGGAGTAAATAGGCTTATATGGCAACACCCGGGGGTGTTTTACCTGGTTCTGTTCCAATCTGCAGACTTAAATCTGCACCCCAGATTTCAAAATTACTTCATCGGGATATTCCAATTTTTCCAATCCCTTGTGTTATTACAAGGGTTCATGCTTTGCTAACTCATATTCCTTTTAAAGTTTTTCTTCAAGAATCTGATTTTGTTAAAACTTTTTGTAGAATGGGAGAACCCGTGAATATGTTGAATACGTGGTTTGTTTGTAAGTGCATTTACTTTTTCAGATTCTATGGAAATCGAATCATCCAAACTTCAATAATATACTTTTCATCCTATTGCTGCTCAACTATAAAAGTCAATATTTCTTGTCAATAAAACGCCCTACCCATTAAATCTCTCAAATTTTGGCATCAGCTCAGGTTACCGTCCAATATAAATTGTTTTAAAAAACTGAACTGATCTACCCGTTTTTCAAAAAATTCACAATGGCTTCGATTAACTCAGGCTTCAAGGGCAAATCCGGCATGGAATAAGTCTGCGTATTCTTCAACCAATCCATTTCAGACTCTTTCAATATGTGGTTCATCCCTTCAATAATGACTTTGACTGCATTGGGATTTGCATCGGCCAATTTTTCTGATTCAGCTACTTTGACTTGTATGTCAGTAGTTCCCTGAATAATTAATATGGGTTTTTCCAATTTTACAATTTCCTTTTGGGGTTCATATTTAAACCAAGAAATCAAATAAGGCTGAACACTTGGGCGGAAAAGTGATTGGAGCATGGCCGGAACATCTTCGACAGTTTCGCCCGCTTCCAGTTTTTCAATAATGGGCAATGAATGCTCCAGGACAATAGGTGGTTGATTTTTAAGTTGTTCTCTTAAAATTTCTCCTGCCGTCATGCCGACCCCTGCCACCGAAATGAATTTCGAAACTTCCTGTTTTTGGGCGGCAATCATTCCTATTAAAGAGCCCTCACTGTGTCCAAGTACTATGATTTCAGAAAACCTTTGATCACTTTTTAAATAATCAATCCAATCCTTAGCATCATCAACATAATGCTCAAAACGCAAATCCTTTTCTTTTAATCCAGTCACCATACTTTCCCCTACACCTCTTTTATCATACCTAAGAGATGCAATTCCATTTTCCAATAATGCATCTGCCAACATTTTCAATGAATTGTTGGTCATCATTGGATTATTTCCATTCCTGTCAGTAGGGCCCGATCCTGCTATGATCAGTACCACTGACGTTATTTCAGTCTGAGAAGGATTGAGTAATGTTCCCTTAATATCACCTGTTTTAGTTTCCAGTATCATAGCTTCTCCAGCGATTTGTGCAATCAAGTATGCTGTAAGCATTATTGAGATCATTATTGTATTAATAAATTTCATTCGCTTGATCTTTTTTATGAAAAATTGTCTCCTCTCCTTCCATCTACACTCTCCTTGTATACTATATTGACAGGACAGGACAAATAAAAAGCACTTTTTAGAATTGCAGGGCCGTTTTCAAAATTATGAATTTTATTATTGATATCCAAAATACAGGTAAATTGGCATCACAGGTGCAGATTACATCAGGGATATTTTAAAAAGGATTTTCTATCACCGCCTTCATATGTTTAGGATGATGAAAATATTATCTATTAACATATCAAAAATCCCGGTAAACTCTTAATTTATTATATGGACTGGTCGCCTTGGTATGCTTTGCGATTGCTTTGTGTTCATTGTGGTTCTATAAATGCCTTTCGATACCCTTGCATCCCATATATTTTGTTATTTATGTTATCGAATAATTTAAACTCTCATTAATTTTAATCTTTACCAAATACACGAATTTCATAATCCCTACTGGATTTCACGTTATCAATGAATAAATTCAAGGCACAACGCACGTTAAATGAGTAATGGATAAATCAAATATCTGGCGGAATAGATTTCCAATATTTCAACATCACCCGAATTGGGTTTACCTGGATAGTGCAGCTACTTCACAAACACTGGATTCGGTGATAGAAAGAATGTATGGTTTTTCAGTTCGTGAGAATTCAAGCATACACCGTGGAATCTATGATCAGGCAAAAAAGGCAACGGAAAGATATGAGGAAACCAGAGTAAAAATTGCAAAATTTCTGAATGCAAAAAGCCATAAAAATATTGGCTTTACCAAAGGGACTACAGAATCCATCAACATCATTGCAAGGAGCTACCTCGAACCGGAAATGACTCAAGAGAACAATGTGATTGTAAGCATCCTTGAACATCATTCAAATTTTTTACCCTGGCAGGAGGTATGTCGACGGAAAGGTGCAGAATTGAGGATACTTCCATTAACTAATGGCCAGCTTTTACCGGGTTCATTGGAAAATTTAATGGATGAAAATACATCATTCGTTGCCCTCAATCATATTTCCAATACATTAGGAAGGATCAATCCCATCAAAGAGCTTATAATGAAATGTCGCGAGCATCGTATCCCGGTAATGGTTGATGCGGCTCAAAGTGCCGCATTGCATCCTCTTCATGTTGAGGAACTGGGGTGTGACTTTCTGGCCTTTTCAGGGCATAAAATGTTTGGTCCTATGGGTACCGGGGTTTTGTATGCCCGTGATGAGTATCGCGAAAGAATAGAACCATGGATGGTAGGAGGAGGAATAATAGAGGATGTAGGCCTTAATGCATCAAGATACAGATCCTTCCCATACAATCTGGATGCAGGCACACCCAATGTTCAGGGAATTCTGGCAATGGTTGAAGCCGTTGAATTCCTGGAAAGTTTAGATCGGAAGGCGGCAAGAAAGTATGTTGCCGGTATGGTGAGCAGATTTGCTGAGGGAGTGAAAGGTTGGGACGAATTAGAAATATTACCTTTCTATGATGAAGAGTCGGGAATTGTTTCATTCCATATTGGTCATATCCATGCCCACGATATAGCGGGTTATTTGAACAGAGATGGAATCGCTATCCGTGCGGGTACACACTGTACACAACCTTTATTGGAAGAATTCGGATTGGAAGCTACCGCGCGAGTTTCTTTTTCCATTTATAATACATATGATGAAGTGGATAAATTAATTGACTCTCTTCGGAACCTCATTGAATTTTGGAAATGAATAAACAATTAATCGAACGGCTTTACAAAGAACTAATCATTCCGGAAAGTATACAACCCTATAAATTTGAAAAAAGGGATGGATCTCATATCCTTGCATATAATCCGATATGTGGAGACAAGTACCGGATATATACAGGAGATAAAATGAGCTATTATGGTCAAGGTTGTGCTTTATCAAAGGCTTCAGGATCGCTAATGATACGTCATTTGGAAAAGTATTCTTTCAGTGACGCAAGGGAAATTATTCAGCAATTTATCGCTGCCGTCCGAACGGGTTCAGCAGAAAAGATAAAGAACTCTTCACTGTCGCTTTTAGTGACGCTCAAAAACTTTGATGGCAGAGAGGACTGTATTCTTCTCACCTGGCTCGCAATGTATGAATACCTGAAAAACAAATGAGAATATCATGCTTGAATTTTTGGATACTTTAGGTACCTGGTATGCTAATAATCACAAAATAGCCATGGCACGGGTTATTAAAGCGAAAGGTTCATCGCCACGGCCTGTGGGTTCAATGATGTTTATCAATTCCGAAGGACAAATGATGGGTTCAGTAAGTGGCGGATGTATTGAAGGGGAGATGGTTAAACATGCTTTTCAGTTATTTGAAGGGGCAGAGTCACGTCAACTGGGTTTCGGAATAGCCGATGAAGATGCCTGGGCTGTGGGCTTGCCTTGTGGTGGAGCGCTACATACTTTTATACAAATGATCGATATGAGTGAGCCCACCTGGTCAAACCTGGCTATAAATCTCAGATCCAATATACCTTGTGCTCTGATCACTTCTCTTGAAGACAATGGCTGCACAAATATTCTCCTTACCCTCAGCAATGATGAACAATTTGAAGATGTAAGGGAACTAAAAACTGAAGTAGAAAAAGCCTTCCGGGAGAGAAGTCACAAGCTGGTTGAAAAAGGAGGGATTGACTATTTCATTCAGATTTTTCCCAGAAAGTCTCTATTACTGGCCATTGGTGCGGCTCATATCACTGCTGATCTGGTAGCTTTTGGAAACAAGTTTGACTTTGAAACGGTAGTTATTGATCCACGTGGTTATTTTTCCCAATACACAATTTTCGATAGTCCCCCCAATCATATCATCACTGAATATCCTTCAGAAGTACTGCATCAGTTTCCTTTAGACAATTATACTTATTGCGCTATACTGAGCCATGATCCTAAAATTGATGATGACGGCATAGAATTTTTGCTTAAAACAGATGTAGCCTATATCGGAGCACTAGGCAGCAAACAGCGTCATGAGAGAAGAAAACAAAAATTGTTGCAAAAAGGCTTCACAAAAGAGGAGGCAGACCGTATTCATGGACCAATTGGTTTATCAATCCATTCTGTCACTTCCAAAGAAATTGCACTTTCCATCATGGGAGAAATCATCCAAGTGAAAAATGAGCATTTATTCAGGAATATAAAGTCGTAAAAGGAATAAACGCTAATGGTTTTGGTAATCAAGCGAGCAACTACACCTGGCCATTCCGCAGGGACCTCCTGCCTCACCCGCTGACTTTCTTCCATCGACTTTTGTACCCTGAAACCTTATCATACACCGGATATCCATCACACTGTAAATAACCTTTATTTCCTGAATGTGATTTCCAGGGATCATGCATCCCTCTGCCTTTTATTCCACTGATCATTAACACCAATAC
>DAOLDB010000039.1:0-36919 GCA_035327565.1 Saprospiraceae bacterium
CGGGCCGCAGCAATAGGATCAGGGTTTCCATTAGGTCCTTCAGGATTGACGTAAATTAATCCCATCTGAACCGCACCCAATGGATTTTCCAAATCGCGATCACCGGAATAGCGCTTATCTCCTAACCACTCTGTCTCTGGCCCCCAATAAATATCCTCTTCAGGCTCCCAAAGGTCTTCCCTGCCTCCGCCAAAACCAAAAGTTTTGAATCCCATTGACTCGAGAGCACAATTGCCTGCAAGTATCATCAGATCTGCCCAGGAAATACTTTTTCCATATTTCTTTTTAATGGGCCATAATAAGAGCCTCGCTTTATCCAGATTGACGTTATCAGGCCAGCTGTTTAAAGGAGCAAATCGCTGTGTGCCGGTACCCCCTCCCCCTCTTCCATCAGCAATCCTGTATGTGCCAGCGCTATGCCATGCCATGCGGATAAAAAGACCACCATAATGTCCGTAATCTGCCGGCCACCAGTCCTGTGAATCCGTCATCAGATCAAACAGATCCTTTTTTACTGCTTCCAAATCCAGTTTTTTAAACTCTTCAGCATAATTAAATTTATCATCCATTGGATTGGACAACTGAGAATGTTGACGTAAAATGTTTAACTTCAACATATTAGGCCACCAATCTCTGTTACTTGTGCCTCCACCCGCACTTGTCTTCAAACTACCTCCGGTAAACGGACATTTACCGTTGCCATTCATAGTCATAGAAGTGCCTTCATGTTTCTTATGATCTCCCATAATGTATTGTATTTAAATGAAATAAAAATATACGTGTAAAATTATAATAATTCATATTTATAGTTTTTATAAACGCATAAGAAATGCTTATAACTCTATGCCTTTACGCCTTTATTTGTAGTCCAGGTTGAAATAATCATTATTGGTCACGGGCCTTTAAACAAATGATCAATCCAGTAAAATTCTTATCAAATTGATAACCTCTGTTCCTCCCCTTTGTTTGAAGATTGGTTTTGAAAATAAAAAGCAAGTATTAGATACTTTTCAGTTAACTTTTCCCATCCTATATCGTTATAATTGATGATTAATTACTATGAAAAATTTTCGCTGGTGAAAGAGGGTCTTTTTATTCTACAGTAAAAAAGTTAAATCATTAAGATAAGGAGAAAAAATAATTAAATTATAATTTAAAGAATCAATTTCGTTGAGTTAATGCCTAATGAGGCCTTTAATTCATGTAATGAGGCTTATCAGGTCTTTTATGTCGTTTCACACATAGGTTATGCCTGACTATTTCCCTGGTATTTTATACCACAACATCTAATGCCTCAGGTGCTTGAATATATTTGTTTTTCAAAAACATAGGGACAATTATGTCCATAAATGCTGATATGGCATGGGTTCTGTTGATTTTTTAATCATGCTTATTGTCTGTATCGCGGCCAAAATCATGGACCTCAAAATCATCTTCAATCTTCTTCTGCCCGGGTACCATCAGGCGAATACCATTTTTTGAATGAGAAAGAAATTGCATTGATTAAAGCTAATGGACAATATATTTTTGAAATATTAAACGATAAACTTTATTTTGATTTGAATTCGGGATGTAACCTAATATACCCTAAGAAATCAAATAATTTATCGCAACTTTGCTTATCTACAACATTGAATTCTACAACCACTATACTCATACTTATGGAAACTTCTACTATTCCGTATATTCTTACTCATCCGGGTATTGGGCTTGTTGTCGAATTAACGGGTACAGGGAGAGCTATTGGAACAGCCCCCGGGTCTATGGCTACTGTTGGCGCTCTAAAAAAAAGACCCTCTGGGTTCGGTTCATTTATTGTATTAGCCACTTTACCAGGCTCCCAAGGACTTTATGGATTTACAGTTTTTTATTATATACATGAACTCATCTGTCCCGGCAAGACTTTAATACGAAGGCTTCAATATTTGACTCAGGCTTGGCTTTTGGGCAGGTAGAATTGTTTTCAAGCATAATTCAATGGCTTTTATGCGTTAATGGTATTGATAGTATCGGTTCAGGGTATGATATTTATGGAAAGACTTTAATTAGGGCTGTTTTCCAGAATTATAGGCTATTGTTGCTTTTGCAGCACTTTTTTACTGATATCATGTTAAAATACAGGTAATGAAATTTATTTTAAAAATTGAAGAACTCTTTCTATTCATCTTGGGAATTTTGGCTTTCAGTCAACTTTCTTTTGCCTGGTGGTGGTTTTTGATCCTGATCCTGCTCCCTGATACAGGGATGCTGGGATATATTTTTGGAAATAAAACCGGAGCACTCACCTATAATCTGTTCCATCATAGAGGAATAGCCATTTGTATTTATGTATTGGGCATATACATGCAAAAAGAAACAGTGGAGTTGACGGGAATTATCTTATTTGCCCACATCGCTATGGATCGCACATTTGGATATGGCCTCAAGTATGTAAAGGGATTCAAATACACACACCTGGGAGAAATAGGACAACCCTGAAGTCTGCCGGACAATTTTTACAAACTACCTGACTTCTTTTTTCATAATTGTTAGAAACAAAGTTTTTCCTTAATTTTAGGAATGGCATACAAGAATAAAAAAATCCTTAATCCTTCCTTTGGTCAGGAGATACTATTTCTTCAAACCCTTAGAGATACGGAAGGAAAATTTTTGGAAATGCAAGCCACCTATTTTCCTCATTCCAAACGTCCGGCTCTTCATTACCATCCATTTCAGGAAGAGTATTTTGAAGTCATGGAAGGGGAAATGAAAGTTATAACCGGCAATGACCATTGTAGACTGAAAAAGGGAGACCGTTTGCATATACCCCCAAATCAGATACATACCATGTGGAACGATACGAACCATCACACCATCCTGTTATGGAAGGTCAGTCCGGCTCTTCATACCGAATATCTTTTGGAAACGGCTTCCGGATTTGCAACTGATGGATTCATTACCAAATCAGGCAATCTGCCGTTCTTATTATCTATTTTTATAGCACATCAATTTTCCAACGTTTTCAGATTAGCCAAACCTCCCTTTCTTGTTCAAAGACTGGTAACCTCTACCCTGTTTCCGCTGTTTTTATTTTATGGTTATAAATCAAAATTACAGAAATATATTGACTGAAATGAATGTAACAATAAGGTACGGTACAGTAAAACAAAAACTTATACGACCTATATCACAAAAAAGTCATAATAGATAATAGATTTTTTAAACGTATCGGCTTTGTACCTGTTTGAGACATTATCTATCTTCATCTTTGCACATCCTCGAATAAATATATATATGGAAAACATGAACTCTCCAAAAGAACTGAATATGTTGAAACGGATATGGAGCCGATATCAAACATTTGGAATTGACGAATTCACTCCTGATCAAGAGGTCAGATATATCCAGGCCCTTAATGGTATGGTATTGATTGTCACAGGCATGCTTTGGCTTCAGCTACCTTTTGTTATAAAACTCCTTCCAGAAACCCGGTACATTTTGGCTGCATTTATTTTTTGGCCACTGTTTGCACAAGGAGTACCCTATTTAAACCATAAAAGAAAATATACCTCAGCCCGCCTTTTGTATAGTTTATCCACAATCATTCTGATCGCATTTGTTGCAATTCAATTAGGTCCAGAAACTGAAAATCACTTGTTTATGGTGGCTGCGGTAGTGGGTTCATTTATCATTTTTCCACCCAAAGACAGAATATGGTTGATGTTTGTGGTAGTCGTTACATCTGTAGCTTTAATTAGCTTAGAATCGATGTATACCTTATATGGAGGAATTCTGGATTTTCCACCAGAAGCAATAAAAACAGCCCGTTGGTCTTCCATGTCCGCCTTTTTTCTCATTATCATCGGAATTACCGGATACCATTACCAGATAGTGAATGAAGCAGAGCGATTACTGGAACTCGAGCACCGCCGGTCAGAGGGATTATTGCTCAATATTCTGCCAAAGCCCATTGCTGAAAGATTAAAAAGACATGAAAAACCGATAGCTGACAAGATTGAGGATGCCTCCATTTTATTTGCAGACCTGGTGGGCTTTACCCCGCTGGCTCAAAAAATTTCTCATGAGCGATTGGTAGAGATATTGAATGAATTATTTTCGGCATTTGACCATATGGTAACTCAATACCGGTTGGAGAAAATAAAAACTATTGGAGATTCCTACATGATAGCCGGCGGGGTAACCGGAGCAACAAGTGATCATCACGTGGCCATCGCACATTGCGCCTTGAAAATGATTGAAAAAGTCCGGATGATGAAGCTACCAGAAGGTATTGAATTAGGAATTCGTATTGGAATCCATTGTGGACCAGTGGTCGCTGGGGTCATTTGTGAACAAAAGTTTGCTTACGATCTTTGGGGAGATACTGTAAATATGGCTAGTCGTCTTGAATCACATGGGTTGACCAACCAGATTCAGGTTTCTCAGGAATTCTTTAACAAAACCAGCCATGCTTTCCATTACCAATTCAATGGACAAGTCAATATAAAAGGAAAGGGCGAAATAAATTCCTATTTACTCGGTCATCCGGTTTGAATGAACCCTATTCCTTGGCAAGAGGGAAACTTTATATCATTTGTAATGACTGAATCTTCCATTTTCGTTGTAGAAAACCCATGGAATATATTTGGTCATCCCGGTTGGATCATTTTGTATTTTGGTATAAATCCTAAAAATATCCGTTATTCCATTCAAATATCCTATATGACAGAATAAGAAAAAAGTGAAAAGGATAGTTTTTTATAAGGCAATATAATTGACTTAATTTATTGTTCATCTTATATCCATACATCGTCATTTTTATTGTCAATTATTACCTTGCGTTTGATTATTGCTTATCGGAATCCATATAATTGAAAATTCAAATGACAGAAAAAGAAACTTTGATCCAATTTGCTATTCTGTGGGATGCAGCTATTGTTGGTAACAATAGTAAAGAAATTGCTTCTTTCATGTCTGAAGACTGGAAGATCATCGGGTCAGAAGGAATAACCTTAAGAGACCGTTTTCTCCAACTCATTGAGGATGGTATACTCATGCACAGCAAAATGGATAGCGACTACATTACTGCCGAAGTATATGATACTACCGGCATTGTCATTGCCCGGGGCACAAGTGAAGGCACTTATATGGGTAATAAATTCAGCTTATATGAATGGTCGACCAGCGTATTCATAAAACGAGAGGGAAAATGGCTTTGTGTGTCCACAATGCTTGCCCATGCGAAAAAATGAATGGTTTATTTAAAATAAATTGCATTTGATCCCATATATTCCCCCATACTAAAGGGCTTCTCATCTTCTTATGTTCCCTAACAAAGACTGTAGTTCCAGCACGCAGTCCAATATCTGAATCCATCAAGATCCATGCATAAGTGGATAGCATGGATCGATCAATATCATTAATCACGTAATTTCAGGAATATGTTGATCAATAAAATCGAAAGTCAATCAACAGATTCATTTCTTTTGCATTTACATAAATGAAAAATTTATATTCTCATTATGAATGATCAACATTCCCTGGCCCGATCATAGTTTATAGGAAAAATGAACCATTTGTTCTTCTGATGTTGGTGTTGTCAATCGGTAAAAATCAATAGCATAATCGTCCACTTTGTCAGCCTGTACAAATAATTCTTCAAAGCCTTTCTGCCGGCAAAGTTCTCTGGTAAATTCTATAAGTTTCTTCCCTATTCCCTTCCTTTGGTATTCTGTCAACACTGCTACATCATATATATAGGCCAATGGTTTTTCCGAATAATACTGATGAAGTGTATACACTGTGAGTCCTCCAATCACTTTGTTGTTGTTCAAAGCAATTACGGCAATGAATTCGTCCTCTCCTAATAACTTGAGCAAATGGGCTTCATTAGGCCGTGTAAAGCTTTCCATATCAAAGACTTTTTCAAATACAGTTATCAACTCATAAAATTTGTCAATATCCTGAGGTCGGAGAACCTGAATTTTAATTAACACGTCTATATTCATCTATAATATATTTTTCACTTGACAATACCCTCTAAAAAATATTTTTCGAAATGAAATCAAGGGAATTTTTTATGTCAATAATTTCACTTTAAATTTTTAAATGATTTTTTTAAAACAACCATAGTCTGGTTCTTCATTCTTTACAGTCACGGACAAATATTTGAAAGATAGTAAACCCTAAAGGTTGACAAAGCTCATCTTTCTGATTGTTTTTACAAGTAACTCAACCACCACTTTTCAGGATGTCCGGATTTGTACCTGTCGTACCATTTACAAAAGGGAAAAGTAATAAAAACAATACCAATCCACACAGCATACACAACCCACAAATTGTAACCATAACCCTTTACTTCAGGTATTTCGTTTATCCAGTCCGGCAACTCCAGCAGCAGCCACCCGAAACCTGAAAATTTTGCAAATAAGGCTGTCAAAATATGGATAATATATAAGTGAATGATATAAAAGAAAAACGGTACTCTTCCAAAGAGAGTACAATAAGATATAACCTTTCCTTTTAATTTCTCTGAATTACTTAGAAAAAGGAACATAAACCCCATGGTGAAAAGCAAAAACAATAAGGAAGGTGGATATTTCGTCAATTGAAAGAATGACATCAGCGTCTTATCAAAGCTTTCCATAGGGCTCCAGAGGACTGGGTCGCCATAAGTATTCATAAATCGGAGTATGAAAAACAGGCTAATCAGGCATAAACCTATAATATTGAAAATCTTTTTACGCATAGTTCTATCATATGTTCTGTCATAATAGGATCCAAAAGTATAGCCCATTGCCATTACGGCAAACCAGGGTACGATAGGGTAACTTATATAAAACTTAAATCCGCTGTCATAAGTAAAGAATGTCTGCTGATGGATAATCGCCCAAACCATATTGTCAGTCATCTGAACTTTGTCAAAAAGATTATGTCCAAATATCACCAAACAGCAAAAAATCATTAAATAATTCCGGGGAATATGCATCAAGCCGGCAAGAAGAATCATACTAATACCCAACATCGCGATAACTGCAATACCATTGACACTGAAACTAAAATCAAATTGCCATGCAAAATTCACTATACTCACTTCGATGAATATAAGCCAAAGCCCACGCTTTACTAAAAAAGAAGAAAGTTCCCTTTTGGATTTCCTTTGCCCTACAAACCAGGCTGAAGTTCCTGCCAGGAAGCAAAATATCGGGGCACAAAAATGAGTAATAAATCTGGTTAAAAATATAGGAAGAGTAGTCTGAGTTGGGTCTGTGGGATCAAATAAAAATGCCGATGAATGGAAGTAATCTCTTGTGTGATCCAATGCCATTATGATCATTGCCAACCCTTTCAACAAGTCAATGGATTCCACCCTGGTTTTTGGGGTTGATGTCATACTTTAGCAGATCATTAGTTTTTGGAGCTTTCTTAATTATTTATTTTGAAGGGAATCCTTTTACTGGATACCGCAAATAAACCTGTCTTTTACAAACAAAAATAGTAAATCAATACAAACTCATATCTAATAAAAAGGATGTGTGTATTTCACATGATAGTAAATAGCATGGTGAAAATGAAACCGCTATCTTTCATATGCGGTCATCTTAGTGTACATTTGGTAAAAATTACCAATATCCTCCGATGAATATATGGTCAATGTTGAAAATTCCTTATCCCTTTTATTACAGAGGGAAAAACATTGCCATTTTAGGTATAGTGCTTTTTTTTATGAGCATGATTTTCAATTACTTCTTCGAACCTTTTCACGTCAACCCTGAAGAACACCGTATGGATTTTTTCTGGATCTGCTTTATGCACTCTTTGACAGCGGTTGTAGTAATTATATTATCTCTCATTATGTGCAACCGATTCATTGATTTCACCCATTGGAATACTGGCAAAGAATTACTTTTAATTACAATGATCCTGACCTTGGTTGGAATCGGTCAATTCCTGATTAGGGATATAATTTATAATAATCAGGACAATTGGAGTTTCCGGTATTTATATGAAGAAGTGAGGAATACTCTTTTGATTGGCTTTCTATTTGTTTTCATACTCATCCCATTGAATCTGCTTCGGCTGAGCGCCCAACAGTCTAAAGGATTGCCAGCCATGCTAAAGTATATCAATGCTATGGATTCGGCTCATTTTATTCCTACTCTTTCTATAAGACATCCGGACGGAAATGAATTATTTTGCCTGGATACAGGGCAATTTATTATGGCCAAAGCAGAAGGAAATTATCTTGAAATTTTCAATACCCATTCAGAGTCCGTATCAAAAAGTATATACAGAATCACTTTGAAAGAATTCGAAAAACAGATTACACTATTTCCATTTATTGTAAAAACACACCGCTCTTACATTATCAATCTGAAAATGATAGAACACATAAGCGGAAACGCACAAGGACTTGCACTGAGATTGAAAAATCTGAAGGGTTTAGCGCCTGTTTCCCGAAACCGTATAAAATCATTTGAACAAGCATTGGCCATGCTTTCAAATTAACATTTATCCCAACATCTTGTCATTAGAAACAAACAATTGTTATTCATCACTCCATCTTGTTACCGGTCACATTGCTCAATTGATATGTATGAACTTCCATTACATTTGGAAGAAGAAAATCATAAAATAAAATGAGAAGATACGATCTTGACTGGCTTAGGGTCATAGTCTTTGCCCTCTTGATATTCTACCATGTAGGTATGTTTTTTGTACCCTGGGGCTTTCATATCAAAAACAATGTAATTTACGAATGGATTATATGGCCTATGATTTTTCTGAATCAATGGCGACTTCCTATACTTTTCGTCATATCAGGTATGGGTACGTGGTTTGCCCTGGGTAAACGCACAGGCATTCAATTTGCCGGCGAGCGAATGAAACGCCTGTTCATACCCTTAGCCTTTGGGATGCTCTTCATTATTCCGCCACAGGTGTATGCTGAACGTATGGCCAAAGGGACATTTTATGGCAGTTATTTTGAATTTTGGCCTTCCATTGCCTTTCATGGGGTGTATCCGGAAGGAAATCTGAGTTGGCATCATCTCTGGTTTTTGCCTTATTTACTGGTATACTCCCTCTTCCTCATCCCCTTATTTCTTCATTTGAAAAATAATCCGGAAAATGTTTTGTTGAAAAAATTCAGGGAATGGATTTCTACTTCAAGCTTTAAGCTTATTTGGTTTATACTCCCATTTTATTTTACTTATACCATTATGATGGAATTTTTTCCGGTAACTCATAACCTGGTCAATGACTGGTTTACTTTTGTCAACTACCTGTTCTTTTTCATCATTGGTTTCTTTTTGGCAGGTGCTGGACAAATATTTTGGGATAAAGTGAAAATATATAGGAGGCTGGGTTTATTGAGTGGCATGCTGTGTTTTTCCATTTTCATATGGATGCATGAATGCATTGAACACACTGTTGTTATGCATTTTATACGAAACGGATTTAAAGTAATCAATATATGGATCTGGATTTTGACATGCTTTGGGTACGCTTCCCAATATCTTAATCGTGAAAGTAATGCTTTACGCTACGCTAATGAATCGGTATATCCATTTTATATCCTTCATCAGAGTGTTATGATGATCATAGCCTGGTGGATCATGGATTGGAGTTGGGGTTTTTGGCCTAAAGCCCTGCTCATGGTCTTTGGCACCTTTGCAGTTTCATGGCTAATGTATGAATATCTCATCAGGAGGTGGTCATGGGTGAGGCCACTTTTTGGCCTTAAACCGGTCTATAAGAATCGCCGCCCTTCAGTTTTTTCCAAATCATCCGATCCACCCAACGATCAGGCACAAAACACGTAAGAAGTCTAAACATAAATCTGTTTTTATGAACGAGGTATTGGGTCCTGGGTTTACTGGATTGGAGAATCTTCAATATGAGTGTGGAGATCACCTCCACGGGGAGTGCATTTTTCTCAGAATTTTCAATCATTCGATCAGCCTTTCCCACAATGTCTCCATACTCAGTATCTTGATATTTGTCCAGCTTTCCCAGATTCTTTTTCCATATTGCTGTTTTTATAGGACCTGGTTGAATGGAAACGACATCGATTCCAAATGGCAAAAGTTCTCGCCGGTACACTTCATTCATAGATTCTAAAGCATGCTTTGAAATACAATATGCCCCATTAAAAGGTGAATTGAATAACCCGGAAATAGAGCTGATATTAATTATTTTTCCTGCATACTTCGAAAATACTGAGTCCATTCCCAAAAACGGAAGTAAGGCGTTGGTTACTTTTCTTACGGCCATTACGTTCACTTCCATCTGATATGCAAAGTCTTCATCGGCAAGGTATCTCATGGGTCCTGGCATAGCCAGTCCAGCATTATTAACCAATCCTGCCAAAGGTCTCCCTTTCAAAATCCGACTGACTTCTTCTGGCAAGACTATTAATTTCTCTTCATTGGTGACATCCATAATCAGAATATGGAGGTCACTGGTAAACCGTTGTAATAGTTGATCTTTGTCTTCTAACTTTCTGACTGTACCTATAACCTGAAATCCATTTTCCAATAACACACGAGTAGCATCATACCCGATTCCTGAGGATATCCCTGTAATAAATACCACTTTTTTGTTGCTCATTTTGTCTTCTATTTTTAGATTGTGAATTCAGGAATGCTAACCTGTATTCAAATGGAATACAAATCACGAAAATTAATGTTTAATATTCGATTTTTTTTAAAATGATTGTTAGTGGTACACATGAATGAATGGAGATATTCTAATGAAATTAAAACAAAGCTTTTTTATAATAAGAGAAAATGGAGATAAAAACATCAGGAAGCTTGAGAACCAAGGAGAGATTTTACGATGTTAAATAATTATAGTATAAGATTAACAAATTTTTAAATTTATAGGAAAACTAAAAATATGATTCTTCAAAAATCGAATAAAATCGTTTATTATGACAATTGAAGGGTTGAGGTCTCATTTCATTTGGAAGTCTGTTGAACAACCTTCTATGCTCCGGTCAAAACTGAGTTCATGTATCGATGGACATGAATCGCTGGTCATGAGTGGTATAGACACCCATCTGACTATAACCGTTAAGAATGAATTGCAAAAAATATGGTCGCCCTATTGCCACCTGAATTTTGAAGAAGATGAGGATGGAAACCTGGAGATCCGGGGCAATTATGGTCCCAATCCCAATATCTGGACTGTTTTTATTTTCTTGTATTCACTTTTAGGCTTGCTGACTTTTTTTATATTCATCATCGGCACTACACAGTACAGTCTGGGCATGGATGCCGGCATCTTATTGATTTTGCCTATATTAATTTTATTGATTATTTTGCTTTATCTGGCAGCACAGGTTGGTAAACGGTTTGCCAAAGATCAAACCCTTCAGATTCATCGTTTTCTTAAAGAATGTTTTGAAAAGGAAGTTCAGAATCCTGGAGGCTGATATTTTTCTTTGGGTTTATCTCCGATTTCGGAAGATGAAGTGATTGAATCTAATGATCATAAATGATTTTATATCTTTGGAACGCAAGAGATGAAAAATGGAATGGTTTGGATGCATAAATCTGCTTTTATTTTATGATCTGAACTCCGACAGACAACATTTAATATTTCGCTTTAACAATTTGTATTTGTGTAAAGTGATGAAAAGGAAAAGGCAATAAGAAATGAATGACAACTACAATAAATCAAATATTCTATAGTTGAGATTTTGGAAAACTTATTAAGGTTGAGCAGTTTTATTCGTATTCAAAGTGCACGTAATTATTAAATAGTTGAACTGTAATTTTTACCCAATGTAATATAATTCCAATGAATTTGAAATATTCTTTGATAATAATCATACTTTTGTATTTTCTTTTCGGATGTAAAGGAAACCGCACAGAAGAAGACATCCATTCCCAGTTAATCGGAAAATGGCTGATTTATGATGCGACCCGAAATCAAAAACCCACAGCTACATTAAAAGACGGTTTCATGACTTTTCTGGAATCAGACACATTGGTTACCAATATCCTTGGTGATACTACCCATTCACCATTTGCCATTAAAGAACAAATATTAGAATCCTATGGTGATTTTAACTTTCAATTTAAAATCAATCAACTTTCAGGGGATTCTTTAATTCTAAGTGGTCGGATGCGGGTTTTTGATATGGTATTTTACCTGGTAAAAGATGCAGATGACTAACTGTAATGTTCTGGCTATTAAGGCGATTACTTTAATTGCATATAATCATAATATTTTTTTTCATCATATAAAGGATTCATTGATACGGATAGTAGAAAGTTCCAATCAATCCTATTATATTTGTATATATAATGAAAGTACCCATGAACAGTCATCATCTGTGGTGGATTATTCTGCCTGTATTTTTCCTATATGGATGTAAAGATCAACCCGGTTCTCAGCAACCTGTTTCTGATGAGCTTCCATTGAATGTGAAACGATATGAAGGAACACCACCCGTAGCCTATTCTTTATTAGGTGAACCGCTATACAGGAAAGATGGCGATCCGGCTTCGGAAAGAAGGAAAGATTCTCTCCTTTTTGATGCACAGGGAAAATACTTTGATGACAGCGACGACATGGACAACATCATTTGGTATGGCAGACGAATGGCTTATAAGGATTACCACAATGAAGCCATTGCCATGTTTACTGAAGGACTTGAAAAACATCCCAATTCACCTGAACTATATAGACATCGGGGTCATCGATATATTACTACCAGAAGGTTTAATATGGCACTTCTGGATTTTAAAAAAGCGGCTGAACTGGTCAGTGGCCGGAAGGCACAAATTGAACCCGACGGCATCCCAAATAAAATTAATCAACCCCTTTCCACACTCCAATTCAATATATTCTATCATCTGGGTCTTGCTCATTATCTCCTGGCTGAATACGAACAGGCTTTAGACGCCTATGAAAAATGCATGTCCTATTCCAACAATGACGATCTTTTGGTAGCTACTGCCGATTGGTTATATCTGACATTGATGAAACTCGACAGGCAGGATCAGGCTTTAGATCTCTTGAAAAAAATAAAGTCTAACATGAATATTGTTGAAAATGATGCCTATCACAAGCGATTGCTGGTATATAAAGGGGAACTTGATCCTGAACAATTTATTGACCTTTCGCAACAATCCAATGATCCACTTAAAGTAGTCACTATGGGATACGGTCTGGCGAATCACTATCTGTTTAAAGGAAATAAAGCCAGATATCTGGACCTGCTGGAAGACATTATCAATACAGGATATTGGGCTGCTTTCGGATACATTGCTGCTGAAGCAGATTTGCAGCGCATAAGAACAGGATCTTGAAAACCTTCCAGCTAATCATCCCAATCTAATAAAAATTCATCTTTAAAGCTGGAAATTTCACGTCTCTCCTTTTTTGTCGGTCGACCCAAACCTCTTTCTCTGAATTCTCCGGTAGACTTTCCGATATACCAATCCTTGAATTTATTCAATTCGCTGGAAGGGGTAAGGTGGGTGTAGCATGGTGATGCCAATACTGCAGAGACTCTCGTTTTCAAAAGTTTTTCAACTCTGAATACTAAATTAAAACCTTCTTTCTTTATATGAATTTCATCTCCTACACCTATCCAATGGGAAGGTTTAATCCGTTTATCTCCAATGGATACCCTACCCTCTTTGCAAGCATCTGAAGCCTTGGTCCGCGATTTGAATATTCTGACACTCCATAACCATTTGTCAACCCTTACTCTATCCATCCCCCAACAAAGGTTTTTTCATATCCAATGATTCCATGGTTTGCAATACATGTTTAGCTATGAAATGGTTTCTATACCATCGCTGATCTGCAGGGACAATAATCCATGGCACTTCTGAACGGTTAATAACGTCCTCATACGCTACCCTGTAATCCTTCCAATACTTCCTTTCCCTCCAATCGCCTTCATTGTGTTTCCATTGATTGTCAGGATTATCTATACGATCCTGTAACTTTTCCCCCTGCTTTTCATACGAAATATGCATGTAAAATTTTAGAACGGAGGTATCATTGTCTTTTATCAGTAATTTTTCAAAAGCATTGATTGCACAGATTCTATCGGTCACCTGATCTTCTGTAATCCACTGGTGAACGCGCTGTATCAGCACATCTTCATAATGTGAGCGGTTGAAAACCGTGATCATCCCATTGCGCGGAGTATGTCTGTGTACTCTCCATAGAAAATCACGGGCAAATTCCTCATCTGTAGGTTTTTTAAATCCAATGCCATGACAATGCATTGGAGAGCAAGCTTGAAAAACATTTTTCGCTGAGCCATCTTTGCCACTACAGTCCATGCCCTGTAAGATCACCAATACACTTCTCTTATTCTCTGCATGAAGAATTTCTGCCAGTTCACCAATCCGACTGGCCATAATACGAGTCTCTTCCTGAATTTCTTGTTTTCTGATTCCGGAAGGGGCGACAGTTGAAAATTCGGATAATCTGACCATTACTTAAGCATTCTGGCTCTTTTTACCAGGTAAGATTGAAGAATTGGATAAAAACCTGCATTGATATCTGCATCAATAAAATCAATTCTGTATTGCATGCATTTCATTTTCAGTTCCTGATAATATGCTGTAACTTTTTTAGTATACATATCCTTTACTTCATTGGATTGTAATTTAATACGCTCTCCCGTTTCGAGATCCTCAAAAAGCCAGGGTCTGTTTTCGAATTCAAAATCCTTCTCAAGGCTGTGATCCGTGACATGGAATAGTATCACTTCATGTTTTGCATGACGAAGGTGCTGTAATGCCGAAAACAAATTCTCATGATCATCTGAATCTTCAAACATATCACTGAAAATAACAACCAACGACCGGCGATGGATGGTTTCAGCGATGTGATGAAGGGCTTCTGCTGAAGCACTTTTCTTACCAATCCGATCCTCTTGGATCAATCGATCCAAATAGGTAAGCAATAGCCGGTAATGCGTATTACTTGATTTACAGTCGGAATGAATGTGGAGCTTTTCTTCATACATGCTCAGTCCAAATGCATCTCTTTGCTTCCTTAGCAGATTCATCAGACTGGCTGCAGACAAAGCAGAAAACTCAAGTTTATTTAGTTTTTTCCCTTTGATCCCTTTTGGAAAATACATGGAAGAGGAAGTGTCAATTACTATCTGACATCTTAAATTGGTTTCCTCTTCATATTTCTTAACAAACATTTTATCTGTTCTGGCATATACTTTCCAATCGAGATTTCGGGTGGATTCTCCCTGATTATACAGACGGTGCTCTGCAAATTCAACTGAAAAACCGTGAAAAGGACTTTTATGCAAACCAATGATAAATCCTTCTACTACCTGACGGGCCATTAAATCCAGATTTTCCAGATTCTTTACATCAAACTGATCAAAAAATTCCATGCAGTTCTTTCTATAATTTGATTATCTAGCTTTGCAAAGTTCGAAAACATTCCTTAACGAACATTAATTATTAATGATCACCCATACAACCTGTATATTTGCAAGTAGTTCAAACAATTCTAACTTACTTATTCACCTTAAACTTTAAAATAGCTCCGTTTAGTTTTCAACATCATTGCGTTTTGTTAGTGTGATGGACTGATTTTTTATTAACAGTATGAAATCACAAATCAAAACCGGATGTTACCCCAAAGGGTTCATCCCATGGTTCACCTAAACATTCTGTTATCCAGTACTTATCCTTTATCATCAGATCAGTAAATTAAGAGCTTAATAATAAAAACCCCTGACTTATGATGAGGTCAGGGGTTTTTATTCTATGGTTTCACAGCTCAAAGATGCGCTGTAATTTTTTGTTCGAGATGGGCTTTAGTCAGGGTACCCACATGCTTGTCAACAATCTCACCATCCTTAAAAATTAATATGGTTGGAATGGATCTCACTCCATATTTCATGGATACATTGGGATTATCATCTACATTGACTTTTCCTATTCTTGCTTTTCCTTCATACTCTTTGGACAACTGGTCAATGATAGGAGCTACCAAACGGCAAGGCCCACACCATTCAGCCCAAAAGTCTACGACTGAAACTCCCTCTTTCAGAGCAGTTTCTTCAAAATTAACATCAGTGAATTCAAGTGCCATTTTAAAAATATTTTAATAATTATTGACCTTAAACACGGGTGGTGTATTAAAGTTTGCAAAAATAATAAGATTGTAAGAATATTTTCAATTTCTGATAAAATAACGCAGGTTCAGAATGCCCACCTTTTCGCACCATCGCAGTAGTCATCTGATAAGAATCCAGTTTAAAAATACCAATAGAAAAAGCATATTGGAAATTGCAACATGTTCAAAACATTTTGCATTTTAAAAATACATTATCCTATTTATCCGGAATGATACATTCATGTAGTTACATTGACAATTATTAAACCTTTATATATATCTTTCAGCTATGTAAGAAAGAAGTTTGGAAAAACATTTATTTTTGCTCGAATGTTTTTTAGAAAACATAGAATGAAAAAATCCCAGTTGGATGAATAAGATAGAATTGGAAATTGTAGCCTTATCGCATAGTGTTACGCAGTCACATAATTATGCCGTAGTCCTCGGTGAGGTGTCTGGCAATAAGCGACTACCTATAGTAATAGGAGGCTTCGAAGCACAGGCTATAGCTGTAGCTATGGAAAACATGACTCCCAACAGGCCTTTAACCCATGACTTATTTAAAAATACCCTTGAGACTTTTGGTATCCTATTGAAAGAAATTGTCATCAACAATCTTCAGGATGGAATATTTTATGCTCAACTGGTATGTCTAATGAATGGCAAAACCGTTAGTATTGATTCTCGAACATCAGATGCTATCGCGATGGCAGTTCGCTTTGAATGTCCTATATATACTTATGATTTTATTATGGAAGAGGCAGGGGTAGTTCTTGAAGAATCATCCGAAAAACCTAAAAGAAGGAGGAAAAAAGGAACTGAACCCGAAGATTATGGCAGCCTTTCAACACAAGCATTACAAAATCTCCTCGATGAAGTATTATCAAAAGAAGATTATGAGAAAGCAGCTAAAATAAGGGACGAAATCAATAGAAGAAAAGCCGATCAGTAAATATTTTGAAGAATAGATGCCAACCGGTTTATATCTTCGTCATCATTATCAAGATGAAAAACAAAACGCACCGTAGAAGGTCCGAAAGCTGAAGCCACCACCTCCTTTTCAAGTAATTTTTGTAAAAATATAGCCGCGTTAAGGGGGGGTTCAACATCAAAAATGACGATATTTGTCATTACGGGCCTCACAGATTTAACATAGGATTGTTGTTGGAGAATATTTCCTATATAACGGGCCCTTTGATTGTCGGTATGCAGACGATTGATATGGTGATCCAGGGCATATATACCTGCTGCAGCCATATACCCTGCTTGCCTCATTCCACCACCCAATACTTTGCGGTAGCGCCTTGATTCTTTTATAAAGGCAGCATCCCCTATCAATAATGACCCCACAGGAGCTCCCAATCCCTTGGACAAACAAATAGAAATACTGTCAAAACAAGTTCCAACAGCCACCGGGGCATCGCCGGTTTCCACCAGTACGTTAAATATCCGTGCACCATCCAGATGTAATGCCAGTCCATGGCTTTTGCAAACCTTCTGTATGACCTTAACTTCATCCATTGTATAGTAAGTGCCTCCACCCCTGTTGCATGAGTTTTCAAGCACTACCAATGTTGTACGGGGAAGCCAGTCATATTCCGGATTGATGGATTCAACAATCTGGTCAGGAAATATCTTTCCGAACTTCCCGTCGATCAGTTTGATTCCCACTCCGGCATTGAAACTGTACCCTGCAGCCTCATACTGGTATATGTGTGAGTCCTTATCACACACCACTTCGTCTAATGGTTGGGTATGGGTTTTAATAGCAATTTGGTTAGTCATCGTACCCGATGGACAATATACCGCTGCCTCTTTCCCAAATAGCTTTGCAGCTTTTTCCTCCAAAGCATTCACCGTTGGATCCTGGCCAAAAACATCATCGCCCACTTCAGCGGCCATCATGTATTGAAGCATGTCTCTGGTGGGGCGAGTTACTGTATCACTTATAATATTGATCAATTCTCTTACTTTTATCCACCTGCAAACTTAATGTTCCTGAATCCTTTTTTAAGTAAAATTTCCTTAATCTTTTGACGAAAATTGCCCTGGATCAATATTTCTCCTGATGTGAAAGTACCCCCGGTACCACATTGAATTTTAATTTCTCGCGCAAGTTCACTGAGCAGATGTTCGGAAAACAAGGAAAGCCCCTTGATTACATTGACTTCTTTCCCTCCCCTGCCTTTTTTTTCCAGATGAATTCGGATGATAGAATCTTCCCATCCTGCAGGCCAATCACTAGCATTTTCAGTTTGATTTTCACCTTGCAACTGAGAGGGATCACCCATCAATTGAAAATCTTCCCAACTCAAGGTGAAAGCTTTCTTATTTTTCTCTTCTGACATATTCTTGCCTTTTCTTCCAATTGTTATTGATGGTTCGCAATATATGAACTCCTAAGTCTTCACTCCCTGCAGATGAATTGGTCAACACCACCACAGCTGTTTTGGTTTCTTTGATGAACGCTATAAAGCATTGGTGACCACTCGTCCTCCCTGTATGCATAAATACCGGATATCTGCCCAGATTATTTACTATATGCCAGCCATGTCCTACTGAAGTGTTTTTATCATAGTCTGTTACCACCCTGGGCCTGAGTGCAGACACCAGTGGGTAGGAAATTTCATTCACTTCAATAGACATGAGAATCTTTAAATATTGGACCAGGTCGGCTGCTGTAGACTTTATCCCCTCTGAAGCAGAAAAACTCGCATAACTTCTGGGAATGACCGGTCGCAATGCCAGATCAAAACCTTGTGTCCAGTTTTCTTTGTCTTTAAACTGGCTAAATGAATTAAACATCTCTAAAGGATATAATAATTGCTCTCGCAACACTTCGTCATATCTTCTGCCGGTTGCATATTCAATCATGATCTCGAGTAAGGCATAATGAACGTGTGAATAGCTAAAAGAGGCCCCATTGGTCCGGTGTTGGGTCCTCTTGTAATACTTTAAAAGATCTATTTTGGAGTATTCAGCATATGGGTCATATATAGCTTTTTGTTTTAGTCCAAAATATTCCGGCAGCCTTGGAAAGCCAGTTCGGTGGTTGATTAAATCTATGAGGGTAACATGATCGAATGATTCGTTTCTGAATTCTTCAGGAATGTAGGCATTGATACTTGTATCCAGTTTCATTATATTTTTCCAATGCAGAATACTCAAAAGTGAAGCGGTGACCACTTTGCTGCAGCTACCAATTTCAAATACATTTTTTTCAGTTAAAGCTAAACCATGTGAGCTGTACATCACTGAATCTCCATCTACCACACCAACAAAAATCGCCCTGTGTGGATTGGGTTTTATATTGGTTTCATATCGGATGATTTTCTCAATTAATTCCCTGAATTCTTCATTTTGTCCATAAGCAGGCCACATGTTTACAACAGCAATCACGAAGAATGATATTATTGTTTTGTTCATTATACTGTTAACCCTTTGTTTATTCATTCAAAGAATTCTAATGTGGTAAACCATAATTTGAAAAAGTAAACCGTTAAAATGTGCTCAAAATCCAGGTTGATATGTTCGCACCAATGCAGGTTTCAGGATATGACAGGTTAAATATAAAAAAAAATAAATGTATTCTATGTTCTAAACTATATTTATACAAAAAACTTAAGAATCATTTCAAACACTCAGTCAACCAGGCTTTATATGCAGGATTGACATACACTTCATATTGGATTATGCATGGCACTTTATACTCATGCAGTGATTCAATACGACGGATTACTTCAGTTTTTTTCTCTGGCAATGTTTTTAATAAAGAAACATACTCATGATCATCATTCATTTTTCCTTGCCATGGATATATGGAGCGGATAGGAAATATATTAACACAAGCAACACATTTTTCCTCAACAAGTAAATTGCTGATTTTTTTAGCATGCGCTTCATTGGGATGAGTAACATACAATATTGTGATCATAGTGCCAGAATTTCAGCCAGTTTTACATGATCGGGATCTAAAGGTTTATTATTATTTATGGCTTCTTCAAAAGGAGTATAGCTGACACCTTTATTGACAACACCTAATGCTACGCCTCTCTTACCATTGAGCAAAGCTTCTACGGCATGATATCCAAGACGACTGGCAAGAACCCTATCATTACATGTTGGAGAACCTCCCCTCTGAAGATGTCCGATAATAGTAACCTTAGTTTCAAAATCAGGAATTGCTCTGTTGACAGCATCTGCAAGCTCTGACGCTCCACCGTTTCTATTTCCCTCTGCAACTATAACTAAATTGAATAGCTTTTTCCTTTTTATGGATTTTCGAAGGAGATCAATCAGTTTATCCACTGTCGTTTCGGTTTCCGGCAGAAAAATATTGCCTGCCCCACTTGCAATACCGGTATACAAAGCTATGAATCCCGAATGCCTTCCCATCACCTCAATGAAGAACAATCGATTGTGCGAATCCGCTGTATCGCGTATTCTGTCAACAGCTTCAATGGCTGTATTTACAGCCGTATCAAACCCTATAGTATAATCTGTACCAAAAATATCATTATCAATAGTTCCGGGAAGTCCAATGATCGGAATATCATGCTCATTTCCAAATACCATAGCTCCGGTATACGTACCATCCCCTCCAATCGCTACCAACCCATCGATATCATATGCCATCAGGGACTCATATGCTGCTTTCCTCCCTTCAGGAGTCATAAACTCTTTGCTTCTGGCAGTTTTCAAAATGGTTCCCCCTCTATGTATGATGTTTCCGACATCTCTTTTGTCCATCCTCACCAATTCGCCTTTTATCATACCATCATATCCGCCATAGATGCCATACACATGCAAATCATAAAAATTAGCAGATCGAACCACCGCGCGTATGGCGGCATTCATTCCCGGAGCATCTCCTCCTGATGTAAATACTGCAATTCTTTTAATGTCCTGTTTCTTCATGGTTTTGTATTATACTCATGTTAATAATGGCCGATGTGGTTTTTTATTCGCCTTACAGTAACAATTTGGTTAGGTTAGAATCTAATTTTTGCAGTGGACAAATGTAATGCAAATTGGAATGGCTTATACAACAACCTTTAAGGAAAATGAAGATATAACATGAATTAGTAGCAGGGAATAAATAAAAAGCAAGAGTGCCGGACTTGTGGCGCTCCTGCATTTAGTCATTACACATCATTTACTCAATGATCAATTCGCTTTCAGCTTGTAAATCCCCTTGCTGTATACGAATCGTATATTTTCCCTTTTGCAGGTAATAATTTCCATTTTCAGATTTTTGAATTTTTACCGGGGTTTTACTCTTTTCTGACAACTTATTCTGGTAATCATCAATCACGTCTTCATCCACTGTGAGTGAGTATGCATAAGAGGCAATTCCTTGCTTTATTGGAAGTGTTGTTTTAAATAATTGAAGTTCATTTTCCAAATATACAAGTATATCAGCTTCTCCTTCCTCTTTGGCATAAACATCGATCTTTACTGACGGTTCAAAGCCACTTCGAAATCCTCCAAATTGCCGGCCCCAAAATGCATTCCATCGTTGCTTATCTAATGAAAACACATACAGTGGGTTCTGGTCAATACCTTTTTTCACAATTTCCCGTAAGGGTTTTATGTCTGCCCTGTAAATAGATCTTCCATGTGTACCTACAATAAGATGGCCTTCCCTGGGATGCACAACAAGATCGTGAACAGGAACAAAGGGCATGCTTCCCAATGTCATGTAATTGTACCCACCATCAATGGATATATAAACAGCATGATCAGTACCTACATATAGGATATCTTCATTGACCGGATCCTCCTTAATGACATTTACTGCTTCCACAGGAAGGGAAGATCCTAAATTTAGCCAGGTCTCACCAAAATCATCACTCATATAAACATACGGCGTAAAATCATCCCACCGGTAACCATTAAGAGAAACATATACCCTTCCTTTGTGATGTGCGCTGGCCACAATTCTGCTAACCCACATTTGCTGAGGCAAATTCTGACTGATCAGTTCCCATGAGTAACCTCCATCTCTTGAGCGATGAATCATTCCGTCATCGCTGCCGGTATAAATTAATCCAAACTGAAATGGAGATTCAGCTATGGCAGTCAATGTACCGTAAGGCACATCCCCTGGTATCCCTCCGGTAGTAAGATCAGGCGAAATAACCGTGAAATCATCTCCTTTATTCATTGATCTTAGCAATTTATTAGCACCCATGTATAAAATATCCTGGTTATGAGACGATAGCAATATGGGTGTTTGCCAATTCCATCGATATGGCTTATCTCCAAGTTCATGCCTGGGTGTAATACTTTTTCGCTGGTTGGAACTGCCTTCAATTCTGAAATAATTTCCAAATTGAGAACCGGCATAAATAGTTTGATCCCTTGAATCAATCTGCACCTGCATTCCATCTCCTCCACCGAGTGCTTCGTATGGATAACGGCCCATACTCTGCCATCGTACATTGTATGTGTATGTGTGGGGTCCCTTCCATGTACCATTATCCTGTAACCCTCCGTACACATTATACGGAGTTTGCATGTCGGCATTAATATAATAAAACTGACCCACGGGCACTGTGTTGCACTGAATCCAATGAGCTCCATCATCATAACTGATGTTCAAACCGCCATCATTTCCATTGATCAAATGTCCATCGCGCTTAGGGTTGACCCATAGTGCATGATGATCCACATGTACATTCTCACCATTGATACTATTAAAGGTCTTGCCTCCATCATCAGATCTGACTATAGGAACCCCCAGAACATAGATTTTTTCAGGATTTCCTGGGCTGACCCGGATCTCACCAAAATAATAACCATAAGAAAAGTTGATTGCATCCAGATAATCTTCATGGGTTTTTCTCCATGTTCTGCCACCATCTTCACTCCGGTATATTTCCGCTCCAATCACCGGGGAGTCAAACATCACTGTATTAGCATCTTCTAAATACTCAGCAATATGCAAAGGTGTTATTTTATCTTCTCTAGCCAGTTGTTTTACAGACTCCGCAGAATACTTAGGAGGAAAACGATTGCTCCTGAGAAAACGGTTCAATTCTTCATTGCTTATCTCCAGGAAATGATCAAGTGACATGGTTTTGAAAGAATCCTTAGTTAAGTCATCACTATCTTCCTTCTTTTCTACTGGTCTTCTGAATTGATTATCAAGAAAGGCATACAAGATAGTCTTCCCTCTGTGTACACCTGCATCCAACCCAATGCGTCCGACACCTTCTCCCATGGGAAAGCCACTTCCTGAACCGGAAACAAGTGTCCAAGACTTTCCCCCATTAACACTTTTATATATGCCTGAGCCTGTCCCGGATCCTTTAAAATTCCATGCTCTGCGTTCTCTTTCCCAAAGAGCAGCATAAATGATATTGGGATTGCCTGGATCAAAAATCATATCAATTCCACCGGTATTTTCATTAACAAAAAGAGTATGTTCCCAGGTATTGCCACCATCAACACTTCTGTAAATGCCGCGCTCTCTGTTGGGCGAATACAAATGACCCATGGAAGCCACGAGTATGATATTAGGCTGGCGGGGATGAATCAGGATTCTACCGATATGGTGCGACTCTCCTAAACCTTTGTACGTCCATGACTTTCCTTTGTCAGTACTCAAATAAAGTCCGACACCGGCATAAGATGACCGGCTGGCATTATTTTCACCGGTTCCTACCCAAATGTGTCCCCTTCTCCAATCCACAGCAATATCTCCTATGGTCATTACGGCTTCATGGTCAAAAACAGGAGCAAATGTGGTTCCGTTGTTATCAGTATACCATAAACCGCCGGAAGCATATGCAATATAAAACTGAGTAGGATCGTCAGGATTGACATCCAGATCAACAATCCTGCCCCCAAAAACTGTAGGACCAATATTGGGTACTTCCACATGCTTTAATAAAGAATGCTCCAACAATTGCTTTCTGACTTTAAAAGCTTCAAGACGTTGATCCGCTGGAGTAAACGCGGGTTGCTCCTGTGAAATAATGGTATGGGTAATCAGCAAAAATACAATGAATAAAAGCTTTTTTATCATGGAATATCAATTTTTATTAAGGTTGTAAACTTAGAGAAAAATAAGTAATAACTATCTTTTCAATCGGAGTAAATCTATAAGTTGTACACTATTATACCATATTTTTGAAAGTAAAATGCAACCCTTTTACTTAAAACTCAGTCCATGAAGTGTATAGTCGTGTGGTATATACCATTTCGAATGATTATTTATTGATTATTTTCATAAAAAATTACCTATGAAAACTTTTTACTGTGTAATGGCTGGAATGTTATTTGGTGTTTCCATTTTAGCTCAGCAACGAATGAAGAGTGCTGATATTGAAGAGAAAATCCAAAATGGAGAGCGTGTATTAGTAGAAAATGCAGTGATCACTGGAACACTTCAGTTTACCAATTACGCAGGCGAAGGTGATAAGAGTTTCAAAAAATGGATTAAAAAAGCCTGGAAATCCAAATCAAACATGGATGAAAATACCATCACATCAAGCATTATATTTCGAAATGTAATATTTGAAAATGACGTTTTGGCTTACATCCACGATGATGAATTTAAATGGACTTTTGTTGCAAACTTTGAAAATGAAGTAGTATTCCAAAATTGTATTTTCAAAGGAAATGCCGAATTCAAATATACTAAATTTGAGAGTGATGTTGATTTTTCGGGATCACAGTTCAAAAATAGCGCAAATTTTAAGTATGCAAAATTCATGCATGCTGCAAACTTTGCTTCCACATCATATACCCAGGAAGGTCAATTTAAATATGCAAAATTCTCTGATTATACTCAATTCAATAGTAGCTTATTTAACCAGGAAGCTAATTTTAAATATAGCAAATTTGAAAATGGCGTGAATTTTCATTTGGCCAGTTTCAATGGACTGCTCAACATGAAGTATGCTAAAGTATATGGCAAAATTGACCTTGAAGCCAATAACATCGAAGATCTTGATGTCAAATATGCCAAAATAGAAGGCAAAGATGCCACTTCTTATCTGTTAAAGGAATATTTAAAAAAATAAAAAAGATAAGAAAATATGGGATTTTGGGTTTAATTGCCCAAAATCCCAAATATACTTGAAGCACCATCCATATTGAAATCCATTTTTTGGAGATCTTCAAGGTAGATTTTACCCATTAAGCGCGCATAAATTTTAAATCCCTGGATATGAAAAAAACCAAATGCTTCTTCTACATACTCCATATCTCCAGAAACATAAATATCTGCTTTTAATTCCGGGTTTTTTACTTGCATTAGCATCTCATAGTCGTGCTTTTTTAATGATTCTGTAAACTCAAAGTGATCCTTTTCTTTTAATCCCTGATCTTCTCCAAAGGCAATCACTTCAATTCTACTGACTTTACTTCTTTGCGTACCGTCATCCAATAATGGAAATTTTACAAAATCACCTTTCGTCTCTAAGTATAATGCGCTATCGTAATTTTTATATTTTCTGAATATATTATTTGGAGTTCTTTGTGCTAAAACTGGAATGGCTATGGCTATCAGTATTAATGTAATTAATGTATTTTTCATTTCTTTTACTTTCATTGGGTGTGATTGATATCTATGAAAATAACTCCGGATGTCAGTGACGATACCATCCGGAGTGTCTTTATATTTTAAAAACTAAAATCTGGGTTGTTGAATGAAAAATTTGCAGCTTCAAGATCAGATATTTTCAAATCGGATTTTATATTAACCACTGCAATCATATCATGATCATAATAAAGCATAGTAAGAAATTTAATGGTTTCCTTTTTCTCTTTTACCATTACGTACAAGGTTCCATCCTTCGTTCTTCCATTAGCATAAATTTCAAACTTATCCTTATCCTGCATATTTCTGATTGCCTCTAAAAATTCATTTTTTGATACAATCAGGTCGTCTTCGATGATAATGAAGCGTAATTGTTTTATTTTCTTACCCAGAGCGACAATTTCTGATTTGTCCTGCTCATTCATTTGCTTCAGAGCAATGCGTGTACCGGAGTTAATCATCCATCCGGGGAGCGTTACAGCCAGACAAGTTTTATTTTTTTTCAATTCGTTGATGAATTGATTTACCGACTTCTGGCCAAAACTTTTTACTGTTAGCAGTAATAACAGTATGAATATGAATAAATGTTTCAACATTTACTTCTTTAATTTTTCAAGATGTTCAGCACCATCTATGTTCAATTTGGATGCCATTTTTGACAGCTTGTTTAAATCCAAAGATCCCAGAAAGCTTAACAGTACAAACTCCTCAGCACCACCTACCAAAAGCAACAGCTCTTCAATCACTTCATCATTCTTGGTTGATCTGGTAAAAAAGTTTACATTCTGACCCTTATCTCTTGCTGTGAGAAGTAATTCATACTGTGTCGTATTGATCCTTTTAGTAGCATCTTTATACACTTTATCCGCACCAACTTTAGTAGTGAGAACCCGAAGACTCTTAAGATTGGAAACAATTTCTTTCAGATCCTGATCAAAGTCTTCGCCCGTAATTTTACTGATCATACCAAACATTTTAGGGCTTACATAAACTACAGTGAAATTTGGATCATCCTGATATTCATTGAAGAATTTTTCAATAGCATCCTGTTGCCCAAAACCCATATGAGCAGCGGAGATAATAAAAGCGAAAATATAAAGAATATTTTTCATAACTACTTAATTTACAATTGTTAATAATTTAAAGAATTTTAAATGAATGATAAATTTTATTTAAAAATATTAATGGTTTCAATTTTATCCAGGTTGCTTCTGACCGTGCCGGAAGTTTTGTCTAATTTATATCCCAGGTAGGCCAAAGCATCCAATGTGATTTCCATGGCCATTGCTTCATCTGTTACTTCCCCGGTTTGAAGATGATAAGCCATTTCTACTGGTGTGTTTACTTTCGAATCTGACATAAGAAAATACCCCGCAGTAATCATTATCAGTACAGAAGCAGCTATGCTTATGGCTTTGTACAAATTCTTTCGTCGCAATGAAATAAGTTTTGCACCGGGAAACTCAATTTCTTTTCCACCCATATTCATCAACGAAGCGGATTTATAATATTTAAATAGGGAAGCATATTTTCTCAACTCATCATCGACATTTCTACTATTGAAATATTCTGACAGGATTCTTTCTTCATCCAAGGAGGATTCAGCTTCCCAATACTTTTCTAGTAACGACTTGATATATTCTGTTTTCATTTTTTTTATTTTTAACAAGTTTGAGCGTTTTCTAATTGTTCTCTTAAATATTTCCTGGCTCTGTGCAGATTGATTTTTACTTTATCGATACTTTCTCCGGTAATTTCACTGATCTCTTTATATGAAAATCCTTCGATATCTCGCAAATGCACGAGGTTGCGTTGCAATGAAGGCAAGCGATCGATAATTTTTTTGAGATGGCTCATCATATCATCACTTTCGACCGACTCTGCAGGAGACATCGCATTATCAGACAGGTGAAAAAACCCCTCAATATCATGGGTAGTACCCTTTCTGCTTCTTATCTTATCAATTGCCAGATTGCGTGTAATCGTCATACACCAGGCTTCCTTATTCTCCACATTGAAAAACTGGTCTTTTTTACTCCATACTTTTATCAGGACCTCCTGTACTATATCCTCCGCTTCAAAACTGTTTCCAACCATACTGTATGCAAACCTGTACAATTTATCTTGATAAGGGAAAACCATTTCTTTCAATTCTTTGGTTGTCATATTTGATGTGTAGACGTTGGTTTTAAAAATATTGTTACAAATGGATTTTAAATTTTTGTAAATTTTTATAAAATGATTGAGCCCTTTTCAGGGAATGCTTATGTTCTTTTTGTTTCAATATAATAATATAAATTACACTCAATTCAATATTCAACCGTTTGAATGAACGAAAAAAATATATAAAATTTAGAACATTCAATAATACCATGATCATAAAGGCACAATAGAATGTTGGTTTTATTACATGAATATTTTTTTTACAAAAAATGAACACGCTCGATGCAATCAAAAAATACAGAAGATAACCGGAATGCACTCTTCAATAGCATGGGATTGAAAAAAATCACTGAGGATTTTAATTTACTTACCGAAACTTTCAGGGAGGTTCTGGAAGAATTGGGTGAAAGTCAAATTGCCCGGTTAATCACCCGTTTAAAAGACAATACAATCTCTTCTGATTTTGATTTATCCGGTTTTGATAAAGAAAAATTAGCCCAGGCATTAAGCATATATTTTCAGCTATTGAATCTGGTGGAGGAAAATGCAAGCGTGCAATTCAGGCGAAAACTTGAAAAAGAAATGGGATTTGTTTCAATCAGAGGATCGTGGGGAGAAAATTTTAAAAAATTGGTACATTATGGTCTGGATGAAAAACAAATTGCTTCCCTGTTGCCAAAAATTAAAGTTACCCCAGTACTTACTGCACACCCTACGGAAGCAAAAAGGGTTACGATACTCGAATTGCACCGGGAATTATATTTAATGCTTGTTAAAAAAGAAAATCAGGTGTGGTCGCCCTCTGAAAAAGAATCGATCAACGCGGAAGTGAAGGCACTATTGGAAAGGTGGTGGAGGACGGGTGAAATATATCTGGAAAAGCCCGATTTAATATCTGAGCGAAATAATGTCATGTATTATTTTAAGAAAGTTTTTACAAAAACATTAGATCAAAGCGATCTCAGGCTAAAAAAGGCGTGGGCATATATGGGTTTTAAATCTGAAAACCTGAGACATTCAAAGCAATTTCCTGAATTGCAGTTTGGTAGCTGGATTGGTGGTGACCGTGATGGTCATCCCTATGTTGATGCCGGCTTTACCCATGAAACTTTGAATACGCATCGTAGAGCTGCCCTTGAAATCGTGAAAGACAGTCTGCAAAATCTCGCTTCTCATATGAGTTTTTCAGCGCACTTGAATAAAGTCCCCGAAGAATTGTCGGGATCATTGGACTTAGCCATGGAGAAAATTCCATTGGAATGCACCAAGGCATTGGAACGCAATCCTCAAGAACCCTGGAGGCAGTGGATTAACCTGATGTTGATCAAACTAAAAAATACGATTGCTGATAACAAGCAAATCCATCCTTATGCACTGTATCACCAACCCTCAGAAGTCTATGCTGATCTTCAGATAATTCGCCATTCATTGGAAGCGATTGGGGCTCATAAAATTGTAGATCAATGGGTATTTCCTGTTGAAAGGCAAATACAATGTTTTGGATTTCATCTGGCCAAACTGGACATCCGGCAAAATAGCGCTTTTCATGATCTGGCTATGGAGCAAATTTTAATAATGACGGGTTTTCAGGGGGAAGGATACAGTCGTTGGTCCGAAGATAAAAAAATGCAATTCATCAGCAAAGAACTTCAAAGTCCCCGACCTTTTATGGTTTCTGGTCTATCCGCAGGAGAAGAAGCGGATAAAGTTCTTTCCTGTTTCAGAGTGCTCAAAAATCACATTGACCAGTATGGCAGCGACGGGATTGGTTCGATCATCGTGAGCATGACCAGGCACGCCTGTGACCTCATGATCATTTATCTGTTTTTAAGAGAAGTTGGTTTAGTGCACGAGCCTTTGCAGGTGGTTCCATTATTTGAAACCATAGAAGATCTAAAAAACGCACATCACATAATGGATCAATTCCTTTCTCACCCTGCTACCAAAAGCAGGATACAAAGAAACGGAAATGTTCAGGAAATCATGCTGGGTTATAGTGACAGCAATAAAGATGGAGGCATCCTTACCAGTCGATGGAGTATCTATGAAGCTGAGAAAAAACTGAGAAAATGTGCAGATAAATATGGTATAGAAATACGATTTTTTCATGGCATTGGCGGGACCATTAGCCGTGGAGGGGGAAAATACCATAGATTTTTGGAAAGCATGCCGGTGGGAGCCGTCCAGGGGCAAGTCAAACTCACTATCCAGGGAGAAACCATCGCGCAGCAATTTGCCAATTTGCTAAATGCTACCTATAATCTGGAAATGCTTCTTTCAGGTACATGCCTGCAAACCGCCTATCAGCATTTTCACTTGAAGACGACCCAATATCCCTTAAATGCATTAGAACTCCTTTCAAATCTGGCTATAGAACATTATCAAAGACTATTGCTTCATCCGGACTTTATAGAATTCTTTGGCACAGCCACCCCTATAGATATTCTGGAAAGGAGTAAAATCGGATCAAGACCTTCCAGAAGAACAGGAAAAAGATCTTTAGATGATTTACGTGCCATACCCTGGGTATTCAGCTGGAATCAATCTCGGTTCAATCTCACTGCCTGGTATGGAGTGGGTTATGCTCTTCGCAAACTGAAAACGGATTACAGTGAGCATTATGAAAAATTGAAGAAGAAGGCAAATGTGTGGCCTTTCTTTCGATATACTTTGATCAATATTGAAACCAATCTATATCATGCCGATCCGGAAATCATGAAGGCTTATGCGGCTTTATCTAAAGGAAGCAGTTTGCTATACCCTGTCCTTGAAGACCTCGAAATCGCCCGAAGTGAAATAAATGAAATATTGGGTGATAATTTGGAAGACCGAAGAATGAGTTTAATGGATAATATTGAACGGCGCCATCCAGCACTGAATATATTAAATACTCTTCAGATCAAAGAGCTGGAAAATTTCAGAAAACTGGAAGATCAGAACAAAGAAGGCCATGCACTCACACAATTACTTATGATCACAACAGCCATAGCTTCCGGACTAAAAAATACCGGCTAATCAATCTATTGTGTGTTTTAATAATTCATAATAGTACGACCTTAAGGATCGGGTATTCATCCGATAGATACAAATTATGTAAGTATAAAAGAATAATTTTTAAAACCAGAATAAAAATTCATGTATGGTCCAGCCAGCAATGTCAATAAATACTATGCCCGGGACTAAGACAAATGATTATGAATCATCGTTTTATTGTAAAAAATAATATGCCATTAGAAACTCTTTGTTGAGAAAGTGATTATATTTATTACAAATAACCTGCTTTGTCAAGAACCTTATATATAATTGGTTTTGTATTGGTCCATTGGGGATTGAAAGCTCAGCTTACCTTCCAGCCTAAAGATGTTGAATATGGACTGAAAGGAGTGGTTTATCAATCAGAATGGCTGATAGACGCCCGTTTGCATACCAATGGTTTTGCTATCGCTTATAACTCTGGGAAGATTATCACTTTTGACAAAACCAATTATGTACAGATCGAAGTCGGTGTTATGGGGGATCCAAGAGAGAGGAGGCAAAACCGGAATTTAACTTTCAACCGATTAGGCAGGTCGTCTTCTTTTGTTTTCGGAAAAGAAAATCAGATGTTTGTGATCAGGGCTGGATGGGGTACTCGTAAATACCTATCAGAAAAGGCAAAACGCCAGGGGGTCGCTATTGGTTATACCTATCAGGCGGGGCCTGCCGTGGCCATATTAAAACCCTATTATTTGAATCTGATTTACCGTGCAGAAGAAAATGGACGACAGATGACTGAAATCCGGAATGAGCGACTCTCTGATGAAAACCGGGACAAATTTTTAAATTACAATGATATTTTTGGTGGTGGGGGTTTTTCCAGAGGATGGGGAGAATTAAGCCTGACCCCAGGAATTCAGGGTAAAGCTGCCATGGTTTTTTCCCTTGGGGCATTTGATGAATATGCCAAAGCGCTTGAAACAGGAATTATGTTTGATGTCTTTCCACGAAGCTTATCAATCATGGCTGAAACCGAGAATGTAAGTAATAAACCTTACTTTATTAACTTTTACGTTAACGTCCAGTTAGGAAGAAGGAAGTAAGCATCCTTTTCAATTACCCAAACGAAAACATTATTGAATGCCATCCTGTTATCTTCCTTATATTTGTTCTAGGAAATTTTTGGGAATATTCCTGAAAACTTTGAAAATTATCAGTTGTGTTTGAGCTGCCTGTTATTACCAATGAAAGAAAAACGCCGGGAAAACCTTCCTGGCTTAGAGTTAAACTGCCCATTGGAGAAGATTACAGAAGAGTAAGGAAGCTTGTCGATGAATATAAGCTTCATACCATATGTCAAAGTGGTAATTGTCCTAATATGGGTGAATGTTGGGGAGCAGGTACCGCTACTTTTATGATTTTGGGAAATGTATGCACCCGGTCATGTTCGTTTTGCGCTGTCAAGACCGGTCGCCCTCCGGAATATGATACGGATGAACCCCGAAGAGTGGCAGAAGCCATTAAATTGATGCAAGTAAAGCACGCTGTGATTACCTCTGTCAACCGGGACGAACTCAAAGACAGAGGTGCTGAGATTTGGTATCAAACGGTGAGATGGGTGAAAGAATTATCACCAGACACTACCATAGAAACACTCATTCCAGATGTAAAAGGCAGTTGGGATGCTATGGAAAGGATGATCAGTGCAGGTCAGGAAGTCGTGTCACACAATATGGAAACAGTCGAACGATTGTACCGGATGGTTAGACCACAAGCTAAATATACCCGCAGCCTTGAACAAATAAAAAGAATTAAAAAATTCGGAAAAAGAACAAAGTCAGGTATCATGGTGGGGCTGGGTGAAAAACCGGAAGAAGTATACAAAATCATGGATGACCTCCTTGAACACGGATGCGATGTACTGACCATTGGCCAATATTTACAACCTACCAAGATGCATCTGGAGGTTTGCGAATTTGTTCATCCCGACCAATTTTCTCTATATAAAGAAATTGGATTGAACAAGGGATTTAATTTCGTTGAGTCCGGACCACTTGTGAGAAGCAGCTATCATGCTGAAAGACATCTTTAATTTTTATTTTGAAAAAAACAGGTAGAGATATTGATTATTAACTCTAACGACATTAATATTGCACCTTCGTTACGAAAGTAAGACTCAACTCTGATATTCGTGATATTTATATAGATGAGGTGAGAGAACAGGCTCATAGACCCTCAGGCAACCACTGAAAAGCAGGTGCCAATTCCTGCTCCCAAAATGGGAGGAATATAAAACACATGAATCATATGAAAATTTATACCTCTTCCTTTATTGACCGAATCGCAATTCCTGTAGCCGGGCTTTTCTGCTGTATGTGCTGTTGTTGTAGCTAACAAGGCACACTTCAGGTAATATTGTGATTTCCTTAATTGTGCCTGCCAGGGGATGAGCCTGCTGAAGTCTAAGCATTTTTTTATCTATAAATCAATAAATTATGTCAAATCCACAAAAAAACTACAAATTCGAAACGCTACAGCTGCATGCCGGACAACAACCGGATTCAACCACCCAATCCCGTGCTGTACCCATTTACCAGACGACAAGTTATGTATTTAACAATGCTGAACATGGAGCAAATCTCTTTGCTTTGAAGGAATTTGGAAATATTTATACAAGGATTATGAATCCAACGACTGACGTATTTGAAAAGCGTGTTGCAGCTTTAGAAGGGGGTGTAGCAGCTTTGGCCACATCCTCCGGGCAATCCGCACAATTTTTAGCTTTGAATAATATTCTGCAAGCTGGTGAAAACTTTGTTTCTACATCATATTTGTATGGGGGCACTTATAATCAGTTTAAAGTATCCTTCAAAAGAATTGGGATTGAAGCCCGATTTGTGGAAGGGGACAAAGCTGAAGATTTTGAAGCCCTGATTGATGATAAAACAAAAGCGATCTATTTAGAAACCATAGGGAACCCACGTTTCAATATTCCAGATTTTGAAGCGATTGCTGCAATTGCTCGTAAATATGATATTCCCCTGGTGGTCGACAACACATTTGGGGCTGCAGGCTTTTTATTTAAGCCCATTCAGTTTGGAGCTAATGTAGTAACCATATCAGCAACCAAATGGATTGGTGGTCATGGCACCAGCATAGGCGGAGTGATAGTTGATGGGGGTAATTTCAATTGGGGGAATGGAAAATTTCCTCAGTTTAGTGAACCCTCTGAAGGATACCATGGGCTGAAATTCTGGGAAACCTTTGGAGAAAATAATCCATTAGGCTTACCCAACATTGCGTTTGCAATCAGGGCCAGAGTCGAAGGATTGAGAGACTTTGGAGCTGCCCTGAGTCCATTCAATTCATTCTTGTTGCTGCAGGGTTTAGAAACCCTTTCTTTGAGAGTGCAACGCACTGTGGAAAATGCGCTGGAGCTGGCGCATTGGTTAAATATACACCCCCAGGTTGCAAGTGTAAATTATCCGGGTCTTGAAAGCAGCCCTTACCATATGCTGGCCAAGAAATATCTGAAAAATGGATTTGGAGGAGTGCTTTCTTTTAATCTGCAAGGGTCGAAAGAGGATGCTTCTGTGTTTATTGATCATTTGGAGTTGATCAGTCATTTAGCCAATGTAGGGGATGCAAAAACACTGATTATCCAACCTTCAGCTACCACACACCAACAATTATCCGATCTGGAACAACTGGCAGCCGGTGTAGAACCTACTCAGCTGCGAATCAGTGTTGGTATAGAACACATTGATGACATCAAAGCTGATTTGCAAAATGCTTTCGATGCGGTAAAAAGGATAAACAATAAACATAGACAGCAGGATAAAGCACCTCAGTCTTCTGCAAGTTGATGGCTTATAACATTCGATGTATGTCTACCATTCAGTATTTCTGTTATACAGATAAGTTTATCCTGGAATCCGGAGAATATCTTCCCGGATTTCGGATTGCTTATCAGACACTCGGAGAACCCAATCCTGAACAAAATAACACTATTTGGATTATACATGCATTCAGTGCAAATTCAAATCCTTTGGATTGGTGGCCGGGAGTGGTGGGAGAGAATTGCGCTATAGATCCGAAAAAACATTTCATCATTTGTGCCAATTGCCCTGGCTCTCATTATGGATCAACATCACCTCTGAGCATTAATCCAGAAACGGGTGAACCGTTTTTTCATGACTTTCCCGCTTTGACCCACCGGGATGTCGTTGGCATGTTTGATGCTTTACGCAATCATCTTGGAATTCAAAGGATCAAACTGTTAACTGGACCTTCCTTGGGTGGGCAGCAAGCGTTGGAGTGGGCAATTTCTAACCCCGATATTTTTGAAAATCTTTGTTTAGTGGGTACCAATGCAAAACATTCACCATGGGGTATAGCTTTCAATGAAAGCCAGCGAATGGCCATCGAAGCAGATCATACATGGCATCAAAGGACTGCATCCGCAGGGTTGGATGGAATGAAAGTTGCCCGTTCCATTGCTCTATTGTCATACCGGACTGCTTATGGCTATAATTCTACACAGTTTGAAGAATCACCTAAAACCGATCGCTTTAAAGCGAGCTCATATCAACGATATCAAGGCGAAAAACTTGCTCTTCGATTCAATGCATTTTCATACTGGTACTTATCAAAAATGATGGACAGTCATGATGTGGGAAGAGGGAGAATTTCCATTGAAAATGCATTGCAAAACGTTAAAGCAAAAACGCTGGTTGTAGGAATTGAAAGTGATATTCTATTTCCTGTTGAAGAACAGCAATTTCTAGCCAACCATATCCTGAATGCAGAATTTACTTGCTTTTCATCCCCTTTCGGACATGATGGTTTTTTAATTGAAAATAAAGCCATGTCTGATGTGTTCAATCGTATATTGAAACAACAGTCGGTGTTAATGAGAACAGTATGACTTCCATATGTAAATTTATCCAACGGAGCTTTGTCAGTCGTTAAAAGCCTGGTATGTTAATACCTTGAACTTTTCGTGAATATCCCCGTACATGTTGGGAGAAATCTGCAAGTACATCAATCCAATCAATTTTTCTCTGGGATCGGCCCAATAGGAAGTACTAAATGCCCCACCCCACAAAAATGATCCTATACTCATGGGACTCAAATGATCATTTTTTTCTGTCTCTAAACCAAAACCCAAACTAAGCTGCCGTGTTGCTGACACTTCTTCAGATATCTGATTGGTTAACATAAGTTCGACTGTTTTTCTGCTTAGTAATCTAACCCCATTGTATCGTCCTCCATTTACTATCATTTGTAAAAACTTAGCATAGTCTTCCAGAGTGGAAGACAGGCCTGCTCCTCCGGAATAAAAGCTACCTTCCAATTTTGGGTAATCGGGGTTTCCTCCCATAAGCGCTGCTCGCGCTGGAATCAATTTTCCAGAATTATGCGCATAAAGAGGCACAAGTCGATGATGCTTTTCCTTCGGCAGGTAAAAATATGTATCATTCATTCCTAAAGGGATAAAAATTTTCTCCCTAAAAAACTGATCCAAACTCATCCCCGAAACCACTTCTACCAGGTAACCTAAAACATCGGTACTCAAACTATATTGAAAGCGATCACCGGGATTAAATTTAAGTGGGAGAGAGCCAAGTCTTTTCATCATTGATCCTAACTCATCATTGTCCAGACCTATACCCGGATGAACATAGGCTTTGGCATATATAGCTTTAAATTCCGCACTTCCTATTGCAGCATAATCCAACCCTGAAGTATGAGTTAATAAATGACGGATTGTCATTTCATTAGTTGCCGGTTCAGTTGTATATGTTGAATCCTTCTCGTTAAAAGTTTTCAATACCGATGGGTTTGCAAACTCCGGAATGTATTTTGAAATCCTGTCATCTAAAAGAAACTTGCCTTCTTCTAACAGCATCATAACCGCAAGACTGGTTATAGCTTTGGTTTGGGAAGCAATTCTGAAAATAGCATCTTTAGTTAATGGAGAACGGCCTTCATGGTCATAGGTACCAAAGCTTTTATGGTAAACTATTTTTCCATTACGGACTATCAATGCGCCAGCACCAGGTATCTTTTCCTGATCGATATACTCCTGAATTACTCGATCAATTTTTTCCAGACGCTCAATAGACA
>DAOLDB010000040.1:0-36823 GCA_035327565.1 Saprospiraceae bacterium
ATCTGTTCAATTTGCCTGCCTTAAACCGGTTGAGATTCGTCGGATTTGATTAATATTGGTAGGAAAACGGAGGTTTTGAGACATACTGACGTAATAAAGGATAATAAATTAAAAACCTGACTTATGATTTTCTTTAAAAAAATTAAGAAATGAGTGAAAAGTATAAGAATGAAAAACATGAATCATTAAAAAGAGTGCTTTTTTCAGATATTTATTCTGAAAAAATGTATAAATTATCATTTAGCGTCTTAAGCCTCTGTGGATATTATGACCCAGAGAATAAAGAAAAGGAAATTTACGATGAACTATTAAAATTGAACAAGTACTTATTAAACTTTGAGTTGTTAAATAGATTAACAGATAAATTGGATAGTACGAGTGGTAAAAATTTTCAATGGTCGCCACACTTGAGTATTCGGATAGAATACAATTATTACTCGCCACAATAATTATTATTCATAGATCTATGAGAATTGTATTTTTAATCATCGTATTTGTCCACGCACTTATCCACTTACTTGGATTTGTAAAAGGTTTTGGTATTAGGGAAGTAGGTGAATTAACCGTCCCTGTTTCCAAATTTATGGGTATTATTGGGTTAACTTCGACCATTTTGTTTTTGACTTACGGTGTATCATTTTTACTACATTTCAAATATACGTGGTTGTTGGGCATTATAGCTGTTGTCATTTCTCAACTTCTCATTATCACATATTGGCAAGATGCCAGGTTCGGGACTATACCCAACATGCTCATTTTTTCAGTTTCCATCTTTTCTTTAGGATATTTCAACTTTCAAATGCTTGTCCGGCAAGAGACAAATGAATTGCATAAACAGTTGGCAATCAGTGAAGATCGGAATTTTAGTGATAACGAATTGACGGAACTGCCAGAACCTGTAGGAAATTGGCTCCGTAATTCAGGAGCAGTTGGAAAACCTTTGTTAAATTTTGGGAAAATCACTCAAATTGCAGAAATGCAGATGAAACCCGGACAAGACAAATGGCTAAAGGCAACTGCTACTCAACATACGACCATTGATCCTCCCGCATTTATTTGGACGGTAAATGTAATATTCAATCATATTCTATTCTTTGCGGGTAGAGATAAATTTGAAAATGGCAAAGGCGAAATGTTGATAAAATTAAATTCACTAATCAATATAGTCAATGCACATGGTGAGAAAATTGATGAAGGTTCATTACAACGTTATCTGGGGGAGATGGCCTGGTTTCCTTCATTAGCATTAAGTCCTTATATAACCTGGCAGCGAATAGATCATTCTACTGCAAAGGCTACCATGACATATAAAGGTACTACGGGAAGCGGGATATTTCATTTTACACCGGAGGGTGATGTCTTGAAATTTTCGGCATTGCGGTTTAAAGGTAATGAGGCTAATGCTAAGTGCTATCATTGGGATATGGATGTTTTAGATTACAAATCTTTCCAGGGAATAAAAGTCCCTGCCAAAATGACCTCAACCTGGAAGCTTGATGATGGAGATTGGGTTTGGTTGAAATTAGAGGTAATCGACATCATGTATAATCAAAGTGAAAATAATTAATGCTTATTAATTCCATTTATCATGCACACCCAGTCAATTCAATTTGTTTGTCATATTGCCGTTTCACACACGATAGCATATTTTTTTGCTGGTATTTTTGCTTTGGCATTCCTGAGGCTTTACTGTATGTGGCAATTTTTACCAGCATACCCTATATGTGGTACAAAACTGAAAGGAATTACTTTAATGCAATTGCAATTGTACTTGTATCGCTTATCATACTCCTGAGTTGTGCAGGGTACTTGCAAGCAAAGGGATTGATTTACTAATATATCAAAAAAAGCATTGAGCGAATCCGAAAAAGGAAACTTCCTAATATTGATTCGACCGATTTCAAAACAAAGGTTCCGTTTTATCCTCTGGGTAGATAAGGGACGGAACTTTTGCACTCATTCACCATTATTTTTCAAGATTGAAAATATATGCCTTCTTGCCGGAATAGTATTATTACAACATTGTTGTTGGGCATTGATATTCGGAAAGTTGAAATAGCCCAGAATCTTTTAAACTTTTGAACCCTCCCCTGACATTAACTAAATGATCATAACCTCTTGCTTTTAAAATGGATATAAAAGTCATAGAGCGATATCCACTTCCACAATAGACATATTGGATTTTGTCTTTTTCTACTTTGAGCATACTATCATTTATGTAATCCAAAGGGGCATTGATGGATCCGATCAGGTGTTCAGAGTAGTGTTCACTTTCTTTGCGGACATCTAAAATTATTGGCTTTAGGTCAGCACCCTGAACAATCATACTAAGGTCTTCAGCGCTTACATTTTTGATTGAATCAGTTTCATAACCTGCTTTGATCCACGCATTTATACTCCCTTCTAAATATCCAATAGTATTATCATACCCTACACGAGCAAGTCTGGTCACTACTTCCTCTTCTTTGCCGGGTTCTGCGACTATCAAAATTTCCTGCTGGATATCCGGAATGAGTGTTCCTGCCCAGATGGCAAATTGACCATCCAGGCCAATGTTAATTGAATTCGGAATATGCGCATTACTAAAGTCAACCGCAGAACGGGTATCAAGGACTAATGCGCGTGATTCAAACGCAATTAACTCAAACGCATTTGGAGACAAAGCTTTTTGTCCTTTTTGCAGCACTTTATCTATGCTTTCATATCCTTGAATATTCATCAGGACATTTTTAGGAAAGTAACCGGGGGGAGGAGTAAGACCTTCTAATAATTCTTTTATGAAAATTTCTTTGGTCAGACCGGGACGAAGAGCATAATTTGTCTTTTTTTGGTTTCCCAATGGTTCAGACGTTTCTTTCGATAAGTTTTTCCCGCAAGGACTGCCTGCACCATGTCCGGGATATACAATAATGTCATCAGACAATGGCATGATTTTATTTTGCAATGAATCGAAAAGCATGCCGGCCAATTTTTCTTCAGTCAATTCCGAGACTACATGCTGTGCTAAATCAGGCCTGCCTACATCTCCAAGAAATAATGTATCTCCGGTAAACAGTGCCGTTTCTTTTCCACTTTCATCCATCAAAAGGAAGCAACTGCTCTCCAGGGTGTGACCTGGTGTATGGATTACTTTTATTTTGCCATCACCAATATTGAATATCTGTCCATCTTTTGCAGATATCATGTCAAAACCAGTCTTCATGCCAGTGGGACCATACACAATTTGTGCTCCTGTTTTTCTGGCAAGATCGATATGTCCGGATACAAAATCTGCGTGAAAATGGGTCTCAAAGATGTATTTGATCTGAGCATTTCTTTTGCTGGCCATATCAATGTATGGTTGCACTTCCCTTAACGGGTCAATGACGGCAGCCTCTCCATTGCTTTCAATATAGTAAGCTCCCTGAGCCAGACATCCCGTATATATTTGTTCTATTTTCATGTTGAACGATTTAATGGTTATAATTAAAGAATAACCACACAAAAATAGACGGGAATAAATTCAAAGTTGGTGATAAAAGTTACATGCCTTGAGGATAGTGGTCATATATTTCCAGTAGTGCTAAATATTAATGAGGGCAGGATGATAGGTTGATGCAGTCAAAGCTTTCATCTCAATCTAAACTTCAAATCAGGGCATTAAAAAAGGGAAGCTATGGGCTCCCCTTCAGGTTTTATTTACCAAAATAATTTTTCTATTTCATAGCAGTAAACGTACAATTATCTGCAAGAGTATTAGTGCCGATTACCATTTGTAATGTACCTGTAGTATCCATTAATGATACCATTACGTTACCACTAAGAGAACCATTTGCCTGTAAAGTAAGAACACCTGACACGGTAATATTCATAATCAGTCCCGGAGGTAAACCTGCAAGGGCAAGGGGAACATTAGGTAAATTGGCTGAAAGCGTGAGATCATTTTTAGTAATGGTACCCACTACAGGTAAAGGGCCCGGCAAAGCTGCAGATATTACAGTGACGGAGACCACATCATTGGTTGCAGATACTGATTCAGTAATCTGGATTTGTGCACTGGTAAAAGCAGCCATCAAAGGACCTTGACAACCAAAGACTCCGTTCCAGGTGCCTGTGAAACGATTGAAATAGGTGCAGGATCCGTCATCCACATTCGCCGCTGCATTGTATTGATCTCCATCCGGGTCGGTACAACCCAGAACATCCGGGTCATCCTTTTTACATCCGGCTATTACAACAGCCAATGCCATTACGAATATGAATTGAAACCACTTGTTTTTTTGCATGATTAAATTTTTCATTTTCTTTAAATATTAATTAGTTCTTTAATGATTTGTGCTTAAAGCACTGCAAATCTAACATTAAACGTCAAACTTACCAAAGATGTGTATGCTTCTCGTAAAATTTCAATTCATAATGAATACCTTACAATGTTTACCTTCAAGGGAGTTCACGTATGATAAGGAACCCAATCTCATTCGAATAGCCCAATTTGCAGACTTTGACCATTGGTTTTCCCACTTGCAAAAAATGGGTGAGTGGGTGGTTTTCCACCGCATTTCATGTAATGATATGTGTTGTAAATTTTGATCATTCCATAGTTTTTGTGCAGGGGAGTTTTTTGATATGAAACTCTCTTTGGCTTCTACTTTGACATAAAACTGCCCATTCATTTGTGGTGAACACAGAATCAGGACAAAACTAATGATACTCCAGTTAAGAAACTTTCCGGGTTCCTTCATATAGATCAAAAATAAGCATTTTTGATGGAATAGGGCCATTCAATAAAGAATACCGGCGGTTTGGTCTCAGACCAATGGACTTCAAGGCAGTTTCATTGCCTGAGAAAATGCAGGCACGCCATCCTGTATATTGATTCTTCATCGTGTCGCCTATCCGCTTGTAAAATCGTTGTATATCTGCTTCGTGCAGTCTTACATCATAAGGGGGGTTAATTATAATAAGCCCTTTGGATAGAGGAGGATCAGTAATAAAAAAATCCCTCTTGATTACTTTGACATCGTGAGCCTTAATAATTGAAAGATTGGATAAAGTTGCATCCACTGCTTTGTGGTCAATGTCCGAACCATATAGATCCGGTCTCTTCATCATTTCCGGTTTATAATCTTTGATTACTCTGAGGTATAGATCAGAGTCAAAATCTTTCCAGTTTTTAAAAATAAATTTTCTGCCGGGATTCTGAGGCATGATGCCTCTCGAAAAAAGCCATGCTTCGGATAAAATGGTTCCTGAACCACACATAGGATCAAACAGAGGTTTGTCACCATTCCATTCACTAAGCAATATAAGGCCGGCAGCCATCACTTCATTTAAAGGTGCGGGCACGTTATTTTTTCTGTATCCTCTCATATGAAGCGATGATCCTGTACTGTCCAGAGAGACGGTGAGTTGGTTGTGTCGGATGTGTATATCGATTCTGTAATCCGGGTCGATGGTATCCACATCAGGTCTTTTTCCTTTTTCCTTCCTGAACCGGTCGGCAATGGCATCTTTTCCTTTCAGGGCAATGTATTTGGAATGGGAAAATTGACTTGAGGATGTATTGGCAAATACGGCAAATGTCTGATTTACATCAAATATGTCCGTCCAATTTATATTATAGATGACCTGGTAAAGATCATCTTCATCCTTAATAGGAGTTTCCAATAAAGGTACGATGATTCTCAATGCAGTACGCAAGAAAAGATTAGCTGCATATAAAGTATACCGGCTTCCTTGGAATGCCACAGCCCGCGTCAGAGGAGTTATTTGTGTGGCCCCCAGATTTTGGAGTTCTTTTTGCAACACCCCTTCCAGTCCCTGGAATGTTTTTGCTATGATTCTCAAAAAAGTAAGTTTTTAAGTTTGTATTATGCCGGGATTGAAAGGAGCCACCGGGCTATAACTCGCCATTTCTATTCCTGTTGAAATCCAGTTTCTGGTTTCTCTTGGGTCAATAATTGCATCAATCCAAAGACGTGCAGCTGCATAAATAGGTGAAGTACTGTCATCGTATTTGGCTTTTATGGATTCAAAAAGAGCGTTTTCAGCTTCCTGGTCAGGTGGGGCACCTTTTTTCTTAAGAGTACTGACCTGGATTTGTGTCAATACTTTAGCGGCTTGGGCTCCTCCCATCACTGCAATTTTTGCGCTGGGCCACCCGATGATCAAACGGGGATCATAGGCTTTTCCACACATGGCATAATTGCCTGCTCCATATGAATTACCTATCACAATACTAAATTTAGGGACGGTACTGTTGGCTACTGCATTTACCATTTTCGCACCATCCTTAATGATCCCTCCGTGTTCTGATTTTTTACCTACCATAAAACCTGTAACATCGTGTAGGAAAACTAGGGGAACCCTTTTCTGATTGCAATTCATGATGAAACGTGCGGCTTTATCCGCAGAATCGGAATAAATTACTCCTCCAACCTGCATTTCACCGGTAGCTGCTTTCACCACTTCCCTTTGATTGGCCACAATGCCAACCGACCATCCATCGATTCGTGCATAGGTAGTGATGATCGTTTTGCCATATCCTGACTTGTATTCGACTGCACTGCCGGAATCAATAATCCTGTTGATAATGTTCCAGGAGTTATATGGCCGGGTCGATTCCGAAGGATAAATGCCCAAAATGCTTTTTTCACTCAATGCAGGCTTTAGCGGAGTTGATCTGTCAAAACCGGTGCTCTCATTTTTTCCCATACGACCAACCAATTCTTTAATGGTATCGAGGCACGTGGGATCATCGGGCATTTTGTAATCGGTCACTCCTGAGATTTCAGACTGTGTGGTAGCCCCTCCCAATGTTTCGCTATCCACCACTTCCCCTATAGCTGCTTTCACCAGGTAGGGGCCCGCGAGAAAAATGGATCCTGTACCTTCAACAATCAAAGCTTCATCACTCATAATAGGCAGATAAGCTCCTCCTGCCACACAGCTGCCCATGATGGCTGCGATTTGGGGGATACCCATAGAAGACATCACAGCATTGTTCCTGAATATACGACCAAAATGCTCTTTATCCGGGAAAATTTCATCCTGCATGGGAAGAAATACTCCTGCACTATCTACAAGATATATGATGGGTATGCGGTTTTCCATAGCAATTTCCTGCGCACGCAGATTTTTCTTTCCTGTGATTGGAAACCAAGCTCCTGCTTTAACCGTAGCATCATTGGCAACGATGACACATAGCCTTCCTTTTATTTTTCCAATGCCTGTGATTACCCCTCCTGAAGGGCAACCCCCATATTCTTCATACATGCCATACCCTGCAAAAGCTCCAATTTCCAGAAAGTTATTGGGATCGTCTAACAAATAGTTCACTCGTTCCCTGGCAGTCATTTTGCCTTCTGATTTCTGCTTTTCCAATCTCTTTTTTCCACCCCCTAATTGTACAGTCTGCAGACGATGTTGAATCTCAGAAATGGCCAGGAGCATGGCATCTTCATTTTTATTAAAATTCAAATCGATTTTAGTCATGGCTATACTTTTGTCATTCTATTCAATGGCGTTGCAATGATACGGAATTCTTTGTACAACATAGTGAAGAGCAAAAGGGCAACTGCCATTTAAGGATTTCTTTGTGTTTTCGTTTAACTACAGGGTGTTCAATTACTGAAAACTTAAATCCACTTCATGGCTATATATAATTAAAGGGAAATGCCTCAAGTCTGATTTGGGTGAAAGTATAAAATGAATAATAACTAAAATATGATTATAAGTAAGAGGAATGACTAAAGAATGTAAAATTTTATTCACACTACCTAGGATGTATTAAATTGCATCAGCGATGGTAAGAATGAAATATATGATTAAAATGGAAGACATGGATCGCTTGTTTTAAAAGTTAATTTTATACTTAACTACAACATTCTATCACTTAAAACCCTTGTTTAACTGTGAGAGTCAAAGAAAAAAGTTTGAAAATATTAAAGCGGCTGGATTCAAAACTGGAAAAATTATTCAAAGAAATGGATGAATTTCCGGAAGAGGAATTATCTATACAGCTTAATGGAAAATGGTCTCCTCTCCAGGTTTGTGAGCATCTTCGATTCTCTGAAGAAAGATCACAAAGTTATGTTCGGTATAAGTTGCAGAAAGGCAATGAATTGCCTGAAACAAACGGGTGGCAGGGTGTCAAGACCTGGCTACTGAAAATGAGTTTGAGTTTTGACGGGATTAAACTGAAAGCACCGAAAATTGAAGGATTGTCTCCTGACAATACTATTCAATACCAGGTCTTGAAAGAATCCTGGTGGATTGCAAGGAAAGCTTTGGGTAGTCTTCTGGAGGAGTTAGAGGAAGGTGTTTATAAACGGGCTTTATATAAACATCCGAGAACCGGCTTGATGAATATTGGTCACATGCTCATATTTTTTGAAGCACATTTTGACCGTCATCATCGCCAGATTGCTAATCGCTTACATATTTTAAAAAAGTTAAGCAAGAATCCCGGCAATACAAGCAGTTAAAAAACAGGCAATTGTGCCGCCTATTAGAGCTTTTATTCCCAATTCCGTTATATTTCTTCTCTGACCAGGCGCCAGGGAACTTATCCCCCCAATCTGAATTCCTATTGAACCAAAATTGGCAAAACCACATAGTGCATAGGTGGCAATTAATATTGATTTGCGGTGAAGAGCAATCCCGGAAGCCCGAAAATTTTCCAGTTCAGCATATGCAACAAATTCATTGATCACAGTCTTTTGGCCTAAAAGTTGACCCACCAAAAGGACATCCTGGGATGGGGTGCCCAATATCCAGGCAAATGGGGCAAATAAAATACCTAACACATAAGTAAAATTAAATCCTTCAAATCGACCATCGGTCTGAGTAACCACAAAATCATTCAGTCCGGTCCAGGACCCTACAAATTTCATCAGAATCGCATTGGATAGTGCAATGAGAGCAATGAATACCATCAGCATGACACCTACATTTACTGCCAATCTCAATCCGTCGGTGGTACCTTTGGCAATAGAATCCAATAAATTCATTGCCTGATCTCCATCCATTTTCATTTGATTTTCAAGCTCTTTTGGTCTGGTCTCAGGAATGAGCAATTTGGCTGCAACGATAGCTGCCGGGGCAGAAATTAATGATGCGGTGAGTAAGTGCTTGGCAAAGAATGTCCTCAATTCCGGATCATTGCCTCCCAGGAAACCTACATAGGCAGCAAATACTCCTCCCGCGATGGTGGCCATTCCACCTGTCATCAGACAAAGAATTTCTGACCGGGTCATTTTTTCCAGATAGGGCTTGATAACCAAAGGCGCTTCAGTCTGACCAATAAAGACATTGGCAGCGGCTGCCAATGATTCAGGTCCTGTCAGTCCCATGGTGCGTTTCATCACCCAGGCCAGAATGTATACTACCTTTTGAAGGATACCAAAATAATACAGCACTGAAGTCAGGGCCGAGAAAAAAACAATGGTTGGTAAAACCTGAAATGCAAAGATATATCCAAAACCCTCCAGGTTAGTAATCAAGTCTCCAAACAGAAATGCTGCGCCGGCCTCAGAAAATCGAAGTGTTTTTTCAAACATACTGGCAATCCAGTCAAATGCCGAATTGACAAAAGGAACTTTTAAAACCAGGAGAGCCAGTACAATTTGTAAAGTCATTCCCATGCCGACCAATCGCCATTTGATCTTATTACGGGCTGAACTCAATCCATAGCAAATACCCAACAGTATAAAAATACCCAATGCACCTCTTAGTAGGCCGGTAATAAATTCCATTATATTTGTTTTTTGATGTAAAATAGAAAAATTTTTCTTTCATAATTATGAATAATCAAAGTCGGCAATATCTGATTGGAATTGCAGGTGGTAGTGGTTCAGGAAAGACCACATTTATCGAAAAGTTGCGTGAGCGTTTTGCTATAACCGAACTATGCATTATATCACAGGATAACTATTATAAGAAAAGGGAAAACCAGATTACCGATGCAATGGGTGTTAAAAATTTTGACTTGCCCAGTTCTGTTGATCTCCATGATTTTTATTTAGATATCCAAAGATTGAAAGAGGGTGAATCTGTTGAACGACTCGAGTATACTTTTAACAATCCGGATGCAAAAACCAGGTTAATAGTGACTCATTCTGCTCCAGTAATTGTAGCTGAGGGCATTTTTGTATTCAGTACTCAGGAATTATTATCACTCTATGACTTGAAAATATTGATTGATGCCACGGATGATAAAAAGATTATCCGGAGAATAAAAAGAGACCGGTTGGAAAGGAATTACCCATTAGAGGACGTACTGTATCGCTATGAAAATCATGTGGTGCCGGCATATAACCAATATATTGCCCCATTCAAAAAAGAAGTGGATATCATTATCAATAATAATGATAGTTTTGAAGCAGGCCTGGAAATTTTATCTGCTTTTATTCAATTCAAATTATCTGTAAGAATCTAAATTGCTAAAAAAGAATGCCGCCGGTCAACGCAAAAAATACGGTTTCATCGATGATAAATTTAGGTTCAATGTAAATCAGGAAAGAATTTTGTGGAATTTCAGTTACGAGACCTGCATTGAGATTCACACCCCCCGGGTTTCGATATCCTATTCCCGCCATAGGGTTAAAACGTACATTTCCAATTTGAAATAATTTGTATCGCAAATCAAAATCAAAGGCAGAACCCGAATCTTTGGTGATATAATAATTATAACTTGCAGCCATATTGAATTTTTCATCCATATTGTATTGTAATCGGATTTGAGGTCCAAACGCGGTTTGGTCGCTAAATACTATACCGGTACCAACACCAAAATTAAAAAGTTGAGCATGAAGACATATAACCGTAAAAAGAGTAAGAATGGAAGTGATTAGTATACGCATGATAATGGGTTATAAGTGAAATAATTACCAAAATAAAAATTCTATCCAATAAATTTCCATAAGAACCCTTGATTTTTATATATACTTTGATTTCAAGCGTTTTTCACCTTTTCAGCCATAGAATCAATCAATATAGAATATTTCATCAGGTATTTCAGTATTGATTTCCACAGTTGTGGTTTCCAGGATGATAGGTTGAGGGGTAGCACCACTGATGGTCATTTTAAAAGGTATTTTCACGCCGTTTACCTCACGATAATCACTCAGTTCTGTCGTGATAAGTACCGGAATGCCTCCCATACCTTCCTGCATCTCTATTGATCGAAGTAAAAGCCCGGATTCATAGTTGTAAAATTCTTCAGTAACTTTATTGTTTTCCAGGGTAATTGCTAATCTATATACTTTTTGGTCGCCAATTTTTTCAATACCCCTGATTTCCATAGCATCGGACGGATAATATAATTGTGGAATGATCAAAGATGCACGTTTCAGCGCATCAAATTGATGTCCTTCTGTAAAAGTTTGTATATTTCCCATCATGGAAGAATACCCTTTTGTCCTGTTAAAACGCTCATCCTGTATGGTCATTCCCTGCATCTGTAAGTTCATGGCATACATTCCCGGCGATTTTTGATACATTTTCATTTGGGCAGACTGACCCATGAAGTTAAGTGAGGACTCTCTGACCATACTTTTTATGTTCATAAGTACCTCATTTCCACCAATGACTTCCAGATATTTTTGTATGACCTTCCTGGCAGAAATATTTTGGCTTTTGTCAAACATTTCCCTTACGACCGGATTGGCAAAAGCATCGTAAAAATCAATTTTACCTCTCAGGTCAAATGGGATCAGCTTTTCGGCAACTTCACTTTCATCACCTATGACAATGATATTCGCTTGTGTCGGCCGGATGTAGCGGGATGCTGCTACCTGTACATCCCTGATACTCACTTTTTCTAATTTTTGTAAATAAGTGGCATAGTAATCTTTTGGGAGATTAAATTTTAAAGTATTTAAAGCATAGCGTGCAAGGTTTTGCGGTGATTCTAATGATCTGGCAAAACTTCCAGCCAAAGTGTTTTTTGCCAATTGCAAATCCTCTTCAGAAACCGGTTCATTGACCATTTTTTCCATTTCATACAAAAACTCAACCAATGCACTGTCTGTCACTGAATTGCGAACATTGGCATATGCTGAAAAACTACCTGTCAATGGATCTGTTTGCAAACTGCTTCTTGCTACATATGTATACCCTTTGTCTTCTCTAAGATTTTGTAAGAGTCTTCCCAGAAAAGTGCCTCCTCCTAATATTGTATTTGCCAATTGAGCGGCAAAAACTTCATCATCTCCGGGCTTTAAGTCAATGGGGTAAGTGATTCTGATTAAGGATTGTACTGCGGCATCCCTGTGGCCAAAAGATACCTTGGTGGTTTCAACAGGTTTGGGAGCTTCGATGATGACTTCAGGTTTTTCCTTCTTCTTCCATTCTTTAAAATACTTACTGGTTATCTGTTGGGCTTCACTAAGAGTGATATCCCCTGTAATCACCAAATAGGCATTGTTGGGTGCAAAAAATAAGTGATAAAAATTTTTGCAGTCTTCTAAATCAATGTTTTGAATGGTAGCTTCTGTTTCAATTTCACCATAAGGATGATTTTTTCCAAAATTTAAAACTTTTGATAAGTGGGTTGCTATGATTTCAGGGTTAGTATGAACTGTGGCCAGCGCAGATAGGCTTTGCCTTTTCATTTTGTTGAATTCATCTTCAGGAAATGAAGGAGTAAACAGCATTTCAGTCATGATACTGAGCAATGTATCCTGATGTTTGGTTAGAGAAGATGCAGAAATTCCGGTGGATTGGGATGTAATGGATGCACCTATAAAATCAATCGCTTCATCCAGTTCTGCTTTTTTTCTTTTTTCTGTTCCGGCAGTCAATAATTGCCCTGCCATTGCAGTATAACCCTTTTTGTCCCGTTCCAGTACCGGGTCATTTTTGAGAATAATATCATAGGATACTCGAGGGATCTTATGATTTTCCGCAACGATAACCGTCAATCCGTTTTCCATTGTGTAGTGTTGGAAATCACTCAATTCAATAGGTCGTGCAGGCCCCGGAGGTGGTACAGTTTTTCGCCAGGTCTTGTCTGAAGATAAGTCAACAGGAGTGCTTAGATGAATTGAAGAAGGAGTTGTTTTCTTACTGCATTGTATCAATAAAATTGCTGAAAACAATACCATGATCATTTTTGTGTGCATCCTGTTTATTTTTTTTGGTTCTGTGAAAATGTTAAAATTTTATTTCTATAGTATTATTGGGAATTGGGTTGAGGCATATAATAAAGGATCACTCGGTTGTCAGCCTGGAAATATTTTTGGGCTACTCTTTGCAAATCTTCACGAGTGACCGAAAGATATCTGTTCAGTTCAGTATTGATCAGATTAGCATCTCCGAAATACAAATGATAATTGGCCAGGCTTTCGGCAATACCCTCAAGACGGGTATTAGCACTTATGAAATTATTTTCTACCTGATTTTGCAATTTTTTAAACTCCCAATCTGATATTAATTGTGTTTGGAGTTTTTCAATTTCTCCAATAATGATTTTTTCCACATCAGCCGGATATGCACCCAGATTGAGAATGCTAAATGACAGATTCACTCCAGCATCTTCAAGAGCTAAAGGGAATGACCCGGCAAACAAAGATTTCTGTTCTTCTTCAACTAATTTTTTATGAAGCCTCGAACTTTGTCCTTGAGACAATACCTGCCCTAACATAGAAAGAGCATAGGAATCTGATGTGCCTTGCGGCGCAGTTCTGTGTGCGATGATTACTGCGGGAAGTTGTATATGATCATAAACCGTATCTCTGACTACACCTTCCACCGGAGGCTCCTGAATTTCGGGTCTGAATATTTTGTGAGCACTACGCGGAATAGTCCCAAAATACTTTTCTACCCATTTTTTGGTTTGATCAATATCAAAATCACCGGCAATAGACAGTACAGCATTGTTAGGAACATAATATTCGGAGTAAAACTGTAGGTAATCTTCTTCACTTGCAGCATCAAGATGTTCCATATATCCAATTACCGGCCAACGGTATGGATGCTTCTTAAACAAACGAGACATCGTCTCTTGTAATATTCTCCCATACGGTTGATTGTCGATTCGCTGTCTTTTTTCCTCTTTGACAACCTCTCTTTGTGTATCAATTCCTTTCTGATCTACTTTGGCATGCAGGAGTCTTTCGGATTCCAACCATAATCCCAACTCTAATTGGTTGGAAGGGAGGATCTCATAGTAATATGTTCTGTCCCATGAAGTATTGGCATTGAGTGTTCCTCCTGCTTTTTCTACATATTGATCAAATTCACCCCTTTCTATATTTTCTGATCCTTCGAATAAAAGGTGTTCAAAAAAATGAGCAAAACCAGTCCTTTCAGGATTTTCATTTTTGCTTCCAACATGTACCATCACTGATACCACCACAATAGGCATACTCTTGTCCTGATGAAGTATCACGTGCAAGCCATTGTCCAATGTATACTCTTCAAAAGAAATTTTATTCAGTTGACCGCTGACTGTTGCATATAATACTCCCCAGACTACCAGAATGTCTATATATTTTTTCATCAGTTTAAATTTTTAATTTATGATACCCCAAAATAAGTCTGACTTTTTGTAAATAGGATATCGGAAATGCCATTCATTGGATAAAATTGAAAATTATATTCCCTTCACCGAATTTGCAAAGTTTTGAGATACTTGAATGTAAATTACCCAGGTAAATATACTAATATTAGCAGTATAGTGATAAAAGTACTCTGCCAAGGAGAAGGTTTAAAAAGTAAAATGCGTTTCGATTGTATATGATCTTAAATTACTTTATCCGCACAACATGAACTCGCAAAAGCATGGGGTTTAGCTTTAAAAACAAAGCCCATACCCAGAATATATCCCATTGCTTCTTTCAGGGCTTCATTGGATTTGAAACCGGGATTCGTGTTAATATCAGCGTGAACTTCAAGGTCTACCTTGTATTTGTCAAGGATGTTACAAAGACTATAGGCAACTTCGATGGATCGGGCAACCTCAAGGATCATTCGTTCTTTGATGGATACTTTCTTTAGCATTTTTTCATTAGAAATAAACATAAAACCCCCTTTGTGTTCACGAAGAAATACTATTACGGTGGCAAATTCAACAACATCACCACGTACCTGAGAATCAGAACCTATACAAACCTTCAGTTTGAAACCCAATTCCTGTTCCCTTTTAATGGTTTCTTCAACATGATTTTTAATGTGGCTTTCAATCCTTTTTCCGTTTAAAGTTCGCCATTTCATATGCTTGTTCCTGGTTTTTTCTTCAATCACAGCATTGCTTAGAATATCAGTTCAAATAAAGCTCAATATATGTTAAAAAAAATTATCTGTATGTTATCTGAATGATAAATATTTATTTCAATAGGAATAAGAGTTAGTAATGTAGAATTCCTGAAAATGTAATTTATTTCCAAAAATGGAAAGAAATTGAGAAGTAAAATGCAGGAAATCAATTGATTATTGGATAGTAGTAGTATTACCGGAATGTGATCCTTATAATTAAGATTAAGGTAAACCTGTGAAGTACCCGGATAAGTCGTTACAATGTATCGATTCCAGCAGGTTCCCATAGTTGAATGGGATTGCCTTCAGGATCATCCAGCATTGCAAATCTGCCATTGGGATAAATTTGAGGGTCGACTTCAACCTCAATTTCTGCGTTGGTCAGCTGTTGTACCATAGCATCCAGATTTTTTACTCTGAAATTAATGATCCAATGCCTTTCATATTTGTTCAAATATGGATTGGTGTGATCAAAAGGTTCAAATATGGTCGGGCCTCTGTCCTGCCACCAGGATGACTCTTCATATGTGGTTGGAGTCTTGCTGATTCCCATATATTTAAAATACCATTCAGCCAATTTTTGTGGGTCTTTGGCTTTGAAAAAATATCCACCAATACCTGTTACTTTTTCCATGTTTGATTGATTTAATTGAATAAAGATTGCATAGCTCAAATAATTGGTTTACAAAAGGATAAACCATTTTCAGTAACCATTTTTATTTTTCATTTTCATTGATCAAATTTTTCAAATAAAAAATTTATTTGGAATTTAATTTTTTGTCTTCCCACCCATCGCAGTAAATACGCTGTCAATAGGCTCCCTCAATTCTATCTTATTTCCTTCTTCATCCAATATATGTATAAACTTTCCATATTCAAAGGTTCCTTGGGTATTCAATATGGTCACCCCATCGGATTAAAGTTTATTTACAGGTTCTTCAATGTATTGAACTCTGTAGTCGAGCATAAATTCTTTATTGGAAAGAGAATAATATTCACTCCATTGTTTAAAATGACTCCATTGTTAATAATTGATTTCATTGGGCCTGTATGCATTTTTTAAATTCAGAACTGGAACCCCATAGGTTCACTTTGAGTCCCAGGTTTTCTGAGTATTATGCTTTAATTTGTTCCTGGTTTTCAGCAAAAAATAAAATTCCCCCAATTCCTGTTACTTTTTCTTCAAAATCATTGCACTGATGAGAGAAATAATCAATCCTACAGGGAAAACTTCAATAAAAAATGTAACCACAAACTGTATGAGGGGGTTGGAATATAATTCCATGTTCTCTTTCAATTTTTCTAATTTCAAAGTTTGAATTTCCGGACTTTCATCTGTAGCATAAATTTTTGCTTCCATATATTCCATGTATTTGGTTTCAAAATCAGTAAACACTGTATTGGAGAATATCATCCATCCTATAGTATATATCAGGGAGGCCACAAGAGTAATAAAAATTCCGGCCTTCAATGCCTGTATGAATTTTATTTTTCCTCCCAGATGGTCATCTCTGTATTTTTTAATTCCAAAATAAATGAGGCTTAAAGCGATTAGCATGGAGGTATAACCTAATATTTCACCTTTGCTGAAATCCATCTCATTTTTCCACAGTGGAAAGGAAATTAACATTAACGCTGCATTGATCAATCCAGCCAGGATACCATATTTAATAGCGATTTTTTTCATTTTGATGATTTATTAATTTCACAAAATTCAACCCACAGTTTCTAAGAGTAAGTCTAAAAATTCTTAACAAAACTACCGGATTTCCATGTGTGCGGTATCGCCCAAAAGGTGTATTTATTTGGTGGGGGTAGGAAATTTGAAAAAAACGGTTAGTTTTCAGAATGGTACAACAGTATGCGCAGATCTAAAGCCTTCCTTATTGCCTGAGCTTTATTACTGACATCAAGCTTAGTATACAGATTAGTTACATGGGTTTTAACAGTGTGAGGAGATATAAAGAGTTCTCGGGCTATTTCATTCTTGCTTTTTCCCTCTGCAAGTTTTTGAAGAATTTCCATTTCGCGTCTTGAGAGGTTATGCTCTCCTGGATCAGAGGTGTTAAATTTAGATGTGTACCATTTGGTTTTTGGCAACCATTGATATGCCATCCAACCTCCCAATACAGAAAACAATATAGCAATAATACTTACGTAAAATGGCATGGAAAAGTCTAGGATTAATACTTTGAATTCCAACCATTTCATTAACAGCATTAAAGATGCAAGCGCCAAGCCGTAATATATCAAATGGATGCTGGGCCTTTTATAATTCCTTAATAAGCTGAACTGAAATTTGGAAGGCATACCTGGGATACACAATGATTTAATGCAAATGTACACCTTCGTTCAGAATTTTAATAAAAAGCTATAAGCTGCCTAATGTATATTGCAGTATCATTTCACTAAAAATTTTTGAATAAAGGGCCTGGGTTGAATCAGACTTTGCCTGCACCAACAAGCGGTTGGCTTCTGCATACTCGACAATGCTGTTCAATCCTAACCGGAAACGTTCCTCCTGTGTTACAAAATTATCTTCAGCAGCTTTCAGTTGAAAGGCAGTACTTTCTTCTCTTTTCAAAGCGGCTTTATACTGAAGCTGGGCTGATTGAACTTCCTGAAATATTTGTCTTTCCAGCGCAATACTGTTTAATTCTTCATTTTTTGCCTGGATCTCTGCCCTTACTACATTGGTTTTGGTCTGGAAGTTATCAAAAATTGGTACTTGTAATCGAACACCTATAGAGTGGGTGGGATAAACATTTAAAAATTGCGTTCCAAAGGATCTTTCATCCAGGCTGGTAAAGAATGTGCCCAAGGAATAGAATGCGGTTAATCTGGGAAGGTAAAAGGATTTGGCGATGGAGGTTTCATACTCGGATGCACTGACAGCGGCTTGTTGTGATTTAATATCAGGTCTTTGATTCTTCGCTATCGATATCAATTCTGATAAAGTATAGGTTTCAAAACCTGTAGATCGCAATTCCAATCCTTGTATTTCCTTAATATCCAGCGAGTAACCGGCATCTAATTGAAGAGTGCCTGAGAGTAATTGCAGGTCGTTATCAGTTTGAATCTCTGCATTGACCACTTCAAGTTCTAATCGGGCCAGTTCAGCTTTTTGACTCATCAGGTCGGGCCTGGCTCTGATGCCTGATTGTACATATTGTTCGATTTGCCTGAGTTGCTTACGTTGGTTTTCAAGATTTTCTCTGGCAATTTTTATTAATTCTTTATCCAATAATACTTGCAGATATTGCCTTGTCACATCAAGGATAATATTCAAACGGGTTTGTTTAATCGTTTCATTTTGCTGTATAAGCCTGTATTTGGTCGCCTGATAATTGTTTTTTCGGCTCATTCCTGTGTATAAATCTAAATTGGCGGATAGATTGGATGAAACAAAATCGGTAGCGATATTGGTCACTACAATTCTATCTTCAATGGCTTGAAATTGCTGGCCTATCTGGCGCATAGTAGATAGATTTAAATTAAGGTTGGGCAGAAATCTCATTTTAGCTTCCTGATGTTGTGCCTGCTGCACTCGTAGCTCATTGGTGCGCATTTGGATGTCAACATTTTGATTAAGTGCAATATCCAAAGCTTCATCATAGGACAGTATGAGCGATGTCTGTCCCTTTGATATCAGGGCAAGACACATGATTGCTCCAATGAATAATGATTTATACATTTTTTTCAACTTTTTTATCTAACATGATCATGCCATCAACCAATTCAATAATTCTGGATCCATACATCGCATTTTCTTCTGAATGCGTTACCTGTATTATGGTGGTACCCTCATTATGGAGTTCTACAAACATGTCCATAATTTCTTTAGCTTGTTTACTATGAAGATTTCCTGTAGGTTCATCAGCCAGCAGGATCTTAGGTCGGGTTATGACTGCACGAGCAACACCTACTAATTGTTGCTGGCCTCCGGACAGTTGGTCAGGAAAGAGATCCTTTTTTGCCACCATACCAAAACGATCCAATATGTCAGCAATGAGGCTTTTTCGTTGGGAAGAGCCCAGATTGCGGTAGAGCAGTGGCGTTTCAATATTTTCATAAACTGTAAGTTCATCAATGAGATGATAAGCTTGGAAGACATACCCAAAATATTCTTTATTCAAACGACTTTTATTCCTTTCATTCAGGTGTCCAACATCCAACCCATTGAGAAAGTAAGCGCCAGCAGATGCCTCATCAAGCATTCCAAGTATATTGAGAAGAGTACTTTTGCCAGCACCACTAGGGCCCATAATAGTTAAAAACTCTCCCTCCTGAATTTCCAGGTTAATTCCTCTTAAGATGAATTGCCTTGAAAACCTGGCATCGAGATATTTGTCTATATTTATAAGTTTGATCATCGTCAGGATATACTTTTACTAAAAATTTTCATATTGATTATTTAATGGGTTGAGGAGTTATATCAATCGGATTTTATAGTGTTAACGGGGTTTTCCGATGCGGCTTTCCATGTAAATAATCCTATTGTGAATACAGCGATCAAAGTAGCAATAGTGCCCGCTATTATCATTGGCAAGGGTGTGATAGAAATTTTATAAGTGAACCGGTCAAGCCAGACGCTCATCCCATACCATACAAATGGAACAGACAGAAAAAGTCCAATCAATATCCATTGCACAAATTGCTTTTCAAGCATTATCAAAATATTCCAAACACTGGCACCTAAGACTTTTCTGATGCCAATTTCTCTGATCCGTCGCTCCGTTGCAAATGATGCCATGCCCACCAATCCGATGATGGAAATGAATATGGCCAATAATGCAAAGCCACCAAAAAGTACTTTTACTTTTTCATCAGCATCGTATTCTGAAATGATCCGGTCTTGAATCAAATCGTACTCAAAAGGGATTTCAGGATTCAAAGCTTCCCATTCGCTTTTTAGGAATGCAATGGCTTCATTTTTTTGACCCGGACGAGTACGGACTACCCATTCGTTGAACCTGTCTCTTGCGATCATAAACACCATGGGTGTGATAGGCTGGTGCAAGGATTCAAAATGAAAATCTTTGTATACTCCAATCACTTGACCTTGTCTTGGACCATAATTCAATTGTTTTCCCAATGCCTCTTCAGCGCTTGACCAACCAATAGCAGCAACTGCATTTTCATTCAGAATAAAACTTTGCAAAGAATCACTGGCCAGTAAGACATCGAAATCACGTCCGTTTTTCAATTCAAGATCAAAAGTGCTTCCAAAGGTATGACTGACATGAATATCGGCTAACCGGAATGAAATAGGGACCATATTGCCTCCTACTTCGGCAGATGCTCCCTGGGAATCAAGCAATCGGGTTGAAGGCATTCTGCTTGATAAAGCCATATCTACTATAGAGGGGTTTCCGGTTATCCGGTTGTACATCAACTCATATTGATTCGTAAGTGTAACCGGGGCATCAAGCACGATCATGTTTTCATGGTGATAACCCAGATCTTTATTTTTCATGTATTCCAATTGACCGGTAACAATTAGTAATGATGCGATTAATCCAATGGTTATGGCAAATTGCACAACTACCAATCCGGATCTTAGTTTTTCATGGATTGAACCTATCTTAAATGTGCCTTTTAAAACTTGAACAGGTTGAAAACCAGACAAAAAGAGAGCAGGGTAACTTCCTGATATGCATCCTACACCTATCAGTAGAAGAAGAACCCAAAAGAGCAAACCCGGATCTGAAACCATTTGAATACTGAATTCCTTACCAGTAAAAGAGGAAAACCAGGGAAGCGAATAATGTACAAATACCAGTGCCAAAGCCATGGATATAAAAACAAGGAAAATGGATTCACCCATGAATTGTTTAATCAAAACGGGTCGGCTTGCACCCATTACTTTTCTCAATCCTACTTCCATGGCGCGTACTGAAGATCGGGCTGTAGACAGATTCATGAAATTAATACAAGCAATCAAAAGTATGAATAATGCAATGGCACTATACACATAGATGTATTCTATGTTACTGTTGGGTTCGATTTCTGAATCGAGATTAGAATACAGATGAATTTTTGTCAAAGGCCAAAGGTGAAGTTTCGTGTAGCTTGATGCAGCGGCACCACTACTGAGTGGTGGTACATGCGTATCTACAAATGCTGTAAGCTGGCTTTCTAGTCTTTCTCTTAATGCATTGTCCTTCATTAAGATGAACGTGGAAAATGAATTGTTGCCAAAATTTTGGAGAATGGCTTCTTCTCCTCCAAAAAAGTTGATTACCGGTTGGAATGAAGCCAGTATATCGAATTGAAAATGAGAATTCGAAGGTACATCTTCTACGATACCGCGGACTACCATTTCCTGCCTGAATGACCCTATAATAATTTCCATTTGTTTGCCCATAGGGTCAGTATTTCCAAAAAATTTATGAGCAGTGGATTGGGTGATTACAAGGCCATCAGGATTGCGTAGCGCATTGTCAGGGTCGCCTTCCAGCAATTTCCAGGAAAATACATTGAATACCGAAGGGTCAGAGAAAAATAGTTTATCTTCTCTAAAAATTTTACCATCAAAACGCACAACTGCATCAATGGGAACCATCCGTACCGCTTCATCGATCCACTCATCAAAATCATTGTACAGAAGGGGAGCAAATGCCGGAGCCAGATGACCCAGATGGAGATTAGACACTCCGTCATCATTGAACCATTCTCTGGATAACCTGTAAATCCGGTCATGATTTTCGTGATATCGATCGTAGCTGAGTTCATCTTTTACATAAAGCAATATCATCAATGCAGAAGCCAGGCCTATTGACAATCCCAGAATATTAATCAGGGAATACAGCTTTTGCTTGATCAGAATCCGATAAGCCATAATGATGGTATTCTTCCACATTGTGTAATGCTTTTAAGTTTTTTAGTAATTGATGAAAAGGAGGTTACAACCTGGCTTTAAATTCATCCTTGATGTTTTCTGCTACTACCTGACCGTCCAATAAATTGATAATCCGGTGTGCATATCCGGAGTCATGCGGAGAATGTGTGACCATCACGATGGTCGTCCCTTCTGTATTGAGTTGCTCAAGGATTCTCATAACTTCCTCTCCGTTCACAGAATCTAAGTTTCCAGTGGGTTCGTCGGCCAAAATAAGTTGTGGTTTGGCAACAATAGCACGTGCGATGGCTACCCTTTGCTGCTGACCACCGGATAGTTGTTGTGGAAAGTGATTTTTTCTATGCATCATCCCCATCCTGTCTAAAACAGCTTCAACTTTTTCTCTACGTTCGCCGGAAGGTACATTCAGGTACAAAAGAGGGAGTTCTACATTTTCAAAAACGGTCAATTCATCAATAAGATTGAAACTTTGGAAAACAAATCCGATTGACCCCTTCCTTAATTGTGCTCTTTGCCTTTCAGAATATTTGGATACTTCGTGTCCTTTGAAATGATATTCACCATCATTAGGATTGTCCAGAAGACCCAGAATATTGAGTAAGGTTGATTTGCCACAACCGGAAGGTCCCATGATGGCTACAAATTCTCCTTTGGAAATTTCAATGTTGACCCCATTGAGGGCAGTGGTTTCTACTTCCTCAGTAGTGTATAACTTTTTCAGATCTACAGTTTTAATGATATGCTCCATTGTATAAAAGATTTTGATGGTTTAATTTATTAATTTATAAGACTTTAGTTTTTCATTTAGGGTTGCAAACGTTGTGTAAGGAATTATTGAAGAATCAAGACTTCATTTCTTCCAAAATTTTCATAACTGCTGATGATTACGCGGTCTCCCTTGTCCAGACCATCGAGGATTTCATAGTAATCCGGATTTCTTCTGCCTATTCTGATATTCCTTTTTTCAGCTTTAGTGTCACTGCCTTCAGCCAAAACAAATACCCAATTGCCTCCTGTATCTTTGTAAAATCCCCCAACTGGCAACAACAGTCGTTGTTCCGAATTTCCCAATTCAAGACGTATGCGCACCGTCTGACCTCTCCGTATACCAGGAGGAATCTCACCGGGAAAAATCATGTCTACTTCGAAACGACCAGCTTCAATCGTAGGATAAATTTTAGAAATGTTTAAGCGGTATTCAATGCCGGAAAGAGTAAATTTTCCTTCCAACCCTTCAACAATTCTAGGGAGGTAGATCTCATCAATTCCTACTCTGACTAAATATTGACCCAATACATCGATTTGACCCAGTCTTTGACCCGGTATGATGGACTGACCTATCTCTAATTGTGGTGCAGCCAATTGTCCTGAGATCGGTGCCCTTACAACCAGGTTGTCGAGGATATTACCTACGGCTTCAAGACTTTTCAGCATTCTTTCTTCTGAACTTTTTAATTGCTGAAGTTGAATTACTCTGGCCAGAGAATCATTGCGATAGCTTCTGTAAGTCAAATTTTTTCTTTGAAGGTTGTATTCATATTGCTCTTTCACTTCCTCAAACTCTCTCTGAGAAATGAGACTGTCGGATAATAATTTTTGAAATCTTTGATATTGTGGTCTGAATAGATTGATCTGGTAATCAATTTCAGCAAGTTGTGCCTGTTGATTGAGATCGTTTTGGTCAAGGAGTAAACGGGTTTGTCTCAGGTTGTTGATTTGTTCATACAATTGCGTTTCACGTTGCATTACATCTAACTGCAAACTTGAATTGGTCAGGACGACAATGGTATCACCTATCCGGAGATGAGTTCCGGATTGCCTGACCATACGCTTAATTGATCCTCCTTCGATAGCGTCAAGATAGAATGTTTGTGCGGGCTCGATATTGCCGGTTACAGGAATAAAATCCTGGAATTCTCCGTAGGTTACTGTGCCTATAGTGAGTCTGTCACGTTGAGTCCTTAAAGTAGCCCTGTTGTCGGCAAAAGCGAAGTTGTATACAATCAAGCTAATGATCACAATACCTCCAAGCAGGAGGAGTATGCGTTTCCAGGTCCATATCTTTTTTTCAATTTTTCTATCCATCGACTTTTTTAATTACTATTGATTCCAGAAATGGCAAACCCGGTGCCAGAATCTGTAAATACTGTATTTGTTGAACTCTGGACTGTAAATAATGTAATATGTGTTTCATTTTTGGACAAATCTGTCCGATTTCGGGCACTCTTAAGTAAGGATTAAAGAATGCAGAATGGATATAGAGCAACTATTTTGACCATTTTTCGTCATTTTATTAGAAAAGCCAAAGAAATTCCGAAAATATCAATGGAAAGGTTGATCTTCAATGACATTTATTCTTATCTAAAATAATGAATATGGAAGGAAAGACGGGAGCTATATTAATGATTGATGACAATGAGGATGTGCTCAGGGCAGCAAAAATTTTCCTGAAAAGACATTTCCATCGGGTGGATGTAGAAACCAATCCGGTCATGATTCCCACATTGATGGAGACTGAACACTACGATGTGATATTGCTGGATATGAACTTTAATCTGGAAGTAGGTCAGGGGCAGGAAGGATTCTATTGGTTAGACCGGATACTAAAAATGGATCCTGGTGCTGTAGTGGTTTTGATTACTGCGTATGGGGATGTGCACCTTGCAGTGAAAGCGATCAAAGAGGGAGCGACTGATTTTGTATTGAAACCCTGGGAAAATGAAAAATTACTAGTGACTCTCAATGCAGCCATGAATCTTCGCAGAGCAAATGAGGAATTGAAACAGTTGAAATCCAAACAAAGAAAAATTTATTCCGACCTGGATAGCAGCTACAGTCAAATTATAGGTAAAAGTGAAGCCATGAGTAAAGTATTTAGTACCATTGAAAAAGTAGCTCGCACAGATGCCAATATATTGATTTACGGTGAGAATGGTACCGGAAAGGAATTGGTAGCAAGAGCTATTCATCGGCAATCTCTTCGGTATACTGAACCGTTTGTCGCTGTAGATCTGGGTTCTTTACCAGAGACATTATTTGAAAGTGAGTTGTTTGGTTATAAAAAAGGAGCCTTCACTGATGCAAAAGAAGATAAACCCGGGAGGATAGAAATGGCCGATAAGGGTACATTGTTTTTGGATGAAATTTCTAACATTTCTTCTTCACAACAAGCTCGATTATTACGTGTGCTACAAACCAGAAAATTGACACGACTGGGAAGCAATAAAGAGATCCCTTTTGATATTCGTTTAATCTCTGCCACCAACATAACACTGGAAAATTTGGTGAATGAAATGAAATTCAGAAAAGATCTGATGTATAGAATCAATACCATTGAAATCCACTTACCTTCCTTATGCGACCGAACTGAAGATATACCTTTGCTTTTGGATCATTACTTGACTCAGTATGCAAGAAAATATAAAAAAGAAATTTACAAAGTGAGTGATGCGGCCATGAAGCGCTTGATCAAATACCACTGGCCTGGGAATGTGAGAGAATTGCAACATGCCATTGAAAGAGCGGTTATTATGTCCAATCAACCTGTGCTTCAACCCGAAGACTTTTTTGATGTGAAACCTTATGTTAAAGAACATACTTTAGACGGCAACCTTGAAATGAATCATTTGAATATTGAAGATTTAGAAAGATTACTCATCAGGAAGGCATTGCAAAAGAATAATGGAAACATAACCCTGGCAGCAAAAGAATTGGGACTAACCCGGTCATCTTTATACAGAAGGTTAGAGAAATATGGCATTTGATAGAAAAACGTAAGAGCTATGAAACATCCGGTAATTCTCAAGCATTTTTTCTTTGGGATTCTGGTGCGATTGATTTTGATGGTAATCTTAATGTATTTCATCGTTCATCTTCATTACATCAATGATTTTGGGATGAGCTTTGTATTGCTACTCATTGCACTGATATATCTGTTCATGGATTTGTTAAGAGCCATCAATGGTATCAATGAAAAAGTTGCAAAATTTCTGGATTCTGTTAAGTATGCTGATTTTGCATACGGCTTTACAGGTGATAGTAGTAAAGGTTCTACTTACAAGGAATTGAACAGAGCATTTCATCAAGTTTTGGAAGTTTTTCGTAAAACCCGTATGGAAAAAGAGGAACAGTTATTGTTTGTATCCACTGTTTTAGACCATATCCAAACCGGGATAATCTCTTTTGATGAGGAAGGAAAGATTGGAGTGTGCAACAGAAAGTCTAAGGAACTTCTGAATATTACAAACATTCGATTTTTACATGATTTGGAATCCACGTGGCCAGACCTCTGTTATGCATTGATAGAGATGGAGTCGGGATCAGATACACTTGTTAAAATCAACGCTCACTTACAGCTTTCTTTAAAAATGACTTCAATCAAGTTGAGAGGAAAATTATGGAAATTGGTTTCTATCCACAATATTTATTCTGAGCTCGAGCAAAACGAATTGGAAGCATGGCAAAATCTGACCCGGGTATTACGGCATGAAATCATGAACTCTGTTACTCCTGTATCATCCCTGATTGGTTCATTGCAATCCATTCTTTCGCATGAAGTTCAAAAGAATTTAGACAAGTATGAAATGGAAGACGAAGTGTATGAGGATTTTGCGATAGGTTTAAAAACCATTGAAAAGAGGAGTGAGGGACTGTTGCGATTTGTTCAGGCCTACCGTACGTATACCGATACACCAAAATTATACAAAGAGGTAGTCAATATTTCTGAAGTAATTGAGGAAAGTATATCATTGTGGCATCAGGAACTCAATAATGCCAGGATCAAATGGGAATATTCAAAGCCTGATCAAATCCTTGAGGTTTACATTGATCGTGACCTGGTGCACCAGGTTTTTTCCAACATTATTAAAAATGCAATAGAAGCATTGATCAGGACGGAAAAACCTGTAATTGAGGTAAGTGTAAGACGGGTTCGAAAGAATCTTGAAGTACAATTTAAGGATAACGGGTCGGGTATTAATCCATCGGAATTGGAAAAAATATTTGTTCCATTCTATACAACAAAAGCTAATGGATCAGGGATTGGTTTAGCCTTGTCCCGACAAATTGTTCATCTCCATGGCGGTAGCATAAGGGTAGAATCAAAGCCAGGAAATTTTACTACATTTATTGTCAAATTGCCAACTCTGGAATAATTCTGTAAAACAGGAAATATTCCTACCCAATGTTGCTATGTCATTTTTATTCAGATCGCAACACTAAAACCGGATTGCTGGATGCAGCCCTTGACAGATTCCAACCGACAGTGATCCATGCTATACAGATGGCAAAAACAGCACCTAAAGTGAATGGCAAATAACCGGGTTGGATTCTGAAAGCAAAGTCACTCAGCCACTTTTCCATCAACCACCAGGAAAGAGGTAGTGCAATAATAATGGCTATCAGCACCAATTTTGTAAATTTACCGGACAATAGGGTTACCAAATGCCATTCTGATGCGCCTAAAACTTTTCTTATACCCACTTCCTTTTTACGTTGTTCAGCAGTAAAAGCTGATAAGCCAAAAAGCCCCAGACAGGAGATGAAAATAGCTATGATGGAAAAATATTTCGACAAAGCGCTGATTCTTAATTCACTTCTGTACAAGGTTTCATATTTCTCATCCATAAAACTGTAATCCAATGGGAAAGCAGGATTATGTATACTGTATATGGATTCTATTTTTGAAATGGTTTCCAGGAGATTGGAAGTTTGAATTCTTATAAAACCGAAAAATGAATTTTGTGGTAAAATGACCATAAATAAAGGAGCATTTTCAAACCGGAGATTTTGAAAATGAAAATCTTTCATCACACCTATAATCTCCCTGTCCTGGTTCCCCCAGAATTGAATGGTTTGACCCACAGCATCCTCCATTGCCATAATGTCAGCAGCAGTTTGGTTGATCATAACCCTTATAGAATCAGCGCCAAATTCACGTGAAAATGTTCTTCCTTCCGCCAATTCAATACCTAAAGTTTCAACCAGGTCATAATCGATCATCACTTGCTCAAAAAGAGGGGAGGAATCAGGATCTTTACCCGGCCAGTTGACACCATAGGTATTGGATTGGCGACCCAGGAATCTTGAACTGGACCTTGACAAATTGACAACTTCAGGAATTTGTAACGCATCTTCCCTAAAAGGTTCCCACCATTTTTCCTGATCCCCTTCCAATGGGAAATAAATCAGATTCTCTTTTTCGTAACCCAGATTTTTGGTCTGTAAAAATTGAATTTGCTGGTAAACCAGTATAGTAGATACGATGAGGGTGATGGAGAGCACAAATTGAAATACCACCAGTCCATTCCTCGCTATGGCTTCAGCCATGGATGATTTTGGAGTTCCTTTTAAAGTAGTCACTGTATCAAAAGCAGAAAGATAAAGGGCCGGATAACTGCCGGCAATTAACCCGGTGATTAGTGCTATTCCGGCCAGTGTTAACCACATTGAGTGTCTGGTAAAATCTATCGAAATGCTTTTATCAGTAATATCGTTGAATACAGGAAGAAAAAGCCATACCAATACCAGCGCCACCAATAGAGAAATAAATGAAATCAGTATAGATTCTCCCATAAATTGATTGATCAAAGATGCTCTGTTCGCGCCTATGGTTTTCCTGATTCCCACTTCTTTTGATCTGTTGGAAGCTCTGGCTGTGCTGAGATTCATAAAATTAATACAGGCAATCAATAAAATGAAAATAGCTATAATTGAAAACATCCTGACATACTCGATTCTCCCTCCTGCCACTTTTCTATTTTCAAAGCGACCATAGAGATATAAGTCTGCATAAGGATAGATGAAAAGATCAATCATTGAACCTGAATTCTTCTCTTTGATAAAGCCTTTAATCTTTTCATTGATTAACTCAGGATTGGAGCCGACTCTTAATTTAGCAATGGTTCGGGGGCCGTTATTTCCCCATTCATTTACCCAGTCATTTTCAGTTCGAAATTTTTCAAAAGGCATAATAAACTCCGGACGTAAGGACGCATTTTCTGGAATATCCTTATATACACCTGTCACTCTCAGTGATTCTTTATTATTGAGAGTGATCAACTGATCGAGGGCTTTTTCATTCCCTAAATACTTTCTGGCCGCTTCTTCACTGAAAATGACAGAATTGATGTCATCGAGCCATGTATTGGGATCTCCTTCCAATACATCGAAATATAAAATATTGGAAATGTCCGGGCTTGCATATATTCCTTGTGATTTAGTTGCTGTTTCGTTATGTGTAAACAGATTGTTCGTATTCCATGTGTAAGTAAATGCATGTTCAAACTCAGGAAACTCTTCTTTCAAAGCATCTGAAAGGAGCCCCGGGGTTGAAGCAGTGGTGAAGATTTGTTCGGAGTATGCCTGATGTTCCATCACCTGGTAAATTCTGTCAATATCTGGGTGGAATTTGTCGACACTACGTTCATCCATAACCCATAGATAAATAAGAATACTGCATGCCAAACCCACAGATAATCCCGCGCAGTTTAATATAAATGAACTTTTATGTTTGGAAAAATAGCGGTATGCTGACAAGAAATAATTATTCCACATGAGCTGTTGATTTTTTCAATTACCATTATCCCTAAAGGGTTAACTAAATTTTAACATCTAACCAAAGACTCGACAGCTAATAACCAGGTTGCATGAAAGGTGAGAAAAATTTAATTCTTTTCAGCGGGAAAATTTGAGCTATCAGTCGAAATGGTAATAGTATGTGTAACCGTTAGCAATTGTTTCCTTAAAAACCCTTAATGATAATAAGGGTGCATGGAGGCATTATGGAATAAGTTCAAGGATTTGTCTTCACCATCTTCCTGCATATTTCAGAGGATCTCCTGAAGCATGCTTTAAATACTGATATTTTACTCGGGTGATTTGACGGATATGCAAATAATCATGCGCCAACCAATTGATTAAAAACATTTTAGCGGTCAAGGGTCCATATTTCGGATGAATGCTGGCATTATCCCATTTGGGTTGTTGGAGTTGTTGGAGCCAGGCGATGGATTCTTCTCTTTCAGCAAGAAATTGGTGCAATTTTTCAACAAAATTTTGCTTCCTGTATTGTCTGATTTCTACCCACTCCTGTGGCATGACTGGGGGAAGAGGGTCTGCAGGAGTATGAAGTACATGAGAAAGTCTCATTCTGAAATCCTCTTTTTCTTCGTCAAACAAATGACACAGGATTTCAAGCAGACTCCATTGCTCAGCAGAAGGTTTCCATGAAAATTCATGTTCTTCTATTCCGGTGAGCATAGAATGAAAAACCAGCTTGTTGGACGCCAGTTTCTGGATAATGATTTTAGGTTCCATATTTAAGTCATATGTTCTGAATGAATCCGGATTGCTTACAAAGTTTCAATTAGGAGCATGCTTTATAATCTTCTCATGATATTTCAAATATTCAGGCAATGCAGCAGAACCATACCACCTGATTATATCAACATCAAATACTCCATCTTTTATTGCTGGATCAGCTTGAAGCCATTCTTGTGCTTCTTCTACACTTCCTGCCGTAAGGATGTAAATCCCTCTATATTGATTTTCATTAGCACCTAAGGGCCCTGCTATTATAAGTTTTCCCTCTTTGGCCATACCACTTATGGCAGACATGTGTCCCGAAAAGTATTGATTTCTATGGTTTGCATCTTCTACAACCGTTTGACCCGTTTTTAAAATAACTAAGACATACCACTTCATGCCCAGTTCATCGCTTCCAAGAGAACGGGCTAATTCCGGATCATAAGAAGGGTTGACGTTTTGTCCGGTTACAAAAATAGAGAAGCAAATTATGAAGAAAAAAATAAGTAGATTTTGCATGGTTACATTTTTTATTTGAAATAATGTTCTGTTTTCAATAACTTCCCGGATTTTATGAATATAAAAATGATGGTATATTATAACATTCCATTCCTTCCAGGGTAACCAAAGATATGAGGAAAAAAATATGTTTCAAGTATTTTAGAGAATTCAGATCGTATGAAATGGGGTAAATGAATAGCAGTTTTGTTAATTTTACATTTTTAGATCATTTTCAATTTTACCTGCATGTTCTACAGAACCTCCCTTATACTAAGCTTCTTAGTATTGTTCTCCTGCGATTCATTGAAGCAATTTGCATTAAAACCTACTCATCTGGAAGTGGTACAGGCTTTAAGAGAAGTGTTAAACAGTTCAGCATTCAGAGCAGTATCATCCCTGAAGCAAATCCATGCCGAAGGGCCTGAAGTTTTGTTGCCAGAAGAATTCAGACCGGTTATAGGTACACTTCGTTCATTGGGCCTTTCAGGGGAAATCGACAAAGTGACGGGGCAAATTGGAAATGCTTCGCTTTTTGTATTGAATGAAAGCACTGCTCTAATGGAAGATGCAATCCGCCAGGTTGATTTTGGAGATGCCGTTGCCATTGTTACTGGAGGAAGAGATGCAGCTACACAAGTGTTAAAAAACAATATGTACATTTCTGTTAAAAACAGGTATTCTGCTATGCTCGAAGAAGAATTGGGCAAAACAGATGCGCTGAGATATTGGCCTATGGCGGTGAATGCCTATAATCTTTTCAGTAGCAATAAAATGAATGTCTCACTCCCGGACTTTATGGCCGAAAAGGCAGTGGATATATTGTTTGCAAGTATGGGACATCAGGAGGTTGAAATCAGGAATGATTATGCCAGTTTGGGTAAAGCAGTGGTCACGAAAGTATTTGATTACTATACCAAACCGCCTTCATAATATGAACACAGGGGGATGGAATACTATAAAAGTGTTAGTCAATTGGGAAATGGAGGTAAATGATCGATGATCCGGAATGATTGTTCTTTGGGGTTTATCTCAATGCATATACTTTCCATACCATTCGTCACTAAAAGATAGGGTGCTTGTACAGCCATATTGTATATAGCAATCTGATCGACAACGTTTTGATTCAAAGCAATTTTATGGGATTTACATTCCACCAGCAGGAATGGTTTAATAGTGCGATCGTAAACGATCAGATCAAAACGTTTGGGTACATTGTTTACAAAAATGGATTTTTCAATTTGTACTAGATTGAGAGGATATATAAGGTTTTCAATAAAAAATTCAATCAATAACTGTCTTACCATTTCTTCAGGTTGCAGAATAATAAACTTCTTCCGCAATTTATCTTTTATGAACGTTTTATTGCCTTGTTTTTTGATTTCAAGCCGGTCTTTATACCGGTTAAGTTGAAGATCAATTTTCATGCTTCCTGGGTCACTTTTTCATTCTTTGGGTTGGTCATGACAATATTTTCTTTCAATTTTAATTCAAACCATTGGATTTGCTCTCTGACATTTTTAGTAGAAACATTAAAAAGTAAATATCCCGCCTCCTCCAGGTGAGAAATCACTTTCATTTGCCATAAGTAGCAGGGATACATGTCAGAATGAAGTAAATGATCCTGGTAAAGCAAAACTTTCTGACTATCGCTATCTAAAATTGATTCAGTGATGGATTCATAAATTTGTTCGGATGTATCAATTTCTTTTATACCCTCATTTTGATAAAGTTTCCAAAGTTGCTCAGCAAGGCCGGCATTGACCAAACTAATGATACTGTATTGTTTAATTTGGAATATACGTATAGGGGGTTGTAATGAAAGCAACATTTTGGCTAAAATTTTGGCTGCTTTCAGTCGCTCTGAGACAGGTAATTCATTGATTTTTTTCTCATATCGATATTGATGCAACAATACTTTTACGGATTTTGAACGATCATCCAGTTTAATCCCTGTATCATTACACACTTTAAAACTTTCTGCGAGGGGAGTAAAAAAACATGTCTTTCTTTCAAGAATGGTATATTTTTCAACAAATTGAAAAATTTCTGTACCCTCCACATAAAGCTGATCCCAATTACCATCTTTGAGCAGTCTGTTGGATTTGAGTAGACGACCCGAAACAATCATCACCGGAAAGTACCAGGACAACATTTCTTTTTGATCCCAGATCATATCAAATGCCCGGACATTGTCCGGATTTCTTTTTTTGAAAAGATTTTGATAAATGTTTTTATTGTTTAATCTGCACTTATCTGTAGATTTTACTCTGCCGGGAAGAAACATTTCTTCTATTTTTTCATTAAAAGCTTCATTCAATTCGTGACTTATATCTTTTTGTTTTGCCAACAAATCTTCCAGAATGAGGGTGTAGGGATGATCGTATTTCCGAAGCAATTTATCCAGATACCATTTTTCAAACAAAGGTATCCAGTCTCTGGGGTCGTGCCTTTTCAATATATCGATGACTTGTTTAAAAGCTGATGATTGTTGATTGTAAAACGATTCCCACATAACAATATCCCGACTTTCCCTTATATAACTCAGTAATACTTTTATATTCTTAAGGATTTTCTGTAATTGATTGTATTGATTATATGTACTCATGCCGGTGTTTTCAAATACCTCCCTGAATATTCCGCTTTCATGAATTTCAGAAAATAAGATATTGATAAATTGATCAATATTTTTCAGCTGATCAGAATCGCTATTGTTTTTATTAAGACTTTTCACCATACGGATGGTGATTTGCTCCGATTTGGTTTGCCAATCCTCCAGCTGATTATAAATCACTATCATTTCGGACAGGATACTTTCCCGTGTTATCGTGGAGGGATCGATCTCTTCAAGTTCAAGTAAAATGTTTTTCTCGAGCAGCTTTCTCCACTGGAGATATTTCTTTCTCAGATTTTCATCTGAGCTTGCTGCAAAAGAAAATATTCCGGATTTATTTTCTTTCTTTTGTACCTGTTGGTGATCAGCGATCCAGTCATTCACTTCATCCACATAGTGACTTGCTTCCAGATACTCCACATACAATTGATCATGAACTTTTTTTCTGTATCGCTCAATCTCTACCTCCAAATCGTGAATGATTTGCTCCATTTTGATTTTGAATCGTATCAAAGTTTCTTTCAGCAGAAGAAATTTTTTGTCGTTTTCTATGGAAATATTAAATCTGGATAAAAGACTTTCGTTCATGTAAGTCTTATAGCTGTATACAGATTTTGCTTCTTCAATTCTGCCTCGGAGATGCCAAAACTCCTGTTGAGTCAGTTGCAGTTCAATTTCTTCCAGACTTGTATGAAAGATTTTATCAGTACGTTCACGTATTAAAGCTAAATCTATCCAACGGCGTTCACCAAAAACTTTTTTGGTCAAAGAGTCATAAGCTGATCTTATTTTTTTATCATTGCTTGCATGCTTGTTGAGAAGGTTTTTATAGGTGCTATCATGAAATGCTTTCGTGTTTTTATAATGTGTTCTTATGGTTGATATGCTTTGTTCAGATAAAAAATCATCATTTTTAAGTCTGAGTATGTAAGGCCCTGCTTGGAATTTTGAGAGCATTTGGACAATCAGGTCTCCGAGATCTTCCGATTCTATAACTATAAATGAACGCTTCCCTGAATGAAGATTTTCAATGATAGAAAAAACCACGGTTTCACACAGCATATATTTGTCTAAATATTGAATGACAGAACCTTTATTTCTAGATATGGATGCGGTGGCAGTGGATTGTTCCACTGAATAAGGAAGGAAGGTTAACAGATTGTTGGCTTCTTTGGTCGACATTGCATCTGATATTTTATTTTCGAATACTTTCATATGATATGATTTCAAAGAATAAGTTATTAAAAATCATCTGTTACGAATGAAACGTTGATTCTTTCCGATGATTATGTTTATATGAAGCTACTATTAAGCATATCAATCCAATGATCAAACAAAGCTTAACAAATATAGAAAAAGTTAATATATAACAAGGGGTAATTTGCGTGATATTTGAAAAATATTTATACGTAACTTAAGTTATAGATTTTATAGTTTGCGGTTAAGCATATACGATAGGATAAAAAATCAATTCAGGCAGGTTGTGCAATACCTTCCTTTTCTTTTAGGCCTGATTAGTGAAGGGCGGGTCGGATATCCAATTGTAGAATGATTTCTGATTCCCTGTCAATCCACCATTCCAGCCTTGGGTATACCTGTTCTTCAGGAAAATATTGGAGCGCCATTTTAACAAATATATGCCCATGTTTGGCTTCGCTTACCCAAAGCATTTTATAAAACCGCTTCAAATCAGGATCGTCCAAAGCTTCGGATACCATCCTGAATCGTTCAGCACCTCTGGTTTCTACAACCGATGCAATAAGAAGCCTGTCTAAGAACCTTTCTTCTCTGCCTGAATGGCATAATTGGATCAGTGCTTTTACATAGGGATCCTCCCCAATAGAATGGGTAAGAGGAACACCTTTTTGCTCCATCAATTGATACACACTTTGAAAGTGTTGCAGTTCTTCGATACCTGTCTCAATCAACTCCGGTATAATCTCTCTTCTGTCCGGATATTTGGCTACAAAACTCATAGCCATAGCGGAAGCTTTTCGCTCACAATCCGCATGATCTTGTAAAAATGCATCAAAGTCAGACAATACAGCAGAGAGCCATTCCTGAGAACTTGGTACGTTTATATCCAGGTTTAACTTCATTTTATAAAATCAACTTCTCTGTATTAATTCCTGAATTTATTAAGGGCTTAAAATAGATAAAAATGTTACAATGTGCTTCTATAAACAAAATACAATAACAGGATCAACCCAATGGTGGCGACCAAAAGAATGACAAAAAACTTCTTCTCCTGTTTTTTACTTTTAATTTCTATTCTTCTTTTTCGTTTTGATGTCATAACAAGTTGAATTGAGAAAGCTAATATAAAATTTTCCTCTTATTTCACAAATAATATTGTTTGCTTCGATAAAATCCACATACTCTCTCATCGATCAAAATATCACTTTTTTTCAATGGTTTTTTTAAAATAATGCCTTCGAGCGATTTACAGCGGGAAAGGGCTACATAGCTTTGTCCATATTCAAAAGCGCCACCTTCAAGGTCTATAATTACCTGATCAAATGTTTTACCCTGACTTTTATGAATGGTGATGGCCCAGGCCAGCTTCAACGGGTATTGAACAAATGATCCGATTACTTCGGTATTGATCATTCCATTCTGCTCATCGGTCCTGGTGTATCTGATAATTTCCCACTCAAGCTTTTCCACTTCTATCTCCAGGTGTTGGTCCAGGCCATCATTTTTAATGGTGACATAGACAGATTCTTTTTCCAGCCGGCTTATTTTCCCTATGGTACCATTGACAAACCTCTTTTCGGGGTCATTTTTTATGAACATTACCTGGGCACCCACTTTAAGAGCAAGCATCTCTTCTGTAGGAAATAAATTACTTTGAAAAGTGCCGGAAATATGCGCTTTATAATGAAAAACATTGGTTTTTATTTCCTGGAGTGCTTTTCTATTCAGGGCTTGTGCTGTATAGTTCCTCGTACACAAGGTAATATAGGAATCATGGAATTTTTGAATATTCAAGCAACGGCGGTTTAAAGCTTCCAGATCATCATAGTCTGTCTCATTTAACCTGATCCTGTTCAAAATTTCTATAAACCTGTTGTCGGACTGCCTAAAAACTTTAGTGAGTTCAACCATAGGATAGGTTACTTCTGACTGCAGTACTTTTGCTGAAAAAAAATAAGGGCTTGCATAGTGATTTTCAAAAAAGTGTTTTTCAAAATCTGTAGCAACCACAGGGGGAAGTTGAAAAAGATCTCCAAAAAAAAACATTTGCACTCCTCCGAAAGGTTTATTATTTCCTCTGTTCTTTTTAAGAAAGACGTTAATGTTGTCCA
>DAOLDB010000041.1:0-31789 GCA_035327565.1 Saprospiraceae bacterium
CCGTCTCCGTCACCATCTCCGTCTCCGTCTCCGTCACCATCTCCGTCTCCGTCACCATCTCCGTCGCCATCACCATCTCCATCACCATCCCCGTTACCGTCTCCGTCTCCGTCACCATCCCCGTCTCCGTCTCCGTCTCCATCGCCGTCTCCGTCTCCATCCCCGTCTCCGTCACCATCCCCGTCACCATCGCCGTCTCCGTCACCATCACCGTCACCATCGCCTGTATTTAAACCGGTAGCTCCGGTTGCTTCAATTCTTTGACTTAATACGTCCAGATTAGGGACTACATTGTAAACGGTTGTTCCATCGGGAGCAATTACACTATAGCTGGGAGTGCCCCAATATGTGCCAAATGTTTGATTTTTATATAAATTGGTTACTTCAATAGCCCCCCCCTGAGCACTGATACCAGGAAATGTAATACTATGTCTTTCTTTATAAATATTGACATCGTTGTCATCATCTCCTGTTAAGACAGTCATTTCAATAAACTGTACATCAGCGTTGCCTTCACCCCATTGGACATAGAGAGCCTGAACATCTTTTGCAATGGCATTACAAGGGGGACAATCCACAAAAAAGAGTTTAAGCACAACCGTTTTACCCTTATTCAGATAATCATTATACAGTTGGTGGGAGTTCCCATCAGAATCCACAACATTAAAATCAGGATGAATTTGTCCAAAAGAGAGAGAAAAATTCATTAAAAAGGTCAGTACTATAGCTGCTTTAATTCCGGTAATTACTGTAATTACTTTTTTCATGGAAAAATGTTAATTGAGTGAATATTAAAGAAAATGCCGGGATCGTAATACAAAAATACATTTAAAATTAACCTAATAGTATAAATCATGTTTTTAATTTAGGTATAAGAATATGAAACAAAAGGTAATTTTTAAGGATTTGGGTATTGTGTCTTTTGAGGAAGTCTGGAAAGTTCAAACCGGACTACATAAAAGGCTTATTGATTTAAAACTACAACACCGGTCATCGGAGGAGAAAAACAGAGATCACTATCTACTTTTTTGTGAGCATAATCCGGTTTACACCATGGGTAAAAGCGGAGATGTGGAACATTTGCTTATATCACAGAATGAGTTGAAGAAAAACAGCATTGAGTTTATTAAAATCAATCGAGGGGGAGATATAACATATCATGGGCCGGGACAAATCATAGGTTATCCTATTTTTGATCTTGATCTTTTTTTTACGGATGTTCACCGATATGTGAGAACCCTGGAAGAGGCCGTTATCCGAACTATTGCAGTTTTTGGTATCAAAGGCCAGCGCATAGAAAAGTATACAGGAGTTTGGGTTTCATTAGATTCAAATGGTCAAACCTATTTAAAAATTTGTGCTATAGGTGTTCACTTGTCGAGGTGGGTAACCATGCATGGTTTTGCTTTGAATGTAAATACAGATTTATCCTATTTCAAAAATATCATTCCATGTGGTATTCAGGAAGAAGGACTTGAAGTGACTTCTATGAAGAATATTCTTAAGCGGAATCTTGACATAGAGCAGGTAAAGGAAGAATTAAAGCAACAGTTGGCTTCGGTATTTAATTTTGAATATTTAAACTGAAATCATGAAGAATGAAACATAATAGCGAAATGAGTAGATTGATTAAAAACAAATAGGTTAAATTTGATTTTTACTTCAACCAAAATAAAACCTGGTTTCATGGTAAAGCTTGAAAAATTGGTAAAAGATTCGCAAACTACAATGACGGAGTTGATTATGCCTAACGATACCAATCCATTAGGAAATTTGATGGGAGGAAACCTGATGAGATGGATGGATATGGCAGCAGCTATTTGCGCTTCCAGACATTGTGAAGCGCATGCAGTTACTGCTTCAGTGGATCATGTTTCTTTTCAAAATCCTATTAGGCTGGGTGATGTCATAACCCTGTCAGCTTGTGTAACCAGGGCTTTTAATAGTTCAGTAGAGGTATATGTAGAAGTAACAAAGTCAGACATAAAAGGAGGAAATACAATGAAATCCAATCACGCATATTTTACGTTTGTGGCTTTGGATGATATCACCATGAAACCACAGAGTGTACCCGCTGTCAGACCTGTAACCTCTGAAGAGACAACAAGATATGAAGGAGCATCACGTCGAAGAGAATTGAGGTTAATATTGAGTGGTAGAATCAAACCTCAGGAAGCCAAAGAAATTAGATCATTTTTTCAAAATCTATAAAATCATTTACGTCCACTCCGGTCTATAAAGTTGTTCCCAGCCTGTTGTGTCCCCATTACAAGAACATCCTGGATATTGATATGGCGTGGTCTGGAAGCCATAAAGTAAATGATTTCAGCCACATCCCTGGAAGTCAATGGATTGAAATCTTCGTAAATCTTAGCTCTTTCTGTATCACCGTGAAACCTGACCTGAGCAAATTCCGTTTCTTCCACGTGGCCGGGAGAAATCTGCCCTACCCGTACATTGTGTTGATATAAGTCAAGACGTATAGCCTTGGTGAGGGCATCCACTGCAAACTTAGTTGCACAATACACATTCCCTTTAGGGTATACATCGTGACCTGCGCTGGAACAAACATTGATTATAAATCCTTGTTTTCTTGCCACCATATAGGGTGAGACCAGACGCGTGATATAAAGTAAGCCTTTTATGTTGGTATCGATCATGGTATTCCAGTCGGAAATATCTCCTTCATGAATAGGAGCCAATCCACTGGCTAACCCAGCATTGTTAATTAAAATGTCTACGTTTTTCCATTTTTCCTTTAAGCTGTTGAAGGAGTCTTCACTTGCCTTCGGATCACGAATATCAAAGCACAGCGCTTTCACATTAATAACATATTTTCTTTTTAATTTTTCAGCCAATTCGAGCAGTTTTTCTTGTCTTCGCCCGGTAATGATTAAGTGATAGCCCCTTTTGGCAAAAAGCATTGCAGTCGCTTTACCGATTCCGGAAGTTACACCGGTTACCATCACGATTTTCTCTATAGGTGTTTTAATTTTTTTCAATGTGGATCATTTTTTTTTTTTTGCAATATAAATAAAATGAAGCTGGTTCCTTTGATAAAAGCTGCTACATTATTGGCGATTTATTAACCCAGACTAACTTTTTCCTGTTACCTGCATTCCCATAATCAAAAACTTATTTTTCCACACAATGTATTGCTATCCACTGTGCTCTATAATGAATACCTGCTCTGAATATACCCTGGATAGATTGCTCATCACTCATTTTGCCTTGTAAATAGAAAGCATGGTTACCGTCAAATGCTGCCAGATATATCCTATTACGAATTACCTGACCAGTGAGTGGACCAAAATCCCCTTTTTGAGTAATCATTGTACCCTTTACATTCATACCTGATTGTTCAAATAGAGCAGTGCCTGTAAACGTATCTCCATCTTCCTCATACAAAGTAACTGTCCAACAACCTGAAAAATCTGCATCAACTCCCGGATTACTGGTAGTAAACAAATTTTTCTGTCCGTGGTAGGCTTTAAATGGTATTTTATATTCCTTTTGATGATTGAAATACCAAAAACCTTCCATGATATTTTCTTCATATATGGCTTTAATATAGGAATCTTCATTTTGAAATTTTAAAGTGATGGTATCCTTGGCTGTAGAACGGTCTAACCCGTAAATGATTTTATCTACTTTGATCAATTGATCACCGTTGATAATTTCTATGTAGAAGGAATCCGGATTCACATAGATCACTTTGATGAGAAAAGGGATTATATCCCCTTCTTCATAATAGGTGCTGAGTTGATCATCTTTTCCTGCAAAAGGTACCCTGTCTAACTCCAATGTAGCCCTCCAAATACCCGGGGGCAATGCGTTATAGCCCGATTTAATTTCAATGCAGGAATTGAGACATGCTGACAATACAAATCCAGTGATAAGAAATGGCAAACTCAATCCATAACTTTTCACTTCTGTCTTCTGTTTAAGATCCATGGCTATTCGTTATTATTTTTGAAGGAGGGCTGCTGAATGATAGCTCATTATTTTACTTTTTCCCCAACAAATTGATCTTCTTTGTACTTGAACAAAATATTAAAAGTGGTAAGACTTCCATAAATTCTGGTGATGTATTGCTGAAGATTTATTTTTTCTTCGTCAATGAGATTGCTGGAATTGATTCGTTGTTCCATTACTCTTAGCCGGTCTCTTACCATCACAATTTTGTGAAAAAATGCTTCTATAGGAATCTCTTTTTCTTTTAATTGAGAATCTTTGGGTCTTAAAATCATTAATCCCCCTTCCCAACGATCTCCTAATTCAACTTTTTCTGTAATATCGGAAAATGCTCTTAATATTTTAATCAGAGATTTTTCTGCTTTTGTATAGGTCAGTTCTTCCTCAGCTTCGATGGCTTCAATAACTTCCCATTGGTTATATTCTTTCCCAATATGTTTAATTCCATAAGTGATGAAGCATACTTTATATGCGGCAACATCAATGGCAATAATAACACCCTGACCATAAGCAGGGTGGTTGATCCGGCTACCCACTCCTAATAAATTTTGATCACTCATAACGATTATTGTTTATTGGTTATTGACGAAATAATAACAATGTATTAATTAAAAAAGATTTGTTTTTCTTTTTATGCTATTCTATTTCAATGCTCAATTTCATTTAAAGTACACAGTGTAGCTTTAAATCATAAAAATACATCACACTTCAGAAATGTATTTCAATAGAAATGTTAATTTGAATGTCCTTTTGTATTTTCTAATTCTTTATGGATGAAATCCAAATCATTGATGATCCTATTCATTTGATTTTCAAGGTTTTCAATCATTGAATTCTCATTTGAAAGATATTGATCCATAGCGTGAAAATTCAGATCAATTCGGTTTTTTATTCGTGTAGTGTAAGAAAATAGTTTTTCATTCATTTCTGCTTCAATTTTACGACCTCCTTTTAGCACTTCTTCATGAAACTGTTTTAAGATTTTTCCTCTTTTCCATCCCAATGAAATACCTGCAAATAAGACTCCTATCGTAGTCAGAATACCCCCGGTAATATCAAAAACAATCCCATTCAAAGCCGCAGATAAAATGACTCCCACAACAGCGATGCCCCCACCTTTGGCCAAATTAGGGGATAAAGATTGCGAATTTTCGAGTAACTTTTTATCATAAAAATTTTCAGAGCTTTCGATGAAATTTTTGAATTCTTTTTGCAATTCTTTCAGTACAAACACTCTTTTTTCGGCAATGTCTGAGAAGATATCTTCTGAGGTAAGCAAAATGTCGTTTTTCGCAGCTAACTTTTGCTGCACTAATCGCCCCATTAATTGGATGTCATCAGCTACATCAGTTATACCCTCTTCCAGTTTTTGACGAAGCTTGGTTTGTAATTCCAGTTCCATTTCTTTTGATTCATTTTCCAGAGATTTAGGTAATGATGACCCACTTCCCATCCATTGTGAAAAGGAACTTTTCAAAACAGACCAAAAAGAAAGTTTCTGCTTCAATTGTCCAAGCCTGGTGTGACCAATAGAAAGAAAAGTATTGGATATATCTGAACTTAATACCGCTATTTGCCTTTCTGTTTTCTGTTGCTGACTTTCGAGGATAAATTTGATTTGATTTCTAAACTCTTTATCAGCTATATATTGTTTTTTTCTTATCTCAATAGACGATTGGATCTTTTCCGTAATTGTTTTCAGTGTTTCAACATAATTATACAGCTTTTTAGCGGCTGTGTCGGATTTCAGAATATTTTCACTGATGTATTTCCTTAAAGGTTGAAAACCACTATGTTCAATGCCTTGTTGCTCTTGCACAGCCGACAGTGCGAAAATATCAACTTTAGGAAGTCCTTTTTCTTGAGCTATATTCTTGACTCCCTTTATGTTGGTGGTTAAATCTTCATTGCTGATCAGATCTTTTTGTTGTAAAATAATGATGATATTTTTTCTCCATTCTTTTCTTATGTGGTCAAAAAACTGCCATGCACTTTGTCGGTAAGGGTTTTTTGCTTCAAATACCAATGCAATTAAATCCGAATGCGGGATGAATCTTTCAGTAATTTCCTGATGATGCTCAATGATTGTATTTGTGCCGGGTGTATCGATAATGCTGATCTTTTTCAGGGATTCCTCTGGAAAAGTTCGCTTTACAAGATGAGGGTTTATGATTTGTAAAGATTCTTCATCACCATAAGCAATAAGCTGAATTTTATCGGTTTTAGGAGATACTGCCACCGGACAGAGATCCTGAGTAGTATTTAAAAGCGCGTTGATAAAACTGCTTTTCCCCGCTTTTACTTCTCCTACAATTACAAACATGAAGGGAGCATCCACCAACCATTTGATCTCATCTGTCAATTCTTTGAATTCGCCATGTCCTATTTCATTAATAAAAGATGAAAGGTGATCCAAAGTAATTTGAAAGCGATGATAAAGCGAATCAATATGTGGATTAAGAGAGGTATCCATGTGGCTGTTGGTTGTTTCTGTTATGCCGGAATAAGATCAGGGCAAATGGAATACAGTTGAGTGCGAAGAATAGTTTTCAAAAAGAAAAAGTTCATGAAATCTATTGTTTTATATTTTGAGTAATCAATATAGTAATCCTGAAAACACAAGTTAATTTTTTATCTTCATTGTGTATTTCAATATTCCAAACATGGTCATTTTTTCCAGTCTTAATGGGCTGGCTATTCCTGTAACCAAACCTCTACTGACGGGTCGTAAATGATTGGCATTGATTTCGATGCCTACGGGTACTCCTTTCTCACCGGTTTCAATCATGAGTTGTAAGGCTATACTGCCTAAAGATTCACCTAAGGCAACTGAAGCTCCTCTTTGCAAAATGCTATGTGGCTGACAAGTTCTATGGTCTGCAGGCATGGTGGCTTTGATATAGTCATTGCCTACTTCTGTTATGGTTATTCCCAAAGATTGACAGAGGGTATTTTGGTTGATTTCGTTTATGCGTTCAATGTTGAGCTGATTTTTCCAGATCATATGATGTGGTGTTTTTGAAAAAGTATTTAGTGTGAGAGGGTTTCTTGTTTATGAAGTATAATAGTAGAGTTATTTATGTGTAATCCTTCAAATCTACTACTATTTATACAGTGAACAGAAACAAAAGCTTAATTTTACCCTGTATTGCTCTGTGAAAAATCAACACATACTTTGATCTTTATTTTTTTATATTAAAAAATATTTATGCAACTTATCGATGGGAAGGCTCTGGCCCTGCAAATTCAGTATGAAATCAGGGCAGAAGTGGAAGCAATGGTCGGCAAAAGCAACAGACCCCCACATCTCGCTGCCATTCTGGTTGGAGACGACCCGGCCAGTCATGCTTATGTGAGAAATAAAGTAAAGGCATGTGAAACAGTGGGTTTTTCTTCCACTCTGATCAGGAAAGATTCTGAAATCAGTCAGGCAGAGTTGATGGAATTGATAGAGGAATTGAACAGCGATCCTTCCATCGATGGCTTTATCGTACAGTTACCATTGCCGGGCCATATTGATGAAACTAAAGTAACTATGGCTATAAATCCTGGAAAGGATGTTGATGGGTTTCATCCATGTAATTTTGGACGGATGGCTTTAGGATTACCTGCTTATATCCCAGCCACCCCTTTAGGAATTCTGACTATGCTGGAGAGATATCACATAGAAACAGCAGGAAAGAAAGTGGTTGTAGTGGGAAGAAGCAATATTGTTGGCACACCAATAGGGGTCTTGTTATCAAGAAAGAGCAATCCGGGTAACGCAACAGTAACCTTTACCCATAGCAGGACTAAGAATATAAATAAGGAACTACTCGATGCAGATATTATCATTGCGGCTATCGGAATGGCTTATTTTATTAAAAAAGAAAATGTGAAGCCCGGAGCAGTAGTGATTGATGTAGGTATCAATAGGGTAGAGGATGCGACAAGAAAATCCGGTTACAAGTTGGTGGGTGATGTCGACTTTGATGGGGTGGCAGAGATTTGCAGTTATATAACACCGGTTCCGGGAGGTGTAGGACCTATGACAGTCACCGCATTGTTAATGAATACATTGAAAGCAGCAAGAAGGGAAATTTATTCCTGATGGATTTCCTATAATCCATGGTTAGAGCAACAAGGTACGAGACGATGGATTCAATGTAATTGGAAAAGTTTCAGGCTTTTGAAGATGGAGACAGTGATAAAAGATTTGATCCATATACCTTAAAGATTCAATTGAGTGGATACCCAATATAAATTATTTGCTTTTTGCCCTAATAATGAAGTGGTGATGGCTAAACTGTTCGCATTGGGATTTGATTCGTTTTATGAAGAAGATGATTGTCTACATGGATATATTGATGAACGGCTCGTCACATCAGAGCTTGCGTATAAAATTAAAATGATTTGTGATGCAGAGAAGATAACCTATACACAAAGCGAATTAAAAAATGAGAATTGGAATGCCGTTTGGGAAGCATCCTTCAAACCGGTTATTCTCAATGATTTTTGTTCAATTATCGCAGGATTTCACCCACCAGAACAGAATACACGTTTTACTATAAGAATTGATCCTAAAATGGCTTTCGGTACCGGTCATCATGAAACAACCTATATGATGATCCAGGAGATGGAAGGATTGGATTTTCATGGAAAGAAGATCCTGGATTTGGGTTGTGGGACTGGTGTTTTGGCTATATTATCAGAAAAAATGGGAGCTTCTCACGTCAAAGCGATTGACAATGATCCATTGGCTTTTGAAAATACTATGGAGAATATTATAACAAATCAATGTAAAAACATAGAAGTCGGGTGTGGTTCAATTGAAAATATTGGAAAGGAAGAGTATGACATTGTTCTGGCAAATATTAACAGAAACGTATTAGTTGATAATGCTGCAGGTATTATGGAAGTTCTTGTAAAAGGGGGAGTGCTTTTGTTAAGTGGAGTATTGAGGTCAGACATTCATGCCATTACCTCCGTATATAATGACTTCCATGGTATAAAATTGAAAACGATTTGTAAAGGAGAATGGGTTTGTATACAATTTAAAAAAAGCATCACTAAAACCCGACCCTCTCATTTCGGATTTTAATGAGTTCCTGATAAACTTTATGGACGGGTAGTCCCATTACATTGGAGTATGATCCTTTTATCCACTCTATTTTTGTATGGCCAATCCAATCTTGAATGCCATAAGCACCTGCTTTGTCAAAAGGTTGATACTGGTCAATATAAAATTCTATCTCTTTTCTGGTTAAGGGTAAAAATTTTACCTGAGTAAGTACAGTTAATGAAAGCGTTTTATGTTTTGTTGTGAAGCAAACTCCGGTGTATACATGGTGCTGTTTGCCACTCAAATTTTCCAACATTTTTATGGATTCTTTTTTGTCTACAGGTTTGCCTAAAACCTTTTGATTCCGTACCACTATACTGTCGGCAGTAATGACAATTTCGTCATTCCCTATTAACTCCTGGTGAGGAAAAGCCTTCTTTACTGCCAGAAATTCAGCAATTTCTTCAACAGGCATTTCACTGGGATACGATTCTTCTACTGGAATTAACCGGAGGGTAAAAGGAATTTTCGCTTCGGTAAGTAATTGTTGTCTGCGTGGTGAACCAGAGCCAAGAATCAGTTTATATGGAGAAATGATGTCCATGATTTATATTTTGTCAATCCCATGAATCAGCAATAAAAATAACAACCCCCCACTCATCAAAACTTTCAAGTCGCTGGCTGCGTGCTTGTATTCTGATGGTTCTCTGGCACTATAAAATCTGTAAGCAGACCATAAGAGAGGGAATATCATAAGTAAAAAAGCAAGGATAACAATGGTTAACGTATTGTTTTGAAAGAATACCACAAGATAAACAAACATAACTATGGATATAAGTAAAATCATCATTAATACCATAACCATTTTACGTGACACGTCACTTCCTGCACGGATCACAAAATGGTGTGATCCTGCCAATAAATCTCCTGGAACATCCTGCATATCTTTAACAATTTCTCTGATAAAAGTGGAGAAAAATGCAAACACCGTATAAAAAAACAGTGAAATCTCGATAAATATCCCTTTGGTTTCCGATACATTGATCAGAAGTGATAGATTATCTTTTTCAGCAAACCAGAGGATTCCGGGAACCATGGCGCAAAAGAATGAAACCATCAAATTTCCAGTCAGAGATAAATGTTTAAGTTTCCATGAATATAAAAAAAGTAAAAATACCGCGAGTGGATAAATGTATAGCAAAGGGGCAGTGCCGGTTTTAAAAGCAATATGAACTGCGGGCAAAATGCCAAGAATGTTCAGTATAATATAATACTGTAATGTAGCAGAAACAGAAATATGTTTTGCTGCTATTTGTTTCATAGGCTTGTTGATCCGGTCCGGAACGATATCAAAATAATCATTGATTACATAGCCTCCAGCTGCAAGGCAAATCATACAAAATATAAACCAGAATATAAGATTATCCCTCAGCAGGGGGCTGATTTCATGAGAGAGTAATTCAGGTCTGATTACAATAAAGAAAATCAATGCCTGGGTGATGCCGGCAATGAATAAATTCAAGGGTCTGATAATTGCAAAGTAATGATTTGTCATTTGGATCAACCAAGCCATTTACCTTGAATTTTTGAAGTTTTTACAATGTTATCCTCTGCGCAATCATACCCTCTTTTCTTTGCAGAGATGTAGTCAGCTGTGTATAGAGCTTCATCTGTTGCATCATTAGGACAAGTAAATGATGTATAAAGACCTGAGATCCGCAGATCATCAATTTCTTCAACCACATAAAGTCTTTCATACTCTTGCATAAGATGACTGGAAAAAATATTCATGATTGCAACTTTTATATTCAAAACTTTAAAATGAAATTATTCAAAGATTGTATTATGCAGGCGAACACGAAATCCAGGAGTAACTCTTTTGGTAATGATTGGTGACCGGTAATTTTGTTAGTGATGAATTTTAATAACTTGATTGTGCACCAGATAAAAATGTCATCAAAATGATTATTTCTATCATAAAAGCGTGGGATAATTCCCGGGTAATATTAACCATGTAACAATTATAAGATGAATTGATGAAGTCTACTTTAAAAGATTGGAAATATTTGACATTATATGTGGAAATTTAAGGGATAATGATTATATTTCAATATATTTTAAAATACATGGAAGAATCCATAGAAAATAAATCAATCGATCATTTTAAATTTAAGGAGTTGAAAGTTTACTGCTCCACAGAGTGGCTGGCAGAGAACAAGAAAAAATACAGACAGGTTTTTGATCGCTATGAGGTCAAGTATATCTATACAGAATTATCATTTTACAATAAGTTATTTGATATTGATTCCTGGGATGCATCCATCACATTGAAATGTTATGAACTGAAAGCCAGAAAAAAGCTTATCTGCAATCTTGAGTTTAAAAAGAAGATCAGTAAGTATGATAATGTAGTATATATCCGGGAAGGATGGGGAAATAAGAAAGAAGGGATTTTCTGGAAAAAGGGCACTTATTTTTGGGAAGCGTATATTGACGATGAAAAGGTAGGTTCGAAATATTTTTATATAGAAGATGTTGGTTATGAGTTTGTTGATGGAAGTAATCCTTACCTTCAGGTGGAGTCTGTGAAGCTCTATGAAGGGCACCTGGATGATGTTACTCTGGAAGAGAGGCAGTATTTAATGGTATTTTCCTCGGAGGAGACCCGGTACATACATGCTGAAATACGATTAAATAACCTTTTAAAGACTTATGACTGGCATTGCGAGTTGTTTGTTCGATTTTACAATGATGTACACGAATTGAAAGGTCAGGTTTTACGACTGCAGTTAGTGAATAAGGCAGATGAAATATTTACTATTCAGGCAGGTTGGGGTTCGAACATTAAAGGTTCATGGAGACCGGGCACTTATACTATGGAATTGATCTTTATGGATAAACTGATTGCAAGAGTCCCGTTTGAAGTAGATGATTTTTTTGAAATAGGCACTCCTGAAGTTGAACTCCCTGATCAAAACCGTTTACTCTCAAAGCCTTTGGATGCCGAAGCATTTCAGACCTTTGAGGAGGTAATTGAGCGGCTCGACAGAATGATTGGACTCGAGGATATAAAAACCAAGGTGAGAGAACATGCTCAATACATTCAATTTATTCGTCTTCGAAAAGATAAAGGATTCAAAGAGCGACAAAATATCAACCTCCACTCTGTTTTTACCGGTAATCCCGGAACCGGAAAGACCACTGTCGCGAAAATGATGGGAATTCTATATAAGAAAATGGGACTTCTTTCAAAAGGGCATATTCATGAGGTGGATCGTGTAGACCTGGTAGGCGAATACATTGGCCAGACGGCACCCAAAGTCAAAGAAGCCATTGAGAAAGCCAGAGGCGGAATACTTTTTATAGATGAAGCTTATGCACTCGCACGGTCAAATGATGATACAAAGGATTTTGGAAGAGAAGTCATTGAGATGCTTGTCAAGGAAATGTCTAATGACAAAGGTGACCTCGCGATCATAGTAGCCGGGTATCCAAAAGAAATGAAATATTTTTTAGACAGTAATCCGGGCCTCAGATCCAGATTTAAGCAATATTTTGAATTTTCTGATTATTTACCTCAGGAATTATTGGATATTGCCATATTCGCCTGTCATGAAAAAGAGGTCAGATTAACACCTGAAGCGCTTGAGGAAGTAAAAAAAATAATCACCAATGCCTATCGTAACAGGGACAGGACTTTTGGAAATGCAAGGTTTGTGTACGATATTATTGAAAAATCAAAGTTGCAACTGGGACTTAGAATCATGCAATCCAATGATCCTGATATATATAGCCTTGATGAGTTAAAAACTCTCCACAAAGAAGACGTTGAGAAGATACAGGTTGTTGAAAAGAGAATGTTGCCAGATATACCTATCGATGAATCTTTATTAGAGATTGCACTGTACGAATTGGATTCTTTAATTGGAATAGACAATGTTAAAAAACAAATCAATGAGTTGGTGCATGTTGTTCGCTTCTATAAAGAAAGCGGTAAAAGCGTACTTTCATCATTTTTCCTGCATACAGTCTTTGTAGGTAATCCAGGCACAGGTAAAACAACTGTAGCCCGAATTCTTACGAATATATTTAAAGCGTTAGGAATATTGGAGCGGGGCCATATGGTAGAAACTGATCGCCAGGGTCTGGTCGCTGGTTTTATTGGACAAACGGCCATCAAAACGGCTGAAAAAATTGATGAAGCTTTGGGTGGTGTACTCTTTATCGATGAAGCTTATTCTTTGAGTAACTTTAATGGTTTACAGGGGGATTATGGGAATGAAGCCATACAGACTCTTTTGAAAAGAATGGAAGATATGCGAGGTCGTTTCTTTGTATTTGTAGCCGGTTATCCCAGCAACATGGAATCATTTTTAAAAGCCAACCCAGGATTGAGTTCCCGGTTTGACAATTTTTTAAAATTTGAAGATTACAGTCCGCAGCAATTAATTGAAATAGCCCTGAAGATGTTTAATGATGAAGGAATGTCACTGGATCAGGAGGCAAGGAAATTCCTGCTTGAATACTTTGATCAAATCTATCTCTATAGAGACAAATACTTCGGAAATGCCAGGACGGTGAGAAAACTGGTTCTGGAAGCAATAAAAAATCAGAACTTAAGGCTAGCCTCTCTTTCTAAGGACAAACGTAAAGAATTGGCAAGGATCATTACTATTGCAGATGTATCTTCAGCTAAATCGGTAGAAAACGAATTTAAAGTCTTCCAAAAGAAAGGTATTGGATACAGAAGTTCTTCTTCGGGTTAAATTAAAATCTGACCAGTATCCCTCCCTGAAAATGAATTCCAAAAATCGGATAACCCAGCCATGGAGAGTAATTGACATTAAATAGGTTTAAGGCTTTGGCCCAAATACCAAAATTTTTGGATGGATTTACTTCTATCTCTGCATTCAGGTCAAACAATCCAGGAAGGAATACGCTTTCTCCCATATCCAAAACTCTGGCGCGATCTCTGACGAAAAGATCGGCGCGAAGCACCAATTTATCATTCATTATTCCTCCTCTGAAATAAGCATTGAGTTCAGTGGGAAAAATGTGCCACATCCTTTCCGTACTGACATTTGAGAAAAAGTTTCGGGTAAGAATTCCTCCCACAGTAAACCTTTTGTTCAGGTCGTACTCAATATTGCCCTGGATAAATATGACATTTAAATCTGCTGTAATTGCATCCAAACGCCTTAGATCATCATCAAAATCAACATTAAACACTACCTGATGGTTGACTTTTCTCCAACCTGCTTTTCCCTGATAAGTGAAATCGGCAAGTTTTCCCTGTATGCCACCAAAAATCTCTTGTCCGATACGGGTATTTAAAGTATCCATGCCTTTAGCAAAAGGATTGAATTCGATTGTATTAATCAGATTGTTACGGTGATAGGTTTGTTGAGCACCTGCTATGATTTGCATGGCTTTATCGTCAATTGACCACTTGATCATGACCGAAGGAAATAAATAATGACCGGAGTTGGCATAAGCGTAATTGATTCCTCCTTCTAATAATACTTTCTTACCAGTTACCACTAATCGGGGATCAAAAAGTCCGATCACATCCGTTGAACCAAAACTTCTGTTGAAATCAAAGCCGCCTGCTAATGTAAAACCGGTATTTTTCGTGCTTTTTCTCGTAAATACAGCATATAGACGAGAATTAATTTCATTCTCATTCAGATCACTTACCCGTGTAAACCGGTTGTCCAGGTCAATTCGGTAATCTACACCGGCATCCTGATGAAAAGAATTATAAAAAGAAATTCCGTTATTAAAAACGCTGATATTTCGTCTGACATCTTCCATTTCAAATTCCTGTGACCGGTCGTCTCTATTATAAAAAAAGTGTCTTTGATTTTGTTGCAATCCTGCTTTGATTTCCAATCGTGATGTTTCAAAAACGCTTAATCCGGCACCACCCTTAACACGTAGGTCATGGTATTTTTGGAAAGCTATATTTTCAGAATCATCACCCGTACGAACATAGGCATTGATATACCAGTCGTTGATATCGTCAAAAACTTCGCGTATGGACAAGTCAACATAAGCATTTTTTAAATTTCCATATCCTGCTTTTAAATAATGGTTGAGGTATTGCTTCGGATCGTCTGATTTCATGGAAATGGGACGTATGACCGGATCGGGAAAGTTGAGTTCTAAAGGGACGATCGTTACGTCATAACGATAAGTTCTTTCTAGGGGCGTTATGACCGGAGCCGGAGGAATCACAGTAATCATCCTCGCTTCCTCCAATCTTGCTTCAAAGGTCTTCACTACATCCACTATATCAGTCCGGAGAATTGTGTCTGAAACAGCAGGAGCGGGGATTTGCTGGCTGCTCATTTTGGGGTGTTGGAGCAGAAAGAATACCATCAAAAATAAAATCGGATGCTGGAAATTATTGAATGATAAGCTGACCGTGTAAATCAAATTAAATATTTTTTTCATAGTCTCTTTCAAATTCTTTCAGAAATCAAGCCATTAAGCATTTTGAAATGAGGTGTATCATCCTCTGTGATTTCTTATGCTGTCCTCTTCCATAAAACCTCTTTCAGGAACTTTAATTCTGTTTTGCTCCTGTTCTTTCGATTCTACAATCCGCAGGATGTTTTCGGCGTCTTTGCGGATAGAGTCGTCGTCCTTAAAATTATCAATGACTGCCTCCAAAGCTGCCCGGGCATTAAAAAGGTCATTCTTCGCAATATAAATTTCAGCATATAAAATAATGGTTCTGGCCACCCATTGGGGGTAATTGGCTTTTTTCTCGGTTACCCATGGAATGATCTCTTCCGCCTGACTAAGGTTGCCTTGCCGCATATGAATTCTTGCCATCAGGTAAACCGCCTCGGCCGATTGATTGCTGTTGAACTCCTTGATGTGTTCAAATGCCTCCAGTGCTTGGGCATATTCTGAAGTATTGTAAAAAGCTTTACCCAGATAATACCAGGCTGCATTTATTTCTGCTTCAGTTGATCCCTCACTTGCAATGACTTTTGGAGCAAATCGAATCACCCCCTGGGGGTCACCCATTCTGAACGCAGATCGCAAAGCACCTAGATTAGCTTCATAAATCTGGTCTGAAGGTACCGGAGCTGTAGATAATGCGCTGAAATACTGATATGATCTGTTGAAATCCTGTTCATAATTGTATGATATGATGGCCGCTTTTCTTAAACTGTTATAGTAGTAAGGATTCAATCCCAGAACAATCAGATGATTATAGTCTTCAAGGGCTTCTTTGAATTGCCTCAGAATCGATCTGGATTCGCCTCTGAAAAAGTACGACTCTAGAATATATGCACCATTGGGGTTGTTTTTGATGTAGTCACTGAATAATTGCATGGCTCTTTGATAGTCTCCATTATCAAAACGAGACCGGGCAATCTGGTAATTTAAACTATCCTTTTTAAGGGATGTCAACTCTACACCGGGTACAGATTGTACAAAAGAGAAATACCCTTCAGAATCTCCTAAATCTCTGATATATATTTCTTCAATGGCTATTAATGCTTCCTGAGTTTCTTTTGCATTAGGACGATGTGAGAATACTTCTTTATAGAATTGTAGGGCTTGTCTGCTATCTCCCCGGTTATAAGCAATAAGTCCCAGCTTTAATAGCGATGGAATAAAAAGGCTGCTCCTTCCTCTGAATTGCCGGGTGAGTCTGGAAAATGCCTCTGATGCAGGCACTAAATTTCCTAAGGATAAATAGGTTTCACCCAATTGGAAAAGAGCATCATCCATATAATCAGAATCTGTGTTTTCCGCTATCAATTGATCCAGTATTTTAATTTTATCATAGGGTTTGTTGGTCAGGCCCATGATGAGGGCTTTCTGATATCTTGCATAATCGTAATTTCCAATTTTGCTGGCGGCCACCATTTCATAAAATATATAGGCATCTTCGTACTTATTCAGCCGGAATAAGCAGTCGCCGGCCCGTAATGCTGCATCAGGATATATGCGATCCAGTACAACATTTTGAGTGATTTGCCGTCGATTTTGATTGATACTGTTGATTGTATTTCTGAAAGACTGGGCAGAACGCAAATATTCACCCAGTTTTAGATTGTTATATCCCTGAAGATAATGAGCCATCATAGGAGAGGCTTCAACGTTTGTAAATCCAAAGGTTTTGGAAGACTCAAGGTAGCGGTCTAAGGAAATATTTGAATTCCGGTATTGTCCTTCTTTGTTCAACATATACCCTCGCCAGAATAAACCTTCGTGAAAAAGCTTCTGATCTTTGATATGTTGATCACTTTTGTCAAAGTAGATGCGTGCATTTGCGTGGTTTTGATCCCTGACCCATTGAATAGCCTTTTGAAACGCAATTTTTTGATAGGTAGCCTCCATTTCCGGCGACCAGTCTGTCAGCGATTCCATGATTTCAATGCTGTTGGTATAATCGGCTGAATGGAGAAGAATATCATTAACAATGGTTCGCGCTTCTGTGTAAAAAGGTGAACTTTTGTTGATTTTTATCAGTGTATTGATTGCGTCCCTTTCATGTTTAAGCTGAGCGGAAAGTTTTCCATAATTGAAAGTGGCTTCTTCCATCATGCTCTTTTCAAATTCCATCCCTGCTACTTTTCGAAATGCAGAACGAGCGGATGTCAGATCCCCTAATTGTACATAACAATCGGCCATGTAGTAATTCACCAGCTGGCCCAGTTTCGAATCTAATAAAGCAATTTCCATAAATGTATTGACGGCAGTCTGGTACATGCCTAATTTATACTGCGTAAATGCAAGTTGATAAAACTCTTCCTGTGTGAGACGTGGAGTATTTGCTTCATAATAGGACAGATGCGGTAGTGCCTGTGAATACAGACCCTTTAAGAAATAAGTTTGACCTAATAACAGACGGATTTCTTTGATATTGCGCGTTGAAGGGATGGTAATCATTCTTTCACTATATTCAATCAATTTTTCATATTCTTTGCCGGAAAAATAAATCTGTACTATGTAGTAAGGAACCAAAGGCCCATATGTAGGGGATTTACTGACTCTTTCAAAATGGGTGACTGCCTTTTTCGGATTGTCATCGAAATAGTGGCACATGCCCAGATAATAGTGTGTAGGGTAATAATAAGCACCCTGATGAAGTGAAGCTTCCTGAAAATAATCGGCTGCCTCTGTAAAAGCGCGATTGACAAAATATCCATACCCTTTTTTGAAATGACTCTCCGCTCTGATATCTTCTTTCAGATCGGATATTTTAACCTTGTCATAAAAGGTAATACTTTTACTATATAATTTTTGATTGTAATAAAAGCTGCCCAATGCCAGGCAGGGTTCATTGATTACCGGGTCGGGAGAATGCCGGTAAACAAAATCTACCAAATCCTTTTCACCCTGTGGTAAATTCAAATATAATGCAGATAATTTCACCATTTGGTCTGCTTCCAGCATCAGATTTGCCGGTGCAGGATGAATAAGTTGCTTTTGTTGATTCAAATACTGTTGGAGTTCAACAGATGCAGGCCCAAACAGGTGCCGGGAAAATAAATCTTTACCTCTTTTATATGTTGCCTCCCGATCAGTGATTAAACCGGATTCCTGCGCCCGAATAATGGATATACAGCTGAAAAAAATCAATAGGGAAGTGATCACTTTCATTCTTTTCAAATTTTTAATCCTGCATCCTTTCGAATGACTTTAGGTATAAAATCTTTTTTAAAGGATTTTTTAGACTTATAATAATTTACAAACGCATTACAACTAAAACTCATTTTTATACCAATGTAAATTTAGACAATAAATGACAAAAAAGCATAATATATTTCAATTGATTAAGTTGAAAGTGGGAAAAGGACCTAGCTTTTTAAACACCGAAGAATGTTCCTTGCATAAAGCAGGACTATTATCCCACATAATTAGCAAAAACTACCATTCATGTGCAGTAAAAAAAGTACGCTGCATACCACCAATGATTGCATCATAAACTCCAATGCCTGGAGCATGAAAGTTATATAGCTATATAAAATACAAATAGAACTGAGCGCATGTATCAAGGCTGGTATTGTAATATGGTATTTTCTATGATGTCACAACACTCATGCATTTCGTCTTCTGTCATGATCAAAGGTGGGGCAAACCGGATGATATTGCCATGAGTAGGTTTTGCAAGAAGCCCATTGTTCTTCAATGCGATACAAATGTTCCATGCTGTATTGCTTTTTTCACTATCATTGATGACAATGGCGTTTAAGAGTCCTTTTCCTCGGACTAATTTTACAAGATCACTCCTTTCAACAAGTGACTGCATTCTTTGGCGAAATAATGTACCTAATTTCATAGCATTTTCAGCAAGATTTTCATCCTCTACCACTTGTAATGCTTCCATAGCTACTGCACATCCCAGTGGATTTCCTCCAAAGGTAGACCCATGTTCTCCGGGTTGAATACAAAGCATGATTTCATCATTGGCAAGAACGGCAGAAACCGGAAATACTCCACCAGAAAGTGCTTTTCCCAAAATCAAAATATCCGGCCGTGCTTCATATCTGTTTTCACATTTTCTTGTGCAATCACATTTTCCACAGGATGCGAGAAGTTTACCTGTGCGTGCAATTCCGGTTTGTACTTCATCGGCTATGAAGAGTACATTATATTTTTTACATAGTTCTCGTGCCTGATACAGATAGTCTTCATCCGGCACGTATACTCCTGCTTCTCCCTGTATGGGTTCAACAATAAATCCGGCCACGTCCGGATCTCTGAGGGTTTCATCAAGTGAATACAGATCATTGTATGGTATGACGATGTATCCTGGCATATAGGGTCCAAATTCCTTCCTGGCCACAGGGTCAGTGGAAGCAGAAATGACACCCAAAGTACGTCCATGAAAATTACCGGTGCAGAAAACCACTTTAGCCTGGGGTTCTTTGATTCCTTTTTTCTTGTACCCCCATTTCCTGCAAAGCTTAATTGCTGCTTCCACCGCCTCGACTCCTGTATTGACCGGCAACACTTTATCATAACCAAAATACCGTGTAATATACTCTTCATACAAACCTAACTGATCGTTATAAAACGCCCTGGAAGTTAAGGTGAGCTTTTCAGCTTGCTTTTTTAATGCATTGATGATTCTTGGGTGGCAATGGCCCTGGTTCACTGCAGAATATGATGATAGAAAATCAAAATATTTTTTGCCCTCTACATCATATACATAAACCCCGTTACCGGAAGAGAGCACCACAGGAATGGGATGGTAATTGTGGGCACCATAACGATCTTCCAATTTTATCAAATCTTCGGATGTTAGTGTTCTGGTTGTCATCTTTTCAATATTTTAGCATTCGGGTGCAAGATACTCTCTTGTTATCGAATATTGTATCATTTCATGGTTTATTGGTAACCTCCATTCAGACAGCCGGAAGCATTTTAATATAACCTTATGGGTTCATGTATCTCCCTTCTACCTCCTTCGTCGCGAATAGTCCAGTCTTATTCCCAATCGTACAGAAGGTGACCAGGAGGAATAATTAAAAGCATTATCTTCAGCTAAAGCTGGCCATTGGTGATTCAAATGACCCCGATATACGACTTGAGGGGTTATTGTTATGACATTGGTTATACCCAAATCAAGTCCAACCCCTCCAAACCAAAAAAAATAAATTCCCTGTTCACTGCCTTCCAATGGAGTTTTATAATTGTGTAAGCCAACTCCTGGACCAAAAATCACATGAAGACCGTCACTTAGGGGGTTGCCTTGTTTGGAAAAAGTGGGACAGTCGCAATCTTCACTCCAGTTCAGGAAGTAGATTTGATTTCTCAACGATAACCTGTAGGAAGAAAATGATAGGGTGTTTTCTAAATCCAAGGTCTGCGATTGCAATACCCGTTCTATAGAAAATTCAGGATAAAATTCCCAACGGTAATTTTTTAAGCGAAACCAATAATCTACTCCCAGTTCCATAGAGTGGGGGAGAATAGTCTGATTGTCTATCCCGGAAATTCGGGCTAATTCATTGAATTGGTTATGGTTGGATCGAATTTGGATGCCCCATTGCGCTGTAGCATTTATGAAGCAAAAAAGAGAGATCAATATTATAATGAATCGCATACTTACAGTTTCACTTCATTAACGTTGAATTTTTTACTACATTGTTTGTATACATATTGTAGTTTTGCACCCTGAAAGTGTCAGTGGGTTATCCTACCCATTTTGTTTACTTTTTCCGGTTTATTGTAAAGTATCGAAAGATAATAAATGAAAACAAAAACGGCCAAGCCCAATAAAGTCAATGTGGTTACGTTGGGTTGTTCCAAGAATTTGGTAGATTCTGAGAATATCATCACTCAGCTGAAAGCCAATGATTACGAAGTAATGCATGATAGTAATGAAGAAGCGGGAATTGTCATCGTGAATACCTGTGGATTTATAGATCTTGCCAAAGAAGAATCTATTCAAACCATTCTGAACTATGCTCACCTCAAATCTTTGGGGATGATCGACAAACTGTACGTAACCGGTTGCCTTTCCCATCGGTATAAAAGCGATTTGGAAAAGGAAATCCCTGAAGTAGATGCCTATTTTGGCACCATGGAACTGCCGGGGTTGATGGCAAAGCTGAATGCTGACTACAAACATGAGTTAATTGGAGAGCGCTGGATTACAACCCCATCGCATTATGCTTATTTAAAAATTTCCGAAGGTTGCAACAGAACATGTGCATTTTGTGCGATCCCTCTGATGCGAGGAAATCACAAATCAAAATCCATAGAGAGTCTGGTAAAAGAATCAAAACATCTGGCGGCAATGGGTACCAAAGAAATCATTTTGATAGCACAGGAACTCACTTATTACGGGTTAGATATTTATAAAAGACGTGCGTTGAGCGATTTATTAAATGCATTATGTGAAGTAGAAGGAATCGAATGGATCCGGCTACATTATGCTTACCCATCAAAATTTCCTGTAGATATTCTGGATGTGATACAAGCTCAGAATAAGATTTGCAAATATCTTGATATTCCGTTGCAGCATGCATCCGATCCCATGCTCAGCGCTATGAAACGGCAGATTACCAGAGTCGAACAAAAGGAATTGATTAAAACAATTCGCAATCGTGTTCCTGGTATCAAGATCCGATCGACATTCCTCGTTGGCTTTCCAGGGGAAACGGAGGAAGATTTTGAAGTATTGCTCGATTTCATTCGTGAATCCAGATTGGAGAGAGTAGGTGTATTTCAATATTCACATGAAGAAGGAACAAGCGCATTTTCAATGAAAGATGATGTGGATACTGAGGTAAAAGCAGAACGTGCTCATCGTCTTATGGAAGTGCAGCAGGAAATTTCTTTTGCAGCCAATCAGGCCATGGTAGGAAAGGAAATGAAGGTATTAATAGACAGAAAGGAAGGTGATTTTTTTGTAGGAAGGACTGAATTTGATTCACCTGAAGTGGATAATGAGGTACTGATACCTGCTGATCGATTCTATGTGAGAGTCGGAGATTTTGCCAAAGTGTCAATTATAGATGCGGATGAATATGATCTTCATGCAGAGGTTTTACCGGCGTAAATAAACTTTCTTCCTTGGTTTACTATTATACAGTTTATGTTGGAAGAAGACAAGTCTATTTATGCTAAGAGCATTTCTCCAATGTTGCAGGCTGGAGTCATCTATGTTTTGATGTTGATTTTCAATATCTTTTCTTATTTCGCTTCATTTACTGACTTGTTCATGATAAAACAGGGTGCTCCCTGGGTAATCTTTTCTTCTTTCCTATTGTTTTATGCTTTGATCAATAGTATACTCAGTATAGCAGCCCGTGACAGAAATAAATATTGGCTGTATTCTATTCTTTCATATGCCGGTTTGGGACTGGCAGGGGGAACCACAGCCTGGTTGATTTCAGGTTTGACTATGGATGAGGCAGGAACCTATCGTTGGATTCTTTTTATATTTACATTTGGTTATGTTTTATTGTTGTCAATAGTGCGGGCTATGAGGAAGATAGTAACAATGGCTCAAAAACAAGATAAAAGACTCAGGGGTGAAGAATAAATCTATAAATTTATACGGGATTTCATTACTTTCGCTCTCTTCACTATTACCGGTATTTATGATACGTATATTTATGTTTTGTTTTGCCATTGCTATAGTTTGCTCAGCAATGCAATGTGAAGAATGCTCTTCCAGTATGGTCAAGATTAAAAAACACGATAAAACTCCTCCTGACCTGGTTATTGATATTGAAACGAGTGAAACCGGAGAAGTTGTCAGAAGCTATTATGAAGAGAAAACAGTCATTGAGGTGGGTCTTTACGAAAGTGTTAACATCAGAATCAGAGCGAAGGACAATGAATCTGGGATCAAAGACTTGTCTATTGAAGGTTCATTCTCTATTGTGTGTACAAATGCAGGTCTTGGAGAACCTATGGAGGGAACTATTCATGGGTCTGCTGAGTTTGATCCTGCAACATCCCGATGTGCTCCTGAACGTGCTATAACCACTGATCTTAAAATCGATGCCTCCGAATTTTGCAATGGTCAGGTTAAGGAAGGCTTTTACACTATTGTTGGTCAATCTATCAATTATGCAGGTAAGTCATCATCGATATTTCTGGAGGTGATATTCAGGTAAAATTGAAGCAACATGGTTTAAACTTTACTATTCCAAAAGGGTTAAACATTTGAGAAAAAAAAATTGAGCCTTTTAAAGCGACTCGAAGTTTTCTATCAGTAAAAACTTTACACATTGATGAATAATTTATTTGCTAGCTTATTAATTTCAATGTTGGGAATGACTTCATGCCATGGGCAAGGGGTGAAAGCCGGTCTGAAAGTGGAAGATGCGAAACCATCGGAGAAATCAGATTTCATTACCTCTTCCACCGGAAAAACGATCCCTAAAATATCCCTGAGTGATAAAGATTGGAAAGAAAGACTATCATCTCAGGAGTATTATGTAATAAGGAAAAAGGGTACTGAAAGGGCTTTCTCTGGAGAACTGCTCAGCAACAAAAAAGATGGCATTTATGCATGCAGAGCTTGCCAACTTCCTCTTTTCGACAGTAAAACCAAATATAACTCGGGTACAGGTTGGCCAAGTTTTTGGGAGCCTGTGGAAGATGAATTTATTTTAAGAGACATCGATCATGATATAGGATATCCCAGAACAGAAGTCATGTGTATGCGATGTGGAGGACATCTGGGTCATGTATTTCCTGATGGCCCTAAACCTACAGGATTGCGGTATTGTATCAACTCTGTCTCATTAACTTTCTTCGATCGAAGTGAGTCAGAAAAGCTTCTTAGCGACTTTTAGATATTTGCATATGTTCATCTAAAAGTTTATTTTGATCTACAACAGCTACACCTGGATGCTCACATACCTGACCTCCTGAAAGATTCGCCCAAAATGAAATATCCCAGTAATCCATCCCTGATGGCAATAAACAAGCCAGGGTCGCCAATACTGTATCTCCCGCCCCGCAACCATCTATGTACAATCGTGGAAAGGCAGGCTGCAACCTTGAATAATGGTGGGTATTTACAATTATTCCTTCATCTGAAAGTGTTACCATTAAACATTGGCACTGCATGCGTTCCCGCATTTCATCCAAAATGGATGAATGAAGTAATTCGCTTTGATCCAGAGTTTTTCCTAAAGCATATTCTATTTCTCTCTTATTGGGTTTAAAAATCATTGCTTTCCGGAAAGCATAGAAATTTTTAAATTTAGGATCAACAATAAAAGGTACTTCGTATTTAGTGCTGATCCGAATGATTTGTTCAATAAAAAATGGAGTCAATACCCCTTTATTATAATCTTGCAGGATAATGGTGTCAATGGGCAATTCTTCTAATATTCTTGTGATTTTTTTTAGTAAAGTTATTGTCAGTGTTTGTTCTATATCATGAACATCTTCTCTGTCTAAGCGGATCAGATGTTTGTGCCCATCCAATACTCTGGTTTTTTTGGTTGTTTTTCGTGTTGAATCGGAAAGGATGAGTTCAGTACACAAGCCTGATTTTCTAAATTCATTGAAAAGCCATTCTCCTTCAGGATCAAGTCCTGTACAACCCGCCAGGATGGGTATAGAACCTAGTGCTTGTACATTTAGTGCTACATTCGCTGCCCCTCCCGGTTTACAATATTCAGTCTGCCATTTCACCATATTAGCAGAGGCTTCCTGTGATTTACCCGCAAAAATGCCATGGATATAATGATCTACCATAATATCCCCGATAATCAAAATGTTGTAATTTTTATTGAAGGGATGATTCATTCAAGTTCTGAATTTTTTGTACTATCTCTTCAGATGAAGCGCTTTTGGAATCAACAAATTTCTCAATTTTTGTTCTGAGTTTATCTTTTTCTGCCCACTTAATATTCATGTAATATGCAAAAGAATCACTGTCCCGGATAGAGCAGGCATATCCATACTTTAACAATTCCTTGACTAAAGGATATTTGTGATAATTTGGACCAAAAATAACCGGCTTTGAATATACAAGTGCTTCTACAACACTATGAATGCCTTGGTTAAAGCCACCACCTATGTAGACAACATCCGCCATGCGATATGCATATTTTAACACCCCGATGATGTCAATGATATAAATGTTGGTTTGTATATCTGAGTGTTCTGAATATATTTCACAGGGTAAAATAAGTTTCTTCTTGATACCTGCAATATTTCTTTGATCCAATTCATGTGGAAATATCAGATGTATATCATTGGGATGATCTTGAATAAAGGGCTGGATGATATGTATGTCCTGGGAATATACACTTCCATAAATAAAGCACCGATCTCCCTTTTGTTTGAATTCCATAAGAGGGTGATTCCACTGCTCTTTTGACAATCGTTTCATTCGTTCAATTCTCAAATCTCCAGTAATTTTGATGTTGTTGAATCCCTTATTGACGAGTGGGTATGTTGAATGGCTATCTACTAAAAAAAACCATCGAATGCGTTTCAATGCATGAGTATTCCAGGGATAATACGAAATGTCACTTTGATTGAAAACCCCATTCACAATGTAAATGGGTATTTTATTTAAATAGAGTTCATTAATAAAATGGTACCACAATTCTTTATGGATGAGAATGACCATTTTTGGGTTGATGCACTTTACAAACCTTTTAACATCCCTGCGAAAGTCTGCTGGCAGGTAAAATACCTGACTGATGCAGGAATTTATTTTTATTTGGTCATAACCGGAGGGTGAAAAAAAAGTGATCACCAGGTGTCCGTTTGGATAATGCGTTTTGAGTTGAGACAAAAGAGGGATTGACTGTTCATATTCTCCTAAAGATGCACAGTGAATCAAAATCGTAAAAGAGGGGTGAGTATTGTTTTTCCATTCTTTTATTTTATTGAAGGTGTTTTTTCTCCCAGTAATCCATTTATTTGCTTTTGGGTGGAAAGGACTGATTAACCTTAAAACGGAAACATATATCAGAATGCCCAGATTGTAAAATATTAATGAAACCGGGTGCATCATGGATTAATTAACAATAGGAGTTTTTCAATCGATGGAGTCAAGCAAATAAAGTCTTAACTGATGATCAAAACTAAATAATTTACAGGAATAATCTTTTATTTGTACTATTGTTGAAACGATGAGTGCATATGAAAAAAGTATTAATTACTGGAGCTGCGGGTTTTATTGGCTCGCATTTATGTGACCGTTTTCTGGAAGAGGGCTACCATGTAATAGGAATGGACAACCTGCTTACAGGCAACCTGAATAACATTGCTCATCTATTTCCACGAAAGGAATTTGAATACTATCACCATGATGTGTCCAGGTTTGTACATGTACCGGGCGATCTCGATTATATTCTACATTTTGCTTCTCCTGCCAGCCCTATTGACTATTTGAAAATGCCCATTCAAACGCTGAAAGTGGGATCCCTGGGAACACACAACTTACTTGGCTTGGCAAAAGAGAAAAAATCCAGAATTTTAATAGCTTCTACTTCGGAGGTATATGGAGATCCCCTGGAACATCCGCAAACGGAATCATATTGGGGAAATGTGAATCCGATTGGGCCACGTGGGGTGTATGATGAGGCCAAAAGATTTCAGGAAGCCATTACTATGGCCTACCATCGGTTCCATGGATTAGATGTTCGGATAGTTCGGATATTCAACACTTATGGACCACGAATGAGAATAAATGATGGCCGTGTTATACCTGCCTTTTTCACTCAGGCTATAAGCGGCGAGGGCCTCACTATATTTGGTGATGGATCTCAAACACGCTCATTTTGCTATATTTCTGATCTGGTTGAAGGAATTTACAAGCTATTGCTCAGTGACTATACCTTGCCGGTTAACCTGGGTAATCCGGCAGAAATTACAATTAAAGAATTTGCAGAAGAAGTAATTGAAATGGTCGGAAATCCCAATGCGAGAATCATTTTTAAAAATTTACCAGAAGATGATCCTCAGCAAAGGAGACCTGACATAAGTTTGGCAAAAAATCTATTAGGTTGGCAACCCGCTGTTGACAGAAAAGAGGGGATGAATAAGGTATTGGATTACTTCAAATCAGTTGTCAGCGTAAAAGTTTAACTTTCAATGGCTGCAATTCCAGGTAACTTTTTTCCTTCTAAATATTCCAGCATAGCGCCACCACCGGTAGAAATAAAACTGACTTCATCCGCCAGTCCTGCTTTATTTATGGCAGCTACACTGTCTCCCCCCCCTATAAGGCTATAAGCTCCATTTTTTGTCGCCTCTGCAACACATGCTGCAATGGTGAATGTTCCTTTTGAAAAATGGTCAAATTCGAAAACGCCCAGTGGACCGTTCCAAAGAATGGTTCCTGATTTCAAAATAGCATCATTGAATGCTTTTTCTGCTTTTGGACCTATATCCAGTCCCATCCAACCGGCGGGTATGGCATCGCTGTTGTAAATCTTGACTTCAGCATCATTGGAGAATTCCGCGGCACATCGCGAATCCTCAGGTAGCAGGATTTCAACATTTTCTTTCCTTGCTTGATCAAGCAATTCTTTGGCTAATTCAATAAAGTTTTCCTCCAAAAGGGAATTACCCGTCTCTCCCCCTTTTGCTTTCATAAAAGTATAAGCCATGCCTCCACCAATGATGAGGGTATTGGCTTTTTCAATCAAGCGGGAAATGAGTTGAATTTTATCGGATACTTTTGCCCCACCAAGGATGGCCGTCAAAGGTCTCGCCGGGCTATACATGACTCTATTCGCATTTTCAATTTCATCCCTCATCAGAAATCCCAGCGTTTTATTTTCTCTGGTGAAAAAATCGGCAACAATAGCAGTAGATGAGTGAGCCCGGTGCGCTGCACCAAAAGCGTCATTGACAAAAATATGCCCTAAGCCAGCCAGCTTCTCTGCCAGTTGACGATCGCCTTTGGTTTCTCCGGCATAAAATCGCGTGTTTTCCAATAACAACACTTCACCGGGTCGCAAACCCAATGCAAGTCTTGCAGCTTCATCTCCTGCACAATCCGGAGCAAAGAAAACTTCTCTTCCCAATAAGGATTTGAGAGGATCAACAAGATGCTTCAATGTAAATTTGTTTACCTGAATACTACCATCTTCATTGAGTTTGCTCAAAGGTCTGCCTAAATGGGACATCAGTATCACCGAACCCCCCTGATCCAATATATGCTGTAGGGTAGGAAGCGATTTTACAATTCGGGTATCATCCAATATATTCCCGTCCGGTCCTAGTGGAACGTTGAAGTCAACCCGTATCAAGGCTCTTTTTCCTTTGAAATTCAAATTCATAGTATCAAAAAATGAGTAAGCGATTAGCCAATCTTAACAGAAAAATTTACTAGCACAGTTCTGGAACGTCAAATAATTATTCCTAAATTTTCATTGTCAGGTCAGACAATCTTGCTGAATATCCTGCTTCATTATCGTACCATGCCACCACCTTAACCATATTTTCCATTACATCGGTCAATTGCGCATCAAAAATGGCGCTATGTGCATTGCCAACAATGTCAGATGACACGATTTCATCTTCTGTGTACTCGAGAATACCTTTCAAAGGGCCATGGGCTGCTTTACGGAATTGAGCATTAATTTCATCCTTGCTCACTTTCTTGTCCACAAGGCAATTCAATTCTATCATAGAGCCTGTAATCACTGGTACACGGATAGCAATGGCAAACATTTTGCCTGATACGGAGGGTATTACTTGTCCAACTGCGCTGGCCGCACCTGTGCTGGTAGGAACAATATTGAAAGTGGCAGCCCGGGCTCTTCTTAGATCTTTATGCGGAGAATCCTGAAGATTTTGGTCGGCTGTATATGCATGGGTTGTTGTCAGAGAACCCATCTGAAAACCCCAATGATCCGCAATGACCTTCACGACGGGAGCTAAACAATTGGTAGTACAGGAAGCATTGGATACAATGTCCTCATCTCCTTTCAATTCGTGATCATTTACTCCAAGCACAATGGTTTTTATTCCTGCCCCTTTGGCCGGAGCCGAAATTAATACTTTTTTAGCACCGGCTTCGAGATGTAAACCCGCTTTGGCACGATCTGTAAAAATGCCTGTACATTCCAATACAACGTCTATCTGGTTCTCTTTCCAGGGCAACTCAGCTGGGTTTCTGATTGAAGTGGCCAGGATGGATTTTCCATTGACTATCAATGCTTCTTGTGTATGTTCAACTGTACCATTAAATCGTCCATGAGCACTGTCGTATTTAAGTAAATGCGCCAAAGTAGCATTATCGGTTAAGTCATTGATAGCTACAATTTCGGCATTTTGGTTTTCAATCAGATTTCTGAAAGTCAGTCTTCCTATTCTGCCAAATCCGTTGATTGCAATTCGTTTTTTTGACATTTTTTAATAATTATAAAGTGAGTAGATTATGTTTTAATTAATTTTTTTAAACAATTAAATGATTATTCAAAAAGCAGCATGGGCGCAATGATCTGGTATTAATCATTTTAACCCAGATACAAAACTCAATGCTATGCCATAGTGTTCCGGTTTTTATTTAGAATTTCAACTTAAACTGTTATTTGTTCATTCCGGTGCAAATATTGTGAAAAAAAATGGATACCCATGAGGATATGGCAAACATTCCGATTCAATTTAATATGGGGTGAATGCATACAATAATTTAATCAGGATCGAACAGGAGCAGAACTTTCTTCAGAATAATTATTTGATATGTAGTCTAAAAGTTGAGGCCTGAAACAAAAACTTGCCCATGCAACCATCGCTATTATATAAATAGGTTCAGTTAGTCCTCGAAAACTGAAAATATTTATAAATTGATGCCATACTGTAGGACCCACTTCGCCCTGGTTTATCGTTAAATTTTCTATAATGTGGCTGTAGTGAAAGGAAAGAAATATGTATAATATGATAAGAGATAACATGAAATAGAGCAGCTTCTTTTTCCAGGAAATCAGAGGGGTTACGACAAATAAAGCGATTAAAAATAAAGTGGGCAATAGCGCAAGTTCATAAAAGTTTCGATATAAAATAGAATCCATACTTACTTTACTGCGGTAAACTTTATTAGAAAGACTTATGTTGTGTTTTTCTTTTTTATATAAATGAATGGTGGTATTCCATCCATCTTCATTTGGGGGTGCTTTAGGAAAGAAGACTGCATATAAATTGGGATTAATGGCATTGAAAAATTTTGGAGCAACTGCACTGTAATAAACATTGTGTGCCTGTTGTAAGGCTGACCATTGGAATACAATTATAAGAAGGAAGTATACTCCCAAAAGATAAGCAAAAAGTTTTAAAAGTCTATTGCCTCCTTTATGCATGCTGGAGTTCTGATTTTGCGGTTACATTTTTTAGCCAAACCAGCCAAATATACAAAGTGAAAATAATGAATATAATCTGCCAAACATCAGTATGCATAATGTCGAATAATGACCGGACATACTTTCCGGTAAGATAAAGTGTCACGATTCTGATAATGTTCAGAATGAAAATTAACAATAACCCGACGAGTATTCCTTTCGGCTTATGTTTAAAAGGGACTGGAAAAAACAAAATAGCCAATACATATAAAATCATCGGCGCAATGGCATCACATCCTTTTTTTATCTGTATGGAAAATGTACCTGAATATATGGTTTCTCCCACCGCTGTCGTTTTTTGACCTAATATCTTTAAAATGGAATTTGAGATGCTGGCATAAGTATTTAGAATCGGTTGCGCAAATTTTTCAAAAAATGGTTGGTTGGTTAACCAAAAACTGAAAATTCCCACAAACATGATTCCTGCAATGAAAATATAAGATGTTTTATTCTTTTCCCATCTCTCTTTCCACTGATTGACCGGTTTATCCCCCTTTTTTGTATTTTTTGCCACTTTAATCTTTTAATATGGTCATCAGATAAGCAAGTAAAAATCCCGATATTAATCCTCCCGGAATATCTGCATTAGTCATCTCATAGTCAAATACTAAAACTGAAAATGTTAAAAGAAAGATCAACCCCAAATAGATATATATGGTATATCGTATTAAAGAATTTTTATATATAGGGAAATCAAGTCCAAAAATTCTTCTATACTCCGGGCTTTCATTTGAATTATTCATCTTTATTTTCTTGTTTACTGCGGCAAATATAAAAGATTAAACCCTTAAGGTCTAATAAAATCTTCCTAAATTCTTTTGAACGATTGAGTTTAAAGTGATCCTTTCAATAGAAAATGTTGAGTCGTTAACGCGTTAAGGTGTTTATTCGTTTAGTGTTGATCTCCTCATTGTGATCTTTGTGCTAATATCTTTGTGCCCTTTGCGGTAAAAAATAGCTT
>DAOLDB010000041.1:31889-35908 GCA_035327565.1 Saprospiraceae bacterium
TGTGCTAATATCTTTGTGCCCTTTGCGGTAAAAAATAGCTTGAGAATAGCAGGCAGTGGGTAGAGAATATTGGGAGAAAATGTTTAGTTTAGTAGAGCATCAAAGACCCTCATAACTTGATCACCTTTTCCATGAATCTTTTTTGACCAGCCTCTATATGGAGCAGGTACATGCCCTGGAGGAGATTGTCTCCCAAAGTGAGTTTGAAAATTCCCGGTGCATTAGGTTGAAGGAAAGCCTTTATTTTCCTGCCTTGAAGATCAAACACAGAAATTTCAGATATAGACGAACCTCCCGGCCATTCAATAAATATATCGTGAGAAAATGGATTGGGGTAAATGGAGAATTTGGGGTGGGGTTCTATATCATCCATTGATGTGAAGCATCGGGTAGATATATTACGGATGGTCGAGAATCCTGTATTTTGCCCATTGCAAAAAGCAGCTACCCGGATATCATACATTGAGCAGGAAACCAAATCAGTAATGTTTACTTTCGATGAACTGGATTCCAGAGAAGAATAATTTATGGCTCCATTGATTCTATATTGAACTACATATGCATCGGCACTTGAAATTTCTGAAAGTATGAGTTGTATTCCGGTGGAGGTGGTATTAAATTGGTCAATATCAGGACTGTCATTACAATCGGCAATGGATTGGATGGTTATGCAGTAATCTTCAATTTCTCCAAAATCCAGGGAAATGTTATCGCATGGTGAGGTGATGGCATCGAAAGAGAGGATGACACGCATTCGGGTCAGCCCGGGTATGGCATGGGCTGGAACTTTTATGACTCCTGAAAGGGTGTCGGAGGCAGGATTGGGAGAAAAGGCAATTTCTTCCGGATTGAATTGGCCATCCTGATTCCAGTCAATATAAATACGAACAAATTCACGGAATGCTCCGGAACCAAATCCAGGAACTATTTTTACATTTACATTTTCTTCCTGCCGGAATGTAATTCCCGGTAGTCCAATGTAATTGCCATAACCGCTTTCACTCCTGCCTGATTTAAATCTGAAATCCCCGAAAATGACTTCCTCAATCCACTCAAACTCATTATCCATGACGATATCACTGCAATAATCCTCACTTTGACAATGATCACAGTTCAGCGCAAAGTTTTCCACCGGAGAAATAAAGGATTCTTGCCCGCTGCACACAGATCGAATTCTAAATTCCAATCCGGTGCAACTCGAAAATCCATTCAATTGTATTGAATGGGCTGTGGTAGTTTCTGTAAACCATTGTTCATCTCCCACTTTTCTGAATTCCAACAAATAGGCTTGAGCGGCAGTAATAGGATTCCAGTAGGCAATCACAGAATTGCCGGAATCCTCCAGAGTAAAAAAAATAGGCGCATCACAGCATCCGTCTGTTTCGAAATAATAACTATAGCTGTATGCACTTTTGGCAGGGCAATTAGACCTCAACTGAATTTCATATCGGGTACATGGGTTGAGGTTGCTGATCATCGCCGGAGAAGGAAGTTGATTGACATTGATCCATTGGGTATCTCCTATTTTTCGGTAACGAATATCAGCCAGTATGCCGGTGAGCATCTGAAAAGTAAGCTGGGTGGAATGGGTGCCTGCTGAAAGAATTACATTGCGTGGAAACGTACATTCTGCACACATTTCGTTCAATGAGGTTGCAGCAGCTCCGATATCCAGATTGCCTTCAGTGAAAGTAAGATCTTTCATCCTTGGGTTAGGAAAAACCGTCCCCAAAATGACTTCCCTGACCAAAAGGGCTGCCTGAGTTGGGTGACTTTTTGCAAGGTCATCTAAATAAGTACAAGGGTTGGCATATAATAAACCAATGGCACCGGCTACCAGGGGTGCTGCGGCTGAAGTCCCCGATAAAGTACCATATCCAGGCTTACGGGTGGTATATACATTATCAGAAGGTGCGGTGAGATCAATAGATATATTGCCGAAACCTGCACCGGTAATCTTTTGTCCATCCATCCGCATGGCTGTGACACCAATCATGAACCGGCTGGGACAATTGGTGGGTAAATCTCCCACTTCATCTACATTGACATTTCGATTGGTCGTTGCGGTACTATTAAGAATGCCCACCTCTCCCAAATGATCATAAAATTCGCAGAATATAGGCGCTGAAGAAGCAGAACGATTATCAAAGCCCCAACTGGCATTGGTTGCTACTACATATGCCCCATGGACACCATTACTTTCATTATATCTTTTTCGCATAATATATGGGTAAGTATAGGCTTTTAGGGCATTGGTCACTGTATTGCCTCCGCGAACAATCATCAGCTTACTGTTCCAGCTCACACCGGTGATGCCTATCCCATTATTTCCAATGGCACCCGCAAGACCGGCTACCGATGTTCCATGCCATCCTTCCCTGAATATAATGTCATCGTCGTGGATGGCATCCCAACCAAAATAATCATCCACATACCCGTTTCCATCATCATCCACTCTATTTCCAGGAATTTCAGCCCGATTGATCCAAAGATTTTTCTCCATATCTTCATGATTGATGGCTATACCATCGTCAATTATACACACTACAATCGTATCTCCGGATGGTGTCAAACCTCCTGTGGCAATGTCCCAGGCAGTTTCAGCATTCATATGCACCTGTATTCCGTTACTTTGATTGTTGAAGGTAAATTGCCATTGATTAGTGTAAAGGGGATCATTGGGTTTTCTTCTGTAAGACAGTAGAAAGTTAGGCTGAGTGGCCAGGACTTTCGTGTCGCGCAATAATTCCTTTTCAAAAGCCGTTTCATCAATGTTTCGAAAATCGATCATGACACTCCAAACATTCATGGGCTCTGCAATTACTTGCTGAATCTTTATCCGGGTGTCCTTTCCCTGATATCGCTTATATTTTTTTACAATGTGAAAAGGATTGTCTTCCGGATTGAGCTTGATCAGTATTTCGCCCTGCACATGAGACAATTGCTGACCCTTTACAGAAGGCACATTACCAATGAGTATACATATATTAAATAAAATAATTAATTTGCAGTACATATTGTATGAGCGAAGATATGTATCAGGAATGTATCGTTTTTATTTATTGTCGATTAAAATTAAAGATTATTTGAAACTATCCAAGAAAATAAAACATGTAAAAATAATTTTATATGTATATTATGTTAAATAAATATTTTATATATCTTTGAAGTAGTTTATATGTTTGTTTTTATTCAAACTCGAAAATGATGAGAAAACTACTTGTTATATTATGTGCCTGCTTGTTGATCGGTATTGTTAACGGATCTTCGCAGGATTATCTTGTGAAAGCGGATAAACAATTTGGATTAAAAGCTTTTGATCTGGCTATTTACCATTATGGGTTGCATTTACAGGCACAACCTCACGATACCGATGCTATGAACAAAATGGCATGGGCATTTTTTTATGTCAATAAGAATAAAGAATCGATTGAATGGCTGAAAAAATCGGATGAAATTGCTGCATTGGATGCCGGGCATTTAACCTTGATGGGAAGAGCATATAAGAAGCTTGGAGACTATCAGACAGCCGTGGAGTCCTTCAGGCGTTTGGTAAAAATTGATGAAGCCAGAGGAAATCATTGGTTAATGGGTTGCGAAATGGCCATGACTTATCTTTCAGAAGAGGAGAAATATGAGATTATGCCCTTTGGTGGTAACTCTGTCTATTCTGATTTTGGTGCGGTAGCATTTAAAGATAAATGGGTGTTTTCTTCATTTCGCGATGATATTCGTTCCATTAGTCAGAAATCAGAAATAGTACCCGGCAGTAAATTGCTATACACTGATTTTATTTCATCCCGATATAAAAACATTTTACCATTACGATCCACCCTTAAGAATAATTACCGGATGGGCCCCATCTCATATTCTGATGACTTTACTGTTTGTGCGGTTGGTGTGAATCAGTTTAAGGACAATTATATACCCGGATATGCAAATGATCAGGAAAATTATATTATTTTGGGTGAAGTGCTTCAGAATGGTGATTTTCACAATGAAGTAAACTTTCAACACAA
>DAOLDB010000042.1:0-34756 GCA_035327565.1 Saprospiraceae bacterium
AAATCATGCGCATATTATCAGGCTTAAGTGAAGAGAGTTTCCAGTTTGAAGGGGGGTTTGAGGGACCAGGAGTTTCTGGAGTTTGTTTAGATCCATTTTCTTCAGAAATTCCTGCTGGAAGTAACCAGATCACCATTCTCTATCGATACAATTGCGGATTGAATGATATAGAGTTCAGTTGTGAGTTTACATTACAGATCAGTGATTTTGTATTAGAAGACCCTTGCTCATGTGAAGATCCACAAAATGTGGTGGATGAAGGCGGTACGGTACTTCTTTTTCACGATGTGATCAGCTTAACCGGTTTTATTGACGGGGCAATGGTTTCGGTCTCCCAGGTGTTGAGTGGTAATGACAATGTATTTCTAAATCAGGAGCTGGATCCGGTAGTTGGTGGAACACTTTTGGTAGAAGAGCCTGTGGGTTCGGGAAATTATTATCTGGATATATGGCGGTTACCGGGCACAGATTTCTCCATGGAATTTGAATTGTTACTTTCATCAGAAACCGAACCGATTCTGGTGGAACAGGCATTTCCACTTTGCCTGGAAGCTGAGGATTGTATTATGCAGCCAATACCTGCAATGGGAAGTTAGGCTTTGATGATTTTGATACTTATCATATCCATTTTTGGATGGGCAGTTATTCGAAAATCAAAGTCAGCTTTGAGTCCAGGATGAAATAATGGTCAATATGTGAAATAATTTGTACGATTGAAAATTTAGCTACTATAAAGATAAATATCAAAGGCTACATCTTCGAAATCAGTATTTTGATTTCATTAATCAGTCCCCAGTCCAATTTTTATGGTCTTTTTCAACGAATCCTATTCTTTTGAAGGGGATGGGATCTTTGTTTATAGTTATATTTATAATTATATAATCATCAATTTCAGGATTAAAATAATGAACTGGATATTAGGTAAGCATATTTATCATAAAATCTGGCTTGATACTATCCATAGCAGCAGACTTTTCTTTGGTGTAAGATTATGGATTTACAGTGTCTTTTTAGGGGCCTTATCCTTACCGCTCAAATGTCAAGCTCAAAATTTCATCAGGCTTGATCATATATTTTATGATGAAGGAATGCCCTCTAATTGGGTTAGATCCATTGTTGAAGATTCAAACGGACATATATGGTTTGGAGGGAGTACAGGTTTAACGCGTTACGACGGCAGGATTTGTAAGCATTTCCGTTTTGATCCGAATGATCTTAATTCTTTGGCAGCTAACTATGTAAACCATATTTTTTATGATGAAGAAAATCACCGGGTCATTGCTTCTACTTTAGGCGGAGGCATTAGTATTTTGGATATAAATAATGAGGAATTTCACAATATTATGCCACGGAATGCGAACGGTGAATCCGTCACACAGATTAAAAAAGGGGCTAAATCGGTGGATGGACATTATTATTTTTTACCAAATTTCTGGGATGACCAATTAATAAAGGTAAGGTTTGAGGATAATCAATGTGTATATACAATTGAAAAACTGGAAAACCTCAATTTTAAAAAGACAGGTGCAAATCTTTATGATATGCAATTGGTTGAAAATCCAATAGATACATCCTCCCTTCTTTTAGGTATTAATCATGAATTATATTCTATCAATCTGTTTGATTTTGAAACAAGATTGTTATTTGCAATAGACATATCAAACCGCTTAAGCAATGAGACTGATTATTTTTTAAGTATTAATGAGGTAAATGACGGCAAGATACTTTTGACAACAGTTTATTCTGGAATCATCCAACTTGATTTATCTAATTCCTCATTTTACAATATAGACTGTCCGCAGGGGTTAAACTGTATATTTACAAGTTTGTATGCTGAACCTGATGGATTATACTATTTAGGCTCATCCGATGGTAAAATTTATACTTATGAAAAACATACAAAGCGTTTTGAGGAAATGCAATTCGATTTCTATCAATTTGGAAAATACATGGTAAAGACTTTGTTTAAAAGCAAACAGGATGTTCTTTATTTTGCTGTGGGTTTAGGTGTATTCAAATACGATTTCAGTGCTAACCGGTTTTATACGGTTTTCAATCAATTTCAAACTATCAACGAAAACAAAAATATATTTTATCAATATGGGTTTCTTCACCCCGAACTTTCATTGTATTTTGTTGATGCGTATAATGACAACAGAATATTTGTAGTGGATTTGAATACTTCCAACATTACATTTTTAGGAGGTTCAGAGGGTTTATCCTCCAATACGGTTTTGTATACGCAATGGAGAGATGCTGATTTAATTTTTCTAAATGATGGTCAGTTGTATCGTTTAAATTCCACCTACGACCGGATTGTTCCTATTTCATTGAATGGAATATCAGAATTTCTTACTAATGAAAAGCCTGAAGTCAGTAATATTTATTCTTTTGGAGAACAATCTATTGTAGTCCACGGAGACGATTGGATCTATTTGTACAAAGATGAGAATATACAATATAACATTGATCTCAGTCAATTGGGATATGCTATTTCATCTAAAATTAATAGTATATATTTTGAAGGAGAATTTCTTTACTTAGTCACAGATCAGAAGCTTTATAAGTATCATTTAAAAGATAAAAAATTCAGTGAAATATATTTAAAGGGATATCAAGCCATAGGTAATCCCAGGTTCCTGACATTGATCAAAGTGAATGATGTTTTCTTCTTATCCTCTTTCGCTTCAGGATTTTTTGTTTTGGAAGAGAAAAATGAAACTTTTAATATTATTAAAAATTTTAGAGAAGACAACAGTATTATCTCAAATCAAATCACATATATTTCATTAGCGCCTGATCAAACCTTTTGGCTTGCCACTGATCTTGGAATTATAAGATACGACCCGGTAACTGAAGCGATGATGGTATTTTCCAACGATCATAACATAAAAGAGTCCAGTATATACCGGCCCATACATGTGAATAAGAATGGAACATTAGCCACCAATACTACTTTGGAGATACTATGGTCAGATGTTACTAAATTGACATCAATCAAAAATGAAGCGAAATTGGCCATCCATTCTTTTGAATTGATGGGAAAAGAATTGAATGTGAGAACTTCCTTGATGACTCAGAATGAACTGCGATTTTCTTATCATCGTAATTCTTTTAAAATAGGGTGGAGTTTATTGAAAGCTTCCAGGACAACCTACTACAACATAATGTACTATTTGGATGGATTTGAAGAGGACTGGAAAAATGAGCACGGATTGCTAGAAGCTGAATATACCAGCATTCCTCCGGGAAAATATAAATTTAAAATCAAGGCCCAATCAAGAATAGATCATTCACTAATAGATCAAATTGAACTCTCTTTCGTCATTCTCAGTCCATTTTATGCAACCTGGTGGTTCAGATCAATGATATTGTTGCTTCTTGTTTTGGTACTTTACTTAGCTTATCAATGGAGAGTACAGGCAATAAAACAGGAAGAAGCAGTCAAAACGAACTATAACAAACAATTGGCTGATCTAGAATTACAAAGTTTGAGGGCTAGGATGAATCCCCATTTTATGTTTAATAGTCTCAATTCTATTAAATTATACATTCTAAAGAATGAAAAGGAATTGGCCGCCGAATATTTAACAGGTTTCTCTCATTTGATACGATCCATCTTGAATCATTCCGGTGAGAAATATATCACATTGAACGATGAATTGGAGACCATTTTGCAATATATAGATTTAGAGAAAAAACGTATTTCAGGAGGATTCGATTTTCAAATGAATATTGAAGAATCTTTAGATAAAAATACAACTTTTGTTCAACCATTGATTACGCAGCCATTTATTGAAAATGCCATTTGGCATGGTTTGTCGCCGAAAAGCAATAACAGGAAGTTATCCATTCATGTACAAAGAAAAGGAGGAATGTTGGAGATAACCATTGAGGATAATGGAGTGGGCCGGAAGCAATCTCTAAGAAATAAAAGACTAAACAGTACAGATAAAATTTCAAAAGGAATTGAAATCACCAGATCGAGAATGAAAGCTATGGACTCTGGCTCAAACATTCATATCGAGGATTTATATAATAGCAAGGGTATTGTCGCAGGCACGAGAATCACATTACATTTACCCATAATTACCCAGGAAAAATAAAAGTTATCTGTCTTTATCGTTGTGAAAAAGTGTAAGTCAAATACGATTAATAAAAATGGTAGGGTGGTTTCACAGAATTCCATTTCACTCATTCGATTTTTTTTTATACATTCATCTGATTGAATCGAATGTATTTTTTAAGTATATTTGATTTTTGTTAAGCATTAGGTTAAAGCTACGATTTTTAATTTCACAATGTGGCATTTATCCGTTCTATCAAATTCTGGTTTTTCTGATAGATAAATAGGTGTTCATTATAGATTGCTATTCCGGAAAGTAATGGAAATTTTTCAATAAGTTATAGTGATACTTTATGAAGCCGTTAACAACTATACTGATTGATGATGAGGAATCCGCAACTGAATTATTGTCTATAGAATTAGCGATGTACTGCCCCGGCGTACAAATCATCGATAAGATCCACCGTCCGGAGGAAGTGAAAGATAAAGTTTCCCTGCTCAGGCCGGATTTCATATTCATGGATATTGAGATGCCCGGAATGGATGGCTTCCATGTGTTGGAAGAGATCAAGCACTTGCCTGTTGAAGTTGTATTCATTACGGCATACGATCGATTTGCCTTAAAGGCTTTTCAATTCAGTGCCATTGATTACTTATTAAAACCCGTCGGTAAAAATGAATTACAGAATGCGGTTGAAAAAGTAAAGAGAAGAATTGAAGGCCGGCGTACCAACGATAAGATTGAAGCGCTTTTATCCAATATTAATTTTTTAAAAAATGGATTTCCCAATCTCGCCGTACATTCCCTTGATGGTATCGAATTTATACCGGTAGATCAAATTGTATACTGTGCTGCGGATAACAATTATACTCAAATTCATTCACTGGAAGGAAAACACATCCTCGCTTCCCGTACCCTGAAAGAAATAGAAATAATGCTGGAAGATCATGATTTTTTAAGGATTCATCAAAGTTATCTGATCAATTTGCGGCATTTAAAAAAATACTCCAGAGGGCAGGGCGGTACAGTGATCATGATAAATAATAAAGAATTGCCCGTCTCCAGAAGCAAAAAAAACGATTTTCTGGACAGACTTTGGTAATGATTCTTTTTTCAAGTGATTTTACAAAATAATCTTCACAAATCCTTTCATTTTCAATTAATTATCATTAAATTAGCATTCGTTCATTGAAGATGGTTTAATGTAACTATTTATTGGATGGAATTACTTTTTCATGAAGTATGAAACCACTTATCACCTTGTTAAACACTTAAAATTCAAGTTATGAAATCGATAGGATCCGCAATGGTTTTTTTCTTTCTGACCGCTGTGCTGACTGCACAACTGATCAATGATGGTGCTATCCTGGTCGTTCAATCAGGAGCCATCCTGAAGTTGACCGGTAATTTAAATAATATCAATGGAGGCGAAGTAGAACTTGCAGGAACCCTGGACATAGAAGGAGACCTTATCAATGAAGCTGATTTTACAACTCAGAGTTCATCTCTGGTATTATTCAGTGGCGACAATCATTCTTCTTTTTTATCCGGTGGAAATACCGTTCATAACCTGGAAATTGATAAATCCGGAACATCTGTATTGGAGCTGGATGATGCTCTTACCATTATTCAAAATATAAATTTTAATTCGGGAAACCTGATTTTAGGAAATCATAACCTGAATATTGGAGCCATGGCTACCACGACGAACTCAAGTTCTTCCAGCTATGCCGTCACAAGTGGAAGTGGAAGTATACGGCGCACCGTATCTGCCAGTGGTGCATTCAACTTATTATTTCCAGTGGGTACCAGTATGGATTATTTGCCATTTACTTTCAGTGCCAACCAACAAAACGCTACTGTCATGGTTTACAGCGGCAAAGTTGAAGATTTTGGTTTGGGCACAGATGTGGATGCAGAGTTGGAATTTGTTTTGGATGATCATTTATATATTCTCGGTATGGAAGGCTCATCGGGGATATCAAATGAACAGGTATCCATGAATTTTGCTGCAGTATCCCTAAGCTTCGATGCCCAATGGCTGCGCATAGGCAGGTATGCAAGTAGCCAGTGGAACAATATGGGTGGACAACTGAACGGAAATAATGTAGCCTCAACAGAAAACTTTACCCTTCCGTCTACTTTTGCACTGGCCAAAGGGATTGAAGATGGGGAAATTCCTGAACATCTGCTCTTTCAGAATGTAGTCATTCCCGGAACTTATGACACATGTTTTGCTGCCAACCAAACCATCACATTGGCGGGCGATGGCACAACCTATACAGTGGAAAGTGGGGCTGTCGTTACTTTTGTTGCAGGTCTGAATATATTTGTTTTTCCCAATACTACTTTTGAAGCGGGATCTTCAGTTCATTTGTATATTGATGATACGGATACCTGGTGTACTCCAGCCCAAAGCCTTGCTTACAAAGAAGCAGGAACCTTGGATATTCCAGCAATACCCATCATGGATCAGCGATCCAGAGATCAAAATTTATTCTTCACAGCCTATCCCAATCCTACATCAGGTATCATTACACTCGAACTGAACCCTGACGAGATGGCCACAAATGCCATTATCGATATCGTCAACATGCGTGGTGAAAGAATAAGTACCAGAGAACTGACCGGTGGCCATCAGTGGAATTTGAATTTAACTCATCTTCCTCCAGGTATTTACATCATCCGGGTGGTCAGGCAAAAAGAAATGGGTTTTTTAAGAATCGTAAAACAGTAAAATACGGTTTCATATCATTACCCTGTATCATTCATTATTTATTTTCCTGATAATATAAGGGACAGACACGAGCATGAGCTTTTTCAATCATCATTTTCACCCCCCAAAAACCTTTGGGAGTAAATGATTAAAATAAAAAGCTCTGAAGAAGTTGAAAATGAATAGCTCCGATGCACCTATGAGGTTATAAAGAGTGTGTCTGAGATGAGTGCTATTTCTCTCCCGCCAGAAACCAATTTACCCATGCATCCATTTGTTCCACTGATTTCAACCGCAAAATGATTTCCAGATCCTTATTGAGTAAAAAGAAAGAAGGTGTACCAAATATGTGGTAATCCAGGACGGATTTGCTATCCCATTTTTTGTAATCAGTGGTGCTGATAAAGGGAAAAGCCGCAGCAAACCGGGCAAAATCCCGGGGTGTTTCGTCCAATGAAACCAAAACGACTTCTACGTTGTAATTTTTCCATTTTTCATACAGAGGTACGATTTTAGGGATCTCTCCGATGCAGTGAGAACACCACCCGGCAGCAAAAACGACCAGGATGTACTCAGTGTTTAATGTGCGAAGATCCACAGCAGAGACATGGTCAGGCAGGTATGTGAATTCTCCGAATACAATATTGGGAGCTATGTTACCCTTTTTCATTTTGCGGTAGCCTTCCAGTTTATTGCTTAGCTTACTGTCCACTGTACAGCTTTTTTCTTCCAGTACCTGAAGAGCAAGATGCTCTGAAGAGGTGTACAAGCTTCGCTTTTCCAGAAGATTGTATAGAAAGTCGGTGGTTTCATTGTACTTCTTCTCGTCGTTTTGTAGCTGTGATAGCATGATATCGATGGAGCGATTGAGCTCTGCATATACAGAATCCAATGGACTGCTGCTATTTTCTATAAACCACACATGACTCTCGATGGCGTCTCTGAGTAGTCCGCTTTTGTAAAGTTTCTGGTCAGAATAGTCGATGGTTCTTAGCGCTTTTAGTGTGGATGGTATTTCCTGCGGACGATACTGAGCCACTACGGATACGGAACTTATGAGTTTTCTGACGGGTAAAAACCAATGCACATAGCTATTCCCGGGCAAGCCAGATAAGAAAGCATCATCTTCAGCTTTTATCCTGCTTTTTTCATGCTGTATAGCCTTTATTGCTGTTTGGTGTATGGAAAAAAGTGTATCCTGATCATAGATTTTTTCCAGATATGTCCATGCACTCAGGGCCTGCTCTCGTTTAGGATGTTCACGGGCGTATTGTTCAAACCACAGGTTTTCCTGTCCTTTGATAGTGCGAAGTGTTTCGATTTTACTCAATAACTCTCCCTCTATTTCTATGTCTTCACCGCTTAAAATTACAAAAAGTGGCTTGTCATTTGAGGAAATGAGATAACCTACACCATAGTCGGACTTGGAGTAGTTCAGAGCGAAATATCCTTTTTCATTTATGGTGGTATTGGAGATTGGATAGGTTTTCAGACCGTCAAAGCCTTCAAGCGTAATTTCCTCGCTTGCAAGAAGGGAGAAATGACCGGATATGGATTGGGCATGCATAGTAGATAAAAAAACAATCCAGGCAAAACAGGAAACTAATTTTAGCATTTTCTACATTTTACAAATTAGTGAACATTTACTTTACAAATTATAAACATATTAGTTTACAGATTATTACCATTCCACTTTTCATATAAAACCTAAAAATTTACCCTGTAAAAAATCTAAAATTATTTACCCTGTAGGAAATTTTCCAACGAGCTGAAAATATAAAGTTTTCCACATTTTGATTACTAATTAATGAAAGTTATCAACTAAAATCATGGAGTTTCAAATCACCCTTATAAATTTCTACCTTTGACTTACTAATTATTTCGATCTTCAGACTTTCAGACATTCAGACTTTCACTTTTTTTTTCCCACTTTCCACATTCTACTTTAATACTTTTCACTAAAAATCCTCAATGCAACGAACAGAGTAACCATAAGCTCGGCCTACACTTGTATCCAAAAAGGCATTCGTATCCCAGATAAAAAGGTAACGAGAACTGACACCACTTACTGTACTGCTCCAATAGTAGCCTGAACTACCGTCATTGTATATCGCCGCATTGTCGGAAGAACGCGCGCCAGCTGTAGGCAATTTAAGCGGAGAAGATATAGCCCCGTTTGCATTGCTGCTGCTCCAACTTAGTCTTTCATCATTTAACTCTGCTTCGGTTGGTAAACGAAAACCGCTGGGGCAAGGGTTGTTTACCCCATTTATCCCCTGCCATAAATCTACGTTTTCAGGATTACGCCAATCGAATGGATTTGATGCGACTGTTATAAAATCTCCATGCCCCGGTTGATCGGAAGTACTCAGAATATCAGTATCACCAGCAGAAATAATCCCATCACCAAAATAACGAGGTACACATTGGTGACTATCAGGACCACGTCCCCACTGAAATAAAGAACCATAGGCTTGAGCATCTATTGCACTTGTGGCAGGACGGGTGGCACCGAGATTTCTGTCCATCCAAATTCTGCCTGTGGCAGGGTTCATTACTACTGCTACTTCTGTCGGGTTGTCAGTACAATGTTTTGCTCCTACCGGATATGGTATGTCTAAACTTAAGGATCCACTACAAGCATCGTACCATCCATCTCCATTCCACCACTGCAAACAATTAGTCCAAGTATTATATATTGTTAGCCCTATTGTTGGCATTGTGATAGCATTTCTTTGTGCCTGAGTCAAACGGGGAGGCAGAAAGCCGGCATTGGTACTTTGGATATCGAGAATGGAGGATGCATGAGGTGCGGAGGTACCGACACCTACTTTACCTTGATTATTTATATTCAGGTTGTCATTTCCATTTACACCTAAATTTAGACTTTGAGCACCAAAGCCTCCCATACTGTTGATTCTAGCTACTCCAGTACCTCCACCGCCTGTAGCAATGGATGCTTTTAATTGAACATCACTGTTTCCTATATTCAGGTCACCATCGGTAGTGTTTAAATCCCAATTGTTGCCAGGGATGATGTGAAGTGGAGCGGTGGGATTATTGGTACCAATGCCCACACTTCCTGTATTACGATACACATTGCCACCCGACGATGTCCAATTGCTTAAGCCCGTAGGATCTATCGGTTCCCATGTGCCTGAATTAAAATTGAGTAGATCTCCATCCTGAGCTCCCATTTGAGCAATTTTTACACCGGTTACCGCTCCATTCTGGATTTTAGCTGTATTCACTGCGTTATTCGCTAATTTAGCATTGGTTACGGCAGAGTTTGCTATTTTGGCTGCGCTGATGACACTATTGGCTACGGTTGGGTTGGGATAAGTCCCTGTAAGATCACCTCCCGCCGGTCCGCTGGGTACACCCTCGGATAGTGATACCCATGCACTACCATCATAAAAATAAAATCCCGATGCACCATCAGACTGATAAACCAAAAGCCCGGTGGCAGGAGAAGCGATAAGATTTCTCTGGGCTGAGGTCATACGAGGTATGAGTATACCTTTATCTGTGGCAGTGACATCCAAAGCCGCTGAGGCATGAGGAGTGGGCGTGCCGATACCTACGTTTTGCTGGGCTATGATGTCTGCCGGGATGACAAAACAAAGAATGAGTACAACCCATAGATTTAAATTTTTAAAGGAGATCATATTTCTTAATTTTAGGCATGAAAATATAGAGGGTACGATGCTAAAATTATCTCATAATGTGATCATTACCAAAACTAAATGGTAGTTGGTAAGTTTCATTGAGTATCTGGTTCATTTTGGAGGGTATTCTGCAAAAACACCTGTTATTGATACCCTTGTTATTCACCCATAGCCCGCCTTTTGACTTTCGATTTTGGACTTCCAAACCATTTTAGCTCATAAAAAAAAATTAAAAATTCACCAAATGAAATGTAGATGATGAGGAATTGGATTTTGTTATAGATGATCATTTGTATACCTTGGAATCAACCGGCACATCTTCACTATCGAATTTGCAGGTAAGTATGGACTTTTCCTCTTTGATACCACTCAATTTCGATGCTCAATGGTTGCGAATCGCTACCCACTCCGGAATGCAATGGGATAATATCGGAGGGTTACATAGTGGCAACATAGTAACATCTACAGAAAGCTTTTCCCTGCCTGTCACGCTGGCTTTGGCCAAAGGCATCGATGATTTGGGCATTCCGGCCCACCTGATTTTGCAGGATGTGGTTATACCCGGAACAGCTGACACCTGTTTTGCTGCCACTCAGACCATCACATTAGCCGGGGATGGAACCCCATATACTGTACAAAGTGGGGCTGTAGTAACTTTTGTGGCAGGGCTCAATATTTTTGTTTTTCCCAACACTACTTTTGAGGGGGGTTCTTCCGTACATTTATATATTGATGATACAGATACATGGTGTATCCTGGCGCAAAGCCTTGACTATGCAAAATTAGAAGAAGCAGCAGTAACTGCAATTCCTGTGTATAATCAACGCACTCAAGACAAGCGACTGTTTTTTAAAGCCTATCCCAATCCAACTTCAGGAATCATAACCATTGAATTGAATCCGCACGAAGAGTCATCACAAGCGGTCATTGATATCGTCAACCTGAGAGGAGAAAGACTCAGTACAAAAGAATTGACAGGAGGACATCAATGGGATTTGAATTTGACTCACCTTCCCCCCGGAGTCTACATCATCCGGTTGATCAGACAGAAAGAATTGGGATTTTTAAGAATTGTTAAACAATGACATTGGAATTTTTATGTGTTTAGAGAAAGAATACAGTTTGACTGAGGAGTGCAAACAAGCTTGGAGTTTTCAGAATTTCCTAAAGTTATACAATGAGATTTCAGGCTAACATATACTGATAAGCTTCAGGGTAATGTTTTAATTTTTTAAATGATTCCTTTATTTTCAAAATTTTATACTTGTGCTGGAAAAACTATATCTTTATCACAGAAATTCATCAAAGAGGCAATGGGTTTATTCATTTGTTGTACAATGATGAACTGATTTTATCCAAAAATGAATGCGTTAAATTCAGCAATCATCCAATGAAAAAGTTTATTTTCTCAGTAGTATCATTTACACTTTGGCTTCAAATATCCGCACAATTGGTCAATGAGGGAGCAACTTTAATCGTTGAATCCGGTGCGAATCTGAAAATTTATGGCAATACCTTCAATACTTTTGGTGGAATCATAGAAGTAAATGGAATGATGGATGTTCAAGGACATTTCTTCAACGAAGGTACATTGTTGACTCAAAACGGATGGCTGCAGTTCAGTGGGGAAAACACTTCCCAATTTCAAAGTGGAGGGGAAGTAATAGAGAGTGTAATGATCGACAAAGCGGATCCTGCCTTCTTAGAAATATTAGATGATTTGGTCATTGAGCAAAACTTAGAATTTATTTCCGGTAAGCTGATCCTGGGAGACAATAGTCTGATATTGGGAGCTACAGCTACCATGACCAACGCGGGTTCTTCACGTTATATAGTTACCAACGGGAGTGGATATTTCCAAAAGAGAGCAGTAGATTCCCATCCATTTACTTTTCCAGTCGGCCATACCCACACCTCTTATCATCCGGTCATTATAGCCAATCACGGGGTAGTTGAAGACTTTAGCATAAGAGTACTGAATGGAGTATATGAAAATGGAATAAATATAGGTTCAATGATCAATGAGGGAGTCGTAGGAGTCAGTTGGGAAATTGTTGAGGCAAATGTCGGATTGCAGGACGAGAATCTATCGGTAACCCTGCAATGGAATCAGATGGATGAGTTGCCCGGCTATAACCGGTTCGATGCTGGAATTGCAAGATACAATGGCGAATATTGGGACCTTACGGTGGATCATATAGGGATGGTTTCAGGCAATGATCCATTTACAATGACAAGATCCGGTTTAAGCACCGGTGTTTTGGCTATTGGAGCTGAACCCCTGATGGACTTTGTGCTATTGGCGCCCAAAGTCTATCTGTCAGGTCCTTATGATACTGTGAACCAGCGGATGAAAACCCACCTTACCGGTTTTCTTCCATTGAATGAACCATATGAAATGATGTCAGATTTTGAACATAAAGGACGAGGTGGTGGAGAAGAAGTCGAAGAGCATTCCGAAGATAATGTGGACTGGATATTTATTGAATTAAGAGATGGAAACGATATTTCTAATGTATTGGGCACCTGTTCTGCAATTCTTAAAAATAAAGGAGATATCGTAGGTACAGATGAAAATCCTGTAAAGCTATCGGGTATGCGCTCCGGAGCGTCCTATTATTTGGTAATAAGGCATCGCAATCATTTAGGTATAATGACGATGACCGGATTTACCTCGAGTCGTTCTACAGCATCTGCTCTTGATTTTACTGATGGTAGTACTCCGGTGATGGGAAATCATTCCATGAGATTTTTGAAAAATACTTTTCAATTGTGGCCGGGGGATACCAATGGGGACGGAAGTATAAAATTTGCCGGTATCGATAACGATGTAGATGGTATTTTAAATGCTATTTTAAATCATCCTTCCAACAACTTTAATAGCAGAACATTCCAGTTTTCTGGGTATTCTTTGATGGACACCAATTTGGATGGTATAATTAAATTTGCCGGATCAGAAAATGATATTGATGGTATTTTAAATGCTGTTTTGAACCACCCTTCCAACGTATTTCACAGCAGGACTTTCACCATTCCATCCTCATATTAAGCTTGCAATATGAAACCATTTCTATTTATCATAATATTTACAACTGTGACAATGGTCACGGCTAAGACCCAATCAACTTTTAATTATATATTGAAAGAAGATCCGGCGGGAACATATAATGTCACTTTGGTGTCAACCTCAAATGACAATACCAATGTGAGAATTGAGCCAACCGGTACGTTTCTCTATTTGAAAGTAAGCCCTGGAATCACCATCAATTTAACGAATGGTTGGAATGTGTTAAATACAATCACTGATGCTTCTATAGAAGCAGGATGTGGAAGTTCTTTTGGTTTTGATTTTCTGGAGATCGGCACAGGTACCATCATCAATGCAGGCCCACTTTTGGAAAATTCGGAGCTGATCCTGACTTCATTTTCCATTGCGGCTTCTCAAGATTTTGCTTTATCCTATGTGGGAATTGAACCCTGTTTATCAGATTTTTTTGAAAATGCTTTGCAGGTCGATATTAATGGAGACAATCACTTTGTATCACAGACATTAACCGGATTTACTATTCTGCCTATCCATTTATTATCTTTTACAGCACAAAAGAGAGAATCCAGAGAAGTCCTTTTAGAATGGATTACCACAGCGGAGTTCAATGCATCTCATTTTGAAATTGAGAGAAGTGAGGATGGACATGCATTTTATGCGATTGGCCAGGTGAAAGCAACTGGCGAAAAGCAAGAGCAGAAAGTATATCACTTTATTGACCGGAATATTACACTCCTTCGGAGAGAAAATAAAATATTTTATTATCGCCTTCGTATGGTCGATCTTGATCAAAGATTTGCATATTCTGAGGTAAGAGGAGTTCGAATAGACTCCGATGCACTGGAAAAGGTTGTTGTATATCCCAACCCGACCAGTGATTTATTGCATATAGCTTTGCCAGACGAATGGAACGATCAAAGGATTTATTGGGATTTGTTGGATCATCAGGGAAAAAGGGTGACTACCGGACAATGGAATGTCAAAACCACCCAAACCCAAATACTTTATTTTCATCAATTCAGATTAAATGAGGGTGTTTATATTCTTCGTTTGTACAATGGAAAAAAATTATTATCTTCGCATCAAATCGTGTTCATCTCCCGGTAAAAGGGAGAACTTAAGAATTACCTACATTAAAGCCTTGCCTCTTTTTAGGCAGGGCTTTTTACTTTTGTCTTAATTATTGAAGTGAAATTAATAGAATAAACTCAAATTATTGAAAATGAAAAAAATAGATCAAATAACAATCCGGGTATTCCATTTTTCAGCTTTCGTTATTTTACTTACTGTGTTGGGGTGCAAAAACATAGATCATCATCATAATGAAGATACAAGTCTGCGTCCAACTTTTTTTCATAACGTATATTTTTATTTAAAGACAGATTTGACAGAAACAGAAAAGAATGAATTTTATGATGGATTGGAAAAGATGGCATCGATTGAAAGTCTATTGGACTACCATATCGTTGTGCCTGCAATGACACCTCGTGAAGTGGTTGATAACACCTATGATGTAGCAATTCTTACTTCGTTTGCTAATAGTGAAGGGCATGACCAATATCAGACAGATTCCATTCACGATGCTTTTAGAGATCGATGTACACCGATGATAGATAAAATCATCATTTACGATAGTGTGTTGCAATAAAAAAGCCCTTTAGGGAAATCCTAAAAGGCTTAAGGAAGCGTGGTACCTCCAGGAATCGAACCAGGGACACCAGGATTTTCAGTCCTGTGCTCTACCAACTGAGCTAAGGTACCTTTCCAAAAAGTTCATTTTTCAGATAAATGAACGTGTATTTTTTTGGAAATGCAAATTTACGTCCTTTTTTTAACTGATTAAAATTTTTTATCAAATAACTGATAAATTTTGTGGAATAGCCAGAAGATGGAAACCTATGAATCCTATATTGATTCAACCAGGATATTCTTTTCGCACTCATATATATAATATCAAAGAGTTTTCATGTATTTGATAGAAACAATCAGTTCACTTGCAGAACAATAGGGATATTACCTTTCGAGAGGAAACAAAGAAATAAATGCAGATTCATTCATTATCAAAAGTACTGATTCTTCCTGTCGTTTTAGCTGGGATATTGATCATATACCGGGCCGAAACTATTGGGCCCAAAGATTTTTCAGTATGGGTATTGATTCCAGGATTGGTACTTGCAGCCATTCTGGTTTTGTCACCACAGATAGATTTTTGGTATAGAAAACGATTTCCCGGCAAACTCGATCCTGCTATTCAGCGATGGTTGGAACTTTATCATTCTTATTACATTCAATTGAATCAAGAACACAAGGAAAGGTTTCGCAATCGGATAAATATATATTTATTTGGAAGGGAGTTTAAGGCCGTTGGAAGCGAAATAAGGGATGTGCCGGAAGATGTCATGGGGATTATTGCCAGTATTCCTGTGATGCTTACGATGAACAGGGAAGATTTTTTATTAAATGGCTATGACCGGATATATATTTATAAACATGCATTTCCAAGTCCGGAATACCAATTTTACCACACATTCGAATTGAATAAAGAGGATGGAATGGTTATTTTGTCTCTTGAGCATTTGTTAGCTGGAATGATCACTAAAGAGAATTATAATATTGGGCTTCACGCTTTTGCGTTGGCATATCTGGACTGTTTTAATCCTGGGGAAATGCCTCTAAATGATGAAATTGATGATACTCTTTTGGAGCTTTGCAGTGGTTTTACTATCGAAAGGATCAAATCAACACTAGGATACAATCAGGTGGACAAAAGAGCTGTATTGGTGTATTGTTATTTTACACATCCTCAAATTTTATTTGAAAATCAACCTGTGTGGTATCAGAAATTAGCGAACATATTTAATGAGTTTTATTCCGGGGATTAGAAGTTATTAATAGAATGAACTGGGTTATTAACCCTAGATTTTAATTTTGTTTATAATCAGCAGTAAGTATAAAAGCTGGAATGAGTACCTGAATCATTTGGCCATCATCCAGATCTTTCATTTTATAATGACCTTCCATTTTACCATTAGGGAGAGAAAGCGGACACCATGATGAATAGGTATGAACTTCTCCCGGCATCAATATAGGTTGTTCACCCACCACCCCTTCTCCGGTCACTACTTTCTTAGTGCCATCTCCTTCAGTAATAAGCCAATATCTGGAAAGGAGTTTAATTGTTCTTGAGCTTTGATTTTCTATTTTAACTATGTATGAGTGGATATATCTTTTTAATGCAGGATTGGAGGCTCCTTTTTCATAGCGACTTATTACTGTGATTTTTATTCCATGTGTAGTCAGCGTAACCATTCAATTTCATTTATATGAGCTTTTGATAAAATCCTCTACTATTTTTTCAGCGTTTTGTAACGTTTGTGGAAGATGATCATTGTATAAAACGATATCGAATAAGGTTTCATAAGCCATCTCTCTTTTGATTCTCTGCATTCTTCGCTTTATACTTTCCTTGTCTTCCGTTTTTCGATTTTTTAGGCGTTCATACAGTTTTTCCATGGTAGGCACCTTAACGAAAATTGCAAGAGAATTGTCACTATAAAGATTTTTAAGAAAGGTAGCCCCTTTCACTTCTATGTCAAAGACTACAATTTTTCCATCATGCCAGAGTTTTTCAACTTCTGATTTCAAAGTTCCGTAATATTGATTATCATACACTTCTTCCCATTCAATAAACTCACCGTTTTCTACTTTTGTTAAAAATGTCTCACGGTCTATAAAATAATAGTCCCTGCCATGGATTTCATTTTTCCTTTTTGACCGGGTAGTGGCGGAAATTGAAAATGCTAATTGGTCAAAATGGTTGATCAGATGCCTGACGATGGTTGTTTTTCCTGAACCTGAGGGAGCGGTTATTATCAGGACCTTACCAATCTTATTTTGTTTTTTACTGCTTTGGGACATACGATTCTACACTACATTAGCCAATTGCTCCTTGATCTGCTCTAATGAATCTTTCATGGACACTACAATTTGTTGGATGTCAAAATCCTGGGCTTTGGCTCCAAGCGTATTAATTTCTCTTCCCATTTCCTGACTGATAAATGATAATTTTTTGCCTACTACAATATCTTCATTATTAAGTATTTCTAAAAAATATTGACAATGCTGAGCCAGCCTAACCTTTTCCTCATTGATGTCCAATTTCTCAATATAGTGTAGAATTTCCTGTTCAAACCTGTTAAAATCAATGAGGTCATTTCCTAAAAAGTCATCGAGATTTTTTTTGAATTTCGCACGAAGCCTTTCAACTCTGTTATCTTCAAAAGGGGAAATATTTTGGAGTTTTGCAGCAATATTTTCTACATTGATTTTTAAATCATCTTTAAGAGCTTCTCCTTCCTTTGATCGGTGTTTTTGCATGTCCTGAATAGCCATTTCGATCACATGGACAACTTGTTCCCATTCTTTTTCACTTATCTCAGATTCAACATTGGTCACAACGTTTGGAATTCTGAGTATGACTGAGAATAGGTCGCCCTGCTCATGGAAATCGAGTTCATTTTGAAGTTTTCTCAATTCAAAAAAATATTTTTTAAACAGAGGGACATTCAGTCCGATTTCATCTTCGGCTCCTTCAGAACTTATGGAAAGTGTAAGGTCTATTTTGCCTCGCACCACTCCTTCAATGACTAAATTTCTGATGGATATTTCCTTATCTTTATATGAATTAGGAACTTTAATGCGTAAGTCTGTAACTTTACTGTTGAGAGACCGGATATCGGCAGTGATTACTTTGCCATTGTATTCAGAGACTGCTTTCCCAAATCCAGTCATTGACATGATCATAAATCTGTAAATTTTGGCAAATATAAGTCAAGTAGACCGGATAATGGTTTAGTAAGAATCCCAACGAATATTTGGATTATTCAAAAAAAAAATTAAGGTATTGGAAATGAATGTATTAAATTGAAACAAATCTAAAAAAAAAGTAGCATTATATTTCCATATTAAATAAATATTACGAAATTTGTCCCACTTTTGAGGAATGTAATTAATTGTGTAACTAATTATAAATCAAAGAATAAGAATGAGAAAAGCCGATTTAGTATCAACTATCTCAGAAAAGACAGGTGTACCTAAGGTAGATGTTTTGGTCACATTGGAAATGTTTTTTAATGAAGTAAAGGACTCATTGGCAGAAGGTGAGCCCGTTTTCATCCGAGGATTTGGTTCTTTTATAATCAAGAAAAGAGCGAAAAAAATTGGTAGACATATAAAGAAAAATAAGGCAATTGAAATTCCCGAGCATTATATTCCTGCCTTTAAACCGGCAAAAATTTTTGTTGATCAGGTCAAGGATAATGTAACTTCCTTGTCTTCAGTAGTAGAAGACGAAGATTAATGAAAACCCTGTCAAGGGATCAATGGTTAACAATTCTGGTAAGCATCCTGGCATTGGCTATATTATATTTTGGATTTGATATAAAACCAAAAAGCCAGAAACAGCTGGAAAAGACCCGCGCTTTTAATATTGAAGCGACAAGCATTGAAAACCTGATTCGTGAAGCTAAAGTGAGCCTGGGTTCCAGATATGGTTTGATTGAATCTATTTATTTGGAACTTAGTGATGAGAAAAATGATTCTCTTAAAGTAGAGAAGTTGAAGCAATTGTCAGGGAAGTGGTACGAAATGGGGTTTCCTGCTATTTCGGGATATTATGCTGAAGAAATAGCAAAAATTGTTGATGGTGGTGAGTCATGGGCTATGGCAGGAACGACTTATTTGCTAAGTGTACAGCAAGCTCAGGAAGAAAAGGTTAAAATATGGAGTTTTCATAGGGCAGTGAAGGCTTTTGAAACGGCTATCTCTTTGGAACCTCATAATCTCAGCCACAGAATCAATCTGGCTTTAGTTTATGTAGAGTTCCCTCCTTCTGATCAACCCATGAAAGGAATTTTAATGCTGAGATCTTTAGAAGAAGAGTTTCCTGATAATGTTCAGATTCTTACTCAATTAGGTAGGCTGTCTATCAGAACCAATCAACTTGAAAATGCTTTAAAAAGATTGAAGCAGGCAGAAGAAATTGACCCAAAAAATAAAAATGTAATTTGTCTTCTGGCAATTGTTTATGAAAAATTATCAGATGAAACAAATGCAGAATTATATAGTAATCAATGTGTTCAGTAAATAAAAATTTTTGAAAATATGCCATGCGGTAAAAAAAGAAAAAGACACAAAATCTCAACGCATAAGCGCAAAAAGAGATTGAGAAAAAACAGACATAAGAAAAAGAACAGATAATCTATTATTCATCATCAATGAATGGTAAGGCTTGCAGGCAAAGTTTTTTTGGACTTTGCCTGCCGGTAAACAGGAAAGTGAAACGATGGAGTCTTTTTCATACAGATCAGTGATTCATAATAAATGACTCCAAAATCAGAATGATTGATCGCCCAATGACCTAAAAGATTCTTCTCAAAATTTGATCTGTAAGTTCATCGCACTTTCCAATTCCTAACCATGCATAGGAATTAAAATATGGACTGTGGATAAAGAATTAGTCATTAGTTCATCGCCCACAGAAGTTGAAATTGCGTTACTTGAAGACCATAGACTGGTAGAAATACACCGTCAGAAAACGGATAACAACTTCGCTGTGGGAGATATTTACCTGGGCAGAATCAAGCGGTTGATGCCAGGCCTGAATGCAGCATTTGTCGATTTAGGATTAAGAAAAGATGCTTTTCTTCATTTTACCGATATCGGCCCTCAAATTAATTCGCTAAAAAAATACACTTACCTGGTAATCAATAAGAAGCTGAATACCGCCTCTTTGGAACATTTTGAACAAGAACCCGATAATCCGAAAAACGGAAAAATTGATCAGGTTTTTGAGAGGAACACTCCTGTATTGGTCCAGGTACTTAAAGAACCTATATCTACCAAAGGACCCCGGCTTACCTGTGAAATCACGCTCCCAGGGAGATACATTGTAATTACACCTTTCAATAATTTCATTGCAGTATCAAAAAAAATTGCCAGTCAGGAAGAAAGGAAGCGTCTGAAAGTTCTTGTAGAAAGTATCAAGCCTAAGAAATTTGGGGTTATAGTGCGAACAGCAGCCGCTGGTAAAAAAGTAGCTGATTTACATGCAGAAATCAGAGAACTTGAAGTGAAGTGGAATGATATGTACAGAGAATTAAGAATAGCCCGCGAACCTAAAAAGCTTCACTCTGAACTGGACAAAACTACCAGCATACTCAGGGACATTCTCAATGATACATTCAATCGCATTTTGGTAGATGACAATTCCCTTTATAAGGGATTGAAAAACTATATTTCTGACATTGCCCCTGACAAGGTAGGAATAGTAAAAGAGTATAAAAATAGCCGACCTATTTTTGATGTAATGGGTGTTACAAAACAAATCAAATCATCATTTGGAAAAACTTTTACTTTGGCAAGTGGTGCATATCTGGTCATTGAAAGCACTGAGGCCATGCATGTGATCGATGTGAATAGCGGCCCCAAAATGCAAAAGAAAAGTCAGGAAGATGCGGCTTTGGCTGTAAATGTTGAGGCGGCTGAAGAAATTGCACGTCAGTTGAGACTCAGAGATATAGGAGGACTGATTATTATCGATTTTATCGATATGAGAAAATCTGAAAACAAGGGAATATTGCTCAAGGCAATGAAGCAATTTATGCGAAACGACAGAGCTCAACATACCATACTGCCTCTCAGTAAGTTCGGATTAATGCAAATAACCCGTCAGCGCGTCAGGCAGGAAATCATTATTGATACCACTGAGGTTTGTCCGACTTGTGAGGGCACAGGCAAGGCAAGACCTACCCTATTGATTACCGATGATTTGCAAAGAGATCTTGAGTTTATCATCAGATCCAGACCTGATACATCCTTGAACCTCCATGTGCATCCGTATGTATATACTTTTTTGAAAAAAGGATTTCCCAGCCGCCAAATGAGGTGGTTGATAAGCTTTTACAAATGGATCAGGATCAAACAAGACGCCAATTTTGCCATACATGAGTATAAATTTTTTGATGGCAATCAAGACGAAATCAGGCTTTAATTTGAAAATAAGAAGTGTGACTATTTCAATTCTTTAAAGGACTATCCTTTATTATGGATTTCAAGCAATTCCTTCATTTAGAATTAGGTGCTTCTCAAAGGATTTTGATCACACCTTTAAACTGGGGACTGGGCCATGCTTCACGGTGTATTCCAATAATTCAATATTTATTAGCTAACCAAAAAGACATTTATTTGGCTACTGACGGGGTTTCACTCTCTTTCCTTAAAAATGAATTTCCAGATATTGAATGCATATTAATGCCTTCTTATGGAGTGAGGTATCCATTCAGGAACATGAAGATGAATATGTTGATCAATATATTACCCATGTTATTGGCTATCATCAGGGAGAGAAGAACTGTCGCGTCGGTTGTACGGAAATACTATATCGATACGATCATTTCAGATAACCGGTATGGCGCCCGATTTAAAAATACCAGAAATATATTTATTGGACATCAACTTTCCATTCCTGTAATGCCAAAATGGTTGGGAAGGTTTTTGTCTTATTTACAAAGTTTTTGGATACATAAATTTGATGAATGCTGGGTACCCGACTTCCCTCCTCCTCATAATATCTCTGGCCGAATGATTCAATTTTCCAAAACTACCAACATAAAGTATATGGGCATTTTAAGTAGGTTTCAGAAGCTGGAGCGAGAAAAAGTAAGGGAACTATTAGTCATTTTATCCGGACCCGAGCCGGCAAGAACCAAACTTGAGAAAGAGATGGGTAAGACATTAAGAGGAAGAGATTATTTGTTGGTAAGAGGTGTGCCCGGCAAAATTAACCATGTAGGAAGGAATAACAGGGTAGATATGATGACATCAGAGATGTTGAATGAAGCCATATGTTCTTCTGAATGGATTATATGCAGAGCAGGTTATTCGGGCATCATGGATATGATAATTACTGAAAGTAAGGCGATCATCATTCCTACTCCTGGGCAGCCTGAACAGGAATATCTGTCACAAAGGATGTCTGTGATCAGACCAAAACAGTTTTACAGTGTAAGAGAAGACCGACTGGAGGATATATCAACTATTCTGGACAAAGGTCAGGTATCATGAACTAATTCGTAGGATGAAGTAAGTTCATTGATTTCGTATAAAATACTCTATGGCTTCCCTGTAACCGTCTAATCCTTTGCCCACCACACTTAAAATGCAAACATCTTTCAAATAGGAATGATGCCTGAAGACTTCCCTTTGATATATATTAGAGATATGAACTTCTATCACCGGAGTATCTATTGATTTGATAGCGTCAGCGATGGCAATGGAGGTATGTGTAAATGCCCCTGCATTTAAAATTATTCCGTCTATAATAAAACCTACCTGATGCAGTTTGTCAATGATATCTCCTTCATGATTAGATTGATAATAATTTAAAGCAATATCCTTAAATTCTTCTTCAAGGTCTGCAAAAAACGAGTGAAATGTCCTCGTTCCATATATGGAGGTTTCCCGGGTTCCCAGGAGATTGAGGTTTGGCCCATTGATGATTAAAATATTCTTCACAGATTCAGTTGACTACTTCAGAAACAAATTTTATGCGAACCATCAATATTTCTTCCAGGGTGATATCTTCATCTTTTAGGGTGCGGTAAGCATCATCCAAAGAACCCGAAGTGGCAGAATGAAAGTAATCCATGATTTCTTCTACCACATCCTCATCCAGATTGTAATCAATGTAGTAATTGATATTGAGCTTAGTTCCTGAATCAACGATCATATTCATTTCTTCAAGCAGTTTTTCCATGTTGAATTTCAAAGTATCAGCGATATCCTCAAAAGGCATTTTTTTATCTATGGCCTGGATGATGGTCACTTTATCCCTTGATTTATCAGCGACCTGCTTCATGACAAAATCGGAGGGACGGTCGATATCGTTTTCTTCAACATATTGTTGAATCAACTCTATAAACGGCATTCCAAATTTGACGGCCTTTTCTTTATTTATCCCGGATATCTTCGTAAGGTCTTCAAGGCTTATCGGATAAAAAGTGGCCATATCCTGCAATGAAGGTTCGGAAAAAAGAATCCAGGGTTGTAGATTTTTCCTTTTCGCTTCTCTTTTTCTTAAATCGATCAACATATTCATTAAAAGATCATCAAGTGCGGCCCCGGCAGAACCTTCACCGACTACAAAATCATCACCTTCAGCATCAGAATAGTCCCTGTTGAGTGGAATTTCCAGTTTGACAGAGGATTTGATAAATTCTTTACCCAGGTCGGTTATTTTTAGTACACCATATTCTTCAATTTCTTTATACAAAAAATTATGAAGAATGGCTTGTCTGAAAATTGAGTGCCAGAAAAGCTCATCTCTATGTTGGCCAATACCAAATATTTCATGTTTATCAAATCGGAAATCTTTCATTTGCTTGGATTTCTTACCGGTAACAAACTCAACCAGCGGCTTCACCGTATGCCGCTCGGAAAGCGCTACTACGGCTTTTAGTGCACTTTTCATTTCTTTGGTGACATCTTCTTTTTCTTTTGGATGTTTACAATTATCGCACATGTTTTTGCATTCTTCCGGATCAAATGCTTCACCAAAATAATGAAGGAGAAATTGACGCCGGCAGGAACTGGTCTCAGCATAGGCGATGATTTCCTCCATCAATTGAGCGCCTAATTCTCTTTCTGCGACAGGCTTGTCTCTTAGAAATTTTTCCAGCTTTAAAATATCTTTATAGGAATAAAAAGCCAGACATTTTCCATCCAGCCCATCTCTGCCACCTCTTCCTGTTTCCTGATAATAGTTTTCAATTGACTTGGGTATATCATAATGGATAACAAATCGAACATCTGGTTTGTCAATTCCCATACCAAATGCAATGGTAGCCACAATCACTTCAATTTCTTCCATAAGGAAATCATCCTGAACTTTTGAGCGGGTCTTTGCATCCAGACCCGCATGGTATGGTGAGGATTTAATGCCGTTTACATTGAGGATTTTTGCAATTTCTTCAGTGGTTTTTCTCGCCTGAACATATATGATTCCGGTTTTTCCCGGCATGGTCTTGATAAATTGAACTATGCTTTTATAGGTCTGATCCTTGTTGATTTTTGGACGAATTTCATAAAACAAATTATCCCTGTTGAATGAAGAAATGAATGTTTTATGATTGTGCATGTCCAGATTTTTAATAATATCAGACTGCACCTTTGGCGTGGCGGTGGCAGTCAGAGCAATCACAGGAATATTCTTTCCTATGGCATCAATCATTAATTTGATCCTCCGGTATTCCGGCCTGAAGTCATGTCCCCATTCTGAAATACAATGGGCTTCATCAACGGCTACAAACGATACATTCGTTTTTCTGAAAAATATAATGTTTTCATCCTTCGTAAGCGTTTCCGGTGCTACGAAGAGCATTTTGGTCTTACCCGCAGTAATGTCAGATTTGACCTGCATCATTTGACCTTTATTCAAGGAAGAGTTGAGGAAATGAGCCACATCTTCATTACCACTATATGCCCTGATGGAGTCTACCTGATTTTTCATTAATGCAATCAGCGGAGAGATAATAATTGCTGTTCCTGGAAGGAGTATGGCGGGCATTTGATAACACAGTGATTTTCCACCCCCCGTAGGCATAATTACAAAGGTATCCTTACCACTCATTACGCTTTGTACGATTTCTTCCTGATTGGATTTAAAATGATCAAAACCAAAATATTTCTTCAAAGCCAGATTAAGATCGGAAGTTGTATGTACCGTATCCATATTTTATTCTTTTACATCAGGTTTTAAATCACCTCATTTATATAAAAATTAAAACCTTTAGTCATTTTTTTTAAAGTGTTAATAAAATCTGCCATTTCCATGTCATGATCATCTGTGCCCAATGTAAAAAACTGGACTGCTACCGGATGTAATACAGAATTTTTAAAATTTTTTTATTATTAAATCATTGGAATGGTCAGTAAAACATTTATTTTTTTTAACAAAGAGAATAAAGGCAATATCTATTGACATAATAAATATTCCGAAGATTCAACCATTGAATGTACTTACACAATGTTTGTTTTAAAAATAATCATTATTTGTTAATTTACCATCAGTTGAAGCAGAAAAAATATCACTGACTTTGGTTCCATGCCTTCCCTTTAAGATAATATGCCTATAATTAACTTATAAAACGATGTTTACAACGTTTAATCATCTAATTCTTCTTTCGATCCTTTGTAGAAATAATATAACCTTATGTTTAAGAATTGTATTTTACATTATGATTCTGGATTTTTCTCAATATAAACTGAAGTGGACGGAAATGCAAAGCCGGCGCCACTTTCTTCTGCAAGTTCAATCATCCTGTAAATGATTTCTTCTTTGATGATTAATTCTTCCTGCAATACGGTAGTCTCAATATAAATGCGAAAAAAGATATTCACAGAAGATGACGCCAGATCGTTTAAGTATATCAAAATACGTTCTTTATCCACTTTAGGGTGTTCCTGAGCCATTTTTCGCAATGCTTCCACATAATTTCTTAAGTTTCTTACCGGTGTACGGTATTCCAGGGTAATGGTTGTTCGGAACATCCTTAACTTTCTAACTCCCAGATTGTTCAGGGTATTATTTGATATAGTGCCATTGGGTACTGATATAATGGAAGTATCGGGGCGCATAATTCTTGTGGATCTGAAACCTACTTCAACCACACTTCCTTCGATATCACCACTAATAATGTAGTCACCGATCTGAAAAGGTTTATCAAAAAATATCATAACCGATCCGATCAGGTTTTTTACTGTGTCCTGTGCAGCAAGGGCAAGTGCCAGTCCTCCAATTGAGATTCCTGCAATGATGGCAGCAATATTAACCTGAAGGAGATGAAGAATATGAAAGAAAGTGATGACAATGGCTAAGACCTTTAAAGTTTTTGATACGATAGGAACCAGTTGATCATCCAGCTTCGATTCAGTTTTCAGTGCAAGATCTCTTAGGTACACCCTAATAATTTCAATAATCCCCAGAATCAGCATTAATATAAAAATAGTGAACCCGATTTTTAGTCCTTTCTGAAGGAATGTTGAAAATTTTACAGGAAGCTGTAGTACAGGTATCAGATAAATCAATAATGTAAATATGAGTGCCAGACTAAGTTTGCCGTCTGCTTTTCTAAGCAAATCGGTTTTTTCAACACTGACTAAACTGCTCTGCCAAAACGATCTTGAAATGATAAAATCCAGCAACCGGCTGAATAGAAAGTGCAGTAAAATTGAAAATATAATAAGAATGAGTATACCCAAATACTGCCAGCCAAAGAGTCCTAAAAATTTTCTTCCATTATGGTGGCTTGTATAATCAATGAGCCGGTCTAAGCCAAAAGGATAGGTTGATTTATATAAGGCGGGTATAATTCTGGAAGTTTTCAACGAATAGGTCCATTTGCCATCATTTCTTTCAAGGAAAACATCAGGCAACTCAGAAGGGAAAGGAAAATAAATATGATCTCTTGCCAAAGAATCAGTATACAGACTGTCTTTTGGAATTCGATTGACCCAAACATATAACCCCTTACCATCGTATATCCTTTTCATTTTGATGGCAAGGTCTACCCGGTTGATACTATCGAGGGATGGGGGGAAGGACAATGCTGACATTCCCGGATAATACTGATCATCCTGAAGATTTGCAAGATGCTCATAAATGGTTTTGTATGGATTTTCATAACCAGGAGTATTCTGTGCTGATAACACGTGAGAATACAGGAAGGTCAATATAGTGATCCTGAAATAAAAATTAATCTTTATCATAATATCTATGAACATGATTTATTTGTACGCTTTTTTTATGCAAAATTACAAAATATTATTTGCCTATAAGAGGTATTTCATAACTCTCCGTATGAAATAATAAAACGGGATAAAGGGGCATAGACGAAGAATACAACAATTTAATTTCATTATTATGTTAACAAGACAGGATTGTCAAAATCTAATTTTTATTATACATTACATATAATTGCAATATATTTGTAATTTATTTTCAATGATTAGCAGTTATTTAGTGTTTAGAGTCTATCTGAATTATATTTTTGATCGGGACATGAGATATCGTCAAGGTCAATAGGAGAAACCCCAATGGGGGATTCAATCTTGAAAAGATCATTAAAAAAATTGATGTCAGAATGAATGAGTATGAAGATTTATAAAAGGGGCAAATGAAATTAATAAATAGAGGAACAGAAATACGCAAAGACCAGAATAGTAAGCAAATAATGAAAGCATGAAAAGTAATAGCTGGGAAATCTGGATTCAGGGATTTAAAGATTATTTGTCTCTGGAGCGAAATTTATCCATTCATTCCGTAGATGCTTATATCAGAGATGTCAACAAATTATTTGAATTTGACCTTGATTTTTTACAACAAAAAGGCCCGTTGGCATTAACCAGAGAGGATTTGGAATCATTTACTTCATCATTGTTTGGTCAAGGACTAGAAGCCAAATCCCAAGCCCGAATAATTTCGGGCGTAAAAGCTTTTTACAAATATTTATTATTGGAGGATATGCTCAATATCAACCCTGCGAAAATGATGGACAGCCCGAAACTCAAGCGAAATTTGCCGGATACCATTAGTTTTGATGAAATACAATTAATCCTTGATAGCATGGACATGAGTGTGCCTGTCGCCCATAGAAATAAAGCCATCATTGAAACTTTATACGCATGTGGATTGCGGGTTTCTGAACTTGTACACTTGCGCATTTCCAATTATTTTCCAGATTTGGGCTGGATCAAGGTACTGGGAAAGAATAATAAAGAAAGGATGATTCCCATTGCTCCATCAGCAATACATCAGATTGAATTGTATTTACAAAGTGAAAGAATACATATTCCTGTACATAAAGAGCATTCAGATATTATTTTTCTCAACCGTCGTGGTCAGCGACTAAGCAGAATTTCAGTTTTTCAAATTGTGAAAGATGCTGTAGAAAAGGCCGGCATCAGAAAGAATGTAAGTCCCCATACATTCAGGCATTCATTTGCCAGTCATCTGGTTGAAGGAGGTGCAGACCTGAGAGCAGTTCAGGAGATGTTAGGACATGAATCCATCACTACCACGGAGATATATACTCATGTACACACAGATTATCTGCGCAAAACGTTAATGTTATACCATCCCGGCAACCGTAACCGTTCTTAAATTGACTGTTCGGTCAAAATTTAATCAAAAAATATCTGATTTTTGCCGGGTTGTTTAAGAATGATATGGAAACGCACAAAAAGAGCCTGATTCAGAGGGGCATCATATTCTTGCTGCCCATGCTATGGATAGTTAGTTGGTATGCTTGTGCGGTTACTGGCAATCCGACTGGAGGTCCCAAAGATGAAACTCCTCCTGTACTTGATTCCATCAGATCAACACCAGGACTTCAAACCTTTTTTACTGAAAAGAATTACGTCTTCTACTTTGATGAATTTATTCAAGCCAATAATTTGGTAGGGAAGATTATCGTATCCCCCCCATTGGAATACATCCCTAAAATGGAAGTTCGCGGCAAGCGGCTTAAAGTCGAATTAAACGAAAAAGAAGTTTTGAAAGAAAACGCTACCTACATTTTTAATTTTGGCGATGGAATAGGGGACTTCAGAGAGAATAACCGTATTGAAAACTTCACTTTTGTATTTAGTACGGGACCCATCATTGATTCTCTTTCATTTTCAGGCCGTGTGTTGGATGCATATTCGGGTGAGCCGGTAAAAGACGTGTATGTGATGCTCTACGACAATCTTCAGGATTCTGTAGTGTACAAAGAAAAACCGTTCTATTTTTCCATTACAGATGCAGAAGGTACCTATCGCTTCCAGAACATCCGGTCTGATTCATTCAAGCTTTTTGCTTTGGAGGATGCCAATTTGAATTATAAATATGACCAAAATTCAGAACGCATTGGCTTTTATGAAGACATAATACATTTGACGGATACTTTTGATCTGGAAATTGAACTGGAGATTTTTCAGGAATTTTCAACCAACCGGTTTTTAAAAATGCATTCATCCAAGAACGGAATGGTTAAATTATTGTATTCTGAGGATATCCAAGAAGTAATCCCATATTCCGTAGAAGGAGATGCTGAAATCATATGGACTTCTGTAAATAAAGATACACTGCTTCTATGGTACTCTATGGAATCCAAAGATTTCAATGTTATATTGCCAAAGGATACTGTTAAAGTCCGTCCTGTTTTTGACGTAGATTATACCAAGCTGGAATTAAGAAGAATAGTTTCACCTCGCCAGGCCGCCATTTCCCTTTCTCCGGTAGATAGTTTGAAAATAGAATTTATGAGACCAGTGGTTTCTGTTTCTGATACTTTGTATGCGGTGGATACCTCAGGTAACCGGGTCAGGGTAGATTGGGCTATAGTTGGAAATACCATACGTGGAAAAGGCAGGTGGAGACCAGGTCGTAGCTATCAATTGGAAATACCTCCAGGTATGGTAAAGGATTACTATGGGAGTGTGAATGACACCATTCGCCAGGAATGTAATGTACTTTCGTTGGACGATTTTGGTGATATTTATTTTACTTTAACCGGACTTGATTCCCTCTATCCTTATGTAGTAACACTATATAAAGGGGAAGAAGGATTCAGAAAACAGACAGTTTCTGGAATGGATAGTGTTGAAATTAAGTTTATGACTTTGCAACCGGGAGAATACAGATTGGGGATTTTGGAGGATCGCAATGGAAATGGGAGGTGGGATCCCGGGTCTTATATAAGGAAAGAACAATCGGAAAGGATTCGTTTTATAAAACTTGATGCGTTGCGGGCAAGTTGGGATTTGCAGGCAGCATATAAATGGAAAAAAAACAGATAATATGTATTTAAGATCTGAAAATCTTGTAAAAATATACGGTAAAAGAGAGGTGGTAAAAACCGTATCCATTAATGTAAAGAAAGGGGAAATTGTTGGTCTCTTGGGACCTAATGGTGCAGGCAAAACCACCACTTTTTATATGATGGTTGGTTTTATCCAACCTAATGATGGTAAAGTGTACCTCGGGGATGAAGACATCACTTCTTTTCCCATGTATAAACGGGCGCGAAAGGGAGTGGGATATTTGCCACAGGAACCTTCAGTCTTCAGGAAACTTTCGGTTGAAGACAATATATTGGCTGTATTGGAAATGATGCCATTAACCCGGGATGAGCGATTTGCAAAACTGGAATCATTGATCGATGAATTTGGTCTTTCAACAGTGAGAAAAAATTCCGGTGATTCACTTTCAGGAGGCGAGCGTCGCAGAACAGAGATAGCGCGTTCTTTGGCTTCCTCACCAGATTTTATATTACTGGATGAACCTTTTGCAGGTATAGATCCCATAGCTGTGGAAGACATCCAATATATTGTGGCAAAATTAAAAACCAAAGATATTGGTATCCTGATTACAGACCACAATGTGCAGGAAACTTTGAGTATCACAGATCGGGCATATTTGATGTTTGAGGGTAGCATATTGAGAGCAGGCACTGCGGAGGTGCTTGCGCAGGATGAAATAGTCAGGAAAGTATATTTAGGCAAAAATTTTGAGCTGAGACGTAAAGTGATTGATGTGGGATGAAAAATTTACTCATAACCCTTTTTATTTTTCTTTTTCTGGTGTGGTATTCATGTGCTCCTGATCCGGAAAGAGAACTCAATACAGGCGAATGGGTATTGGTTGATTCTTTATTTAGAAAACAGTCAGATTCCATTAGGAAATTGTCGGATTCACTTTGTGAACAAATGCGGGTACAGATCTTTGACTTGTCCGTTGATTCCATTATTGATGAACGTATTCGAGAAATTCTAGCCCTCCGTACCCGATGATTGATATGAAAAGCCAATGGATTTCCTCAAAATATGAAACTCCGGGGTGGCAGAGTTTCCGCATTTCTTTCCAGATATTTATACTCATCTCTATTCTGTTTAGTTTGAGTTGCGACTTGCTGATCGAAGAAAGGCCACCTTCCATTGATGATCCCAGAGTGATTCGTGCAGCACAAAAGAGAGTGGAAGATTACAAAACGAGAAGGTTGGTAACATGTCGTCTGGAAATCGTTCAAGATGCTGAAGTGCATGTAGATACTACATTGGCCCGGTTGATTGACCGTCACCTTGCAGATTTATTTGATTTTCCTGACAGGCCTGAAAGGCCGCTCTGGCCTGATCCAGTAAAGATCGATTCAGGATTTGTTGCTGCTCCTCTTTTCGATTCACTGGTATTTCCTCGTAAAGCGAAGGATACTTCATGGTTCCCGGAAAATTTTCCAAACGCCGACATACCGGACTCTATTTTGAAAAGATACCTTGACACTTTACTAATAAGAAAGAGTGATACTTTGAAGTTTATTTTACCGGATTCAGTGATCCCGGGGGTAACTAAAGATCAGTGAATTTAAAAGCAGCACTCTCCGTCTGAAAATTTTAAATTGCGCATAAGTATCTGTTATTTACCTTTTTTCTCCGGTAAAGCTGAATACTCATTGAATAATCTCTAATGCTTGGCTGCTTTCCGCTTCGATAAAAAAAGCCTTTTTATTAAACTTTTGATTGTATTGCCATACTACATCATCCAATACATCACTTCCTTTTCTGATCAAGGCCAGTATGCTTCCTCCGAAGCCTCCACCAATCATTCTTGCACCAGCTACTTCACCTTTATTCTTAAGAGATTCAATGAAGTAATCGATTTCGGGGGTACTTACTTCATACAACTTCGATAATCCTTCATGCGATTGATAGAGTAATTGGCCCAATGATTCAATATTATTTCCATGGAGACAGTCAAATGCCTGATTAACTCTTTCATTCTCTTTCACCACAAAAGAGGTACGTCGAAATAGCATTTCAGGGAGATTGAGATAATTCAAATCGTCCGGATTGAGATCAGAAAGACTTTTTATTGGCCTGTATTCACTACTGATCCGCCATACAGATTCTTCACATTCTCTTCTTCTTTGATTGTAATCAGAGTGAACTAAACTGTGGGATATGCCTGAGTGTATCAACCATGGCGTAAAGTCTCCGAAGTTAACAGGAACAAAAGTTTTGGTATTTTTTTTAAAATCTAGTTTAACAGCATAATTTTTCTTAGCGCATAAAATGGTGGTCTGATCCATGGTTCCACCCCTGACTCCGGTTCCGTGTTCTACTTCTACTGCCAGCCTGATCATTTCTTCCCGATCCAATGATAGCCCTAAAGCATGTTGAAAAAGAAAGATAATGCCACAGGTTAGAGCAGAAGATGACGATACTCCGGCACCGGAAGGAAGATCCGAAGCGATGGTTATATGCAATGGAGGTACTTCACCAAATTTTCTAAGAAATAATTCCTTAGCCTGAAAGAAATAATTCATCCATCCATGAAATACTGGTATTTCAGAAAGATCCATAAACTGACGGTAATCAAGAGAATAAACTAATATCCGGTCTTCACCCGTTGACCATGCCATATAAATATGTCTGTTCAATGCATAAGGAAGGACTAAGCCCTGATTGTAATCTGTATGTTCTCCAATGATATTGATCCTGCCGGGGGCTGCCAGAATATACTCTTCTGTTCCAAATAAAGACCGGTGTTGTCCTATCAGGACTTCTTTAGTATTCATCATGAAATGCAAAAGTGTTTTTTCTGTTGATCCATCGGCCATTAGTAAAATCAGGAATAGTAACAGGCTGGCTGCCTAACGCAATGCTTTGTTCAGAGAGGGGGGTGATTACCTTCCAGGTAGCTGCATCATAAACATCAAATGGAGGAGCTTCTGATTTTTTTGCATGTTCTACAAAGGAATGTATCAAAAAGAAATCCATTCCTCCATGACCGGCACCGGTAGCTTTGGTTCCATATTTTTTCCAAAGGGGATGATCATATTTTTCGAAATATTCAGAGGTATTTTCCCATCGGTGAGGAGGAGACAATCCTTCCAGGTGGATTGATGAATGTAGATCCATCCATATTCCTTTAGTGCCCTGCACTCTGAATCCAAGAGAATAGGGTCGTGGTAAATTGGTGTCATGGTGCAGTATAATAGTTTCTCCCTGGCTTGTTTTGATGGTTGTTGTGATTTTATCTCCCAACCTGAATTCAATGTTTGCATTGGGATGATGACTGCCGCCTTTGGGGTGCTGAACGATATATTCATGTAAGCCACGAGCTTTGGAACTCATTGAGGTTAAATATTCAAAGCGGTTTCCACGGTTACTATTAATGTATTGTGCAATGGGGCCAATGCCATGAGTGGGGTATAAATCGCCATTGCGATGTATGGAGTGTTGTGTCCTCCACCGGGCTTCACTAAATGCCTTTTCTCCAAAATCTACACCACTATCGTACGGAGTGACACCATCATTGAATTTTACACCTCTGAGATCATGTTGATAACCTCCTTCCAAATGAATCAATTCTCCGAAAAGGCCTTCCCTTACCATCTGCAAAACCGCCATCACATCTCTTCTGAAACATACATTTTCAAGAAAATATAGATGGGTACTGTTCTTTTCAGAAGCTCTGACAAGGTCCCAGCATTCTTCAACGGAAAACGCACCCGATACTTCCAATCCGGTATAAATTTTCCTTTCCAAACATGCCACAGCCATAGGTACATGCCATTCCCAGGGGGTTGATATCAGTATGGCATCCAATTTTTCTGTGTCAATCATTCTCATGTAATCATGAGGCCCATTTGAATAAAGAACAGGCACAGGTTTGTCATACTTTTTTATAAGGCCGATCGATCTTTGGATCATCGTATCATCTATATCACAAAGCGCAGTGACATGACAGTCCTCTCTTTTTAATAAGAGGTTTAGATGATTTTGGCCCCTCAAACCACAACCGATGAGTCCAACGGACAAAGACTCTTTCCTGGATTTATCAGCAAGGTAAACTCCTTGGGAAGTCAGTGTTGAGCTAACGCTCGTTCCCAAACCAGCCCAAGCCGTATTTTTTATAAATGATCTCCTATCCATATTACATGACGATGAATCGAATGCAAAATAATGAATGAAAATGAAAAGTAAGGCTATAATGAGCCTGAACTATGAGATGCAATTGATTATGAATAATACTTAATGGAAGATCTTTTTATGCAGCTTTTGCGTTTAAGAAATAATTGTATATTTGCAACCCTGTATAAAAGGTCGCGTGGCCGAGTGGCTAGGCACAGCTCTGCAAAAGCTTGTACGGCGGTTCGAATCC